>NZ_JAPSKZ010000278.1 GCF_031181185.1 Phenylobacterium sp. | reverse complement strand
GACGTCGCGACGCATCAGGTGTTCGATGTCCGCAGCGGCCGCTGGGAGGCCGCCGCCCCATGTCCGGAGGCGCGCAACAGCGCCACCGGCGCGGCCATCGGGGGCCTGTTCTACCTGGCCGGCGGCCGGCGCGTAGGCGAGGGCAACTCGGCCCGCCTCGATCGCTACGATCCGAAGACCGACCGCTGGGAGACGCTGCGGCCCATGCCGCGGGCCGCCGGCGGGCTCTCGGGCGCGGCGTTGAACGGCCGGCTCTACGTCTTCGGCGGCGAAGGCGGCCCTGGCGTGATCGCCGACTGCTGGTCCTACGATCCCAAGTCCGACGCCTGGCGGCCTGAGCCCGCCATGCGCACGCCGCGCCACGGCCTGGCTGGCGCGGCGGTGCGCGGCCGGATCTACGCCGTGGGCGGCGGGGTGAAGGAATCCGGCGGACAGGTCAGCGCGGTCGTCGAGGCGCTGGTCCCCTGACCCGCGGCATCGGCTAAGCTTCGACGATGATCCGATTGCTCGCCAGCCTGCTGATCGCGCTTGCGATCCCGACGCTCGCCCGCGCCGCCCAGGTGCAGGTGGCGGTGGCGGCCAACTTCACCGAACCGGCCCGTGAGATTGCCGACCGATTCGCCCGCAGGACCGGCCACAGGGCCACGCTCAGCTTCGGCTCCTCCGGCCAGTTCCTGACCCAGATCGCCAACGGTGCGCCGTTCGAGGTCTTCCTGTCGGCGGACGTGGAGCGGCCGCAGAAGGCGGAGGCGGATGGAATGGCGGTCGCCGGCTCCCGGTTCACCTACGCCACCGGGCGGCTGGTGCTGTGGAGTCGTGATCCGAAACGGGTGGACGGCCGCGGCCAGGTGCTCGCGCGGGGCGGCTTCGAGAAGCTGGCCATCGCCGATCCCAAGACCGCGCCCTATGGCCTGGCCGCCGTCGAGACGCTGCAGAGGCTGGGGGTGTACGACCGCGTCCGGCCCAAGGTCGTGCAGGGCGCCTCGATCACCCAGGCTTACCAGTTCGCCCGCACCGGCGCCGCCGAACTGGGCTTCGTCGCCCTGTCGCAGGTGGTGGCTGAGAAGGGCGGTTCGCGTTGGCTCGTGCCGGCCAACCTGCACACGCCCATCGATCAGCAGGCGGTGCTGCTGAAGGCCGCGGCGAGCAATCCAGCGGCCCGCGCCTTCATGACCTTCCTGAAGACGCCCGAGGCCAAGGCGGTGATCCGCAAGTACGGCTACGAGGTCCGGTGAGCGGTCTTCTGCCGATCCTCTGGCTGACGGTGAAGCTGGCGGCGGTCACCACGCTCATCCTGCTGGTGGTCGGCACGCCGCTGGCCTGGTGGCTGGCGCGCAGCCGCGCGTGGTGGCGCGAGGCGGTGGGCGCGGTGGTGGCGCTGCCGGTCGTGTTACCGCCCACGGTGCTGGGCTTCTATCTGCTGATCGCGCTCGGCCCCGAAAGTCCGCTGATGGCGCCGCTGCAGGCGCTGGGCGTCCGGACGCTCGCCTTCACCTTCACGGGGCTGGTGATCGGATCAGTCGTCTATTCGCTGCCGTTCGCGGTGCAGCCCTTGCGCAACGCGTTCCGCGCCATCGGCCAGCAGAACCTCGACGCCGCCGCCACGCTCGGCGCCACCGGCTGGGCGACCTTCGTCCGCGTGGCCCTGCCGCTGGCGGCGCCGGGCTATGTCACAGCCGCCGTGCTAAGCTTCGCCCATACGATCGGCGAATTCGGCGTCGTGCTGATGATCGGCGGCGGCATTCCTGGCCGCACCGACGTGGTCTCCATCGAGATCTTCCGGCTGGTCGAGGCCCTGGAGTGGGACAAGGCCCACGCGCTGGCGGCGATTCTCGTGGCCTTCGGCTTCGCCGTGATCCTGTCGCTGCTGCTGCTGGACCGCCGGGTCTCGCGGGCGGCGGCCGACGAGTAGGGCGGCTGCACCGGATTCGTGGCGAAGACGAGGCGAACCTGCGCTGGAAAACTCGCGCGCGACGCGAGAGCGCACACCGCTCTTTAAGCCTTGAAATGGCAAATGGGGCAGGGCAGAGGACGTTCGAACCCGCCAGACAGACCGTAGCGACTCGACGCATTGTTCACAGCGTCAGTCGGGCCGCCTCGGACCCCTGGCGTTCAGCATATTCAGCCCCCATCCACCAGGGCCCTGCATGATCTCATCCCTCTTCGGCGCGATCTCGAACGACATCGCCATCGACCTCGGAACCGCCAACACCCTCATCTACATGAAGGGCAAGGGCATCGTGCTGAACGAGCCCTCCGTCGTTGCGCTGCGCAATGTGGGGGGCCGCAAGGTGGTCCACGCCGTCGGCATCGAGGCCAAGCAGATGCTGGGCCGCACGCCCGGGCACATGGAAGCCATCCGCCCGATGCGTGACGGGGTCATCGCCGACTTCGAAGTCGCCGAAGAGATGATCAAGTACTTCATCCGCAAGGTTCACAACCGAAAGGGCTTCGTGAACCCGAAGGTGATCGTGTGCGTGCCGTCGGGTGCAACCGCGGTGGAGCGCCGGGCCATCAACGATTCGTGCCTCAACGCCGGCGGTCGCCGCGTGGGGCTGATCGACGAGCCGATGGCCGCGGCGATCGGCGCCGGCCTGCCGATCCACGAGCCGACCGGCTCGATGGTCGTCGACATCGGCGGCGGCACCACCGAGGTGGCCGTCCTGTCGCTCTCAGGCATCGTCTATTCGCGTTCGGTCCGCGTCGGCGGCGACAAGATGGACGAGGCGATCATCAGCTACATGCGCCGCAACCATAACCTGCTGATCGGCGAGACCACGGCCGAGCGCATCAAGAAGGAGATCGGCACGGCCCGCGCGCCGGCCGACGGCGAAGGCCTCTCGATCGAGGTGAAAGGCCGCGACCTGATGCAGGGCGTGCCGCGCGAAG
>NZ_JAPSKZ010000277.1 GCF_031181185.1 Phenylobacterium sp. | reverse complement strand
GCATCCTGAGGAAGATCGCCGAGAACGAGGTGGGCGCGCTGGGCGACACCTCGACCCTGGCCGACCCCGCGGTGGTGGAGGACCTGGTCCGCAACCGCGCGGGGGCCGTTGGCGGCTGAGCCCGGGGGTCTGGCCGAGGCCATCGTGCGGGCGCTGGGCTGTTCGCCCGAGCTCGCCGCGGCCGTGGCCGCCCGGGCGGCGGCGCGGGACTATCCGGCGCGGGCCGTGATCCTGCGCTGGGGCGAGCCGATGGGGCCACGCCTGGCTGGTGGTGGGGGGCGCACCCACGCCCTGGCCTAGGCCTGGACGGGCAGATGGCGCTGCTGCACGAGTTCGGCGTCGGCGAGGTCTTCGGGGCGCTGGCCGGGGCCGGGGCGCCGCCTCTGGGGGCGGACGTGGTGGCGGCGGACCCTACGCGGACGGCCTGCGTGCCGGCGGGGAGTTCGTCCTGCTGGTCAAGCGGCACGGGGCGCTGGGGCTGGCGCTGGTGGTCTCTGATGCAGCAGCTGCGGACCACGAGCGGACGCATGGTCGACCGGACGACCCTGTCGGCGCCGGGCCGCGTGCAGGGGAACTGCTGCGGATGGCCCGGGAGGGCGACGGGCGGAAGAGCAGCGAAGAGGGTCTGGATCAGGCCTTCGCTAGCCTTCATGCGCAGAGAGAGGCCTGCGAGGCCTACATCCGCAGCCGGGCGAGCGAGGGCGGAAGGTGCTGCCGGCGGTCTACGACGACGGCGGCTACTCAGGCGGCAACATCGAGCGACCCGGACTCACGCGTCTGCTGGAGGACGTGGATGCGGGACTGGTCGACACTATTGTGGTCTACAAGATCGACCGGCTGACCCGCTCGCTCGCGGACTTCGCGCGTATCGTCGACCGGCTGGATAAGGCGCAGGCCTGGCTCAGTCTGCGGCGACGGCAAGACCCATCCGGACCAGGGCCGAGAGATTGTCGGCCGCCATCTTCTCCATCACCCGGGCCCGGAAGATCTCGACAGTGCGCGGGCTGATGGACAGCCGTTGCGCAATCGCCTTGTTCGACAGGCCCTCCACAAGATCGTCGAACACCTGTCGCTCCCGGGGCGTTAGCGTTCCCAGGCGGCCGCGGATGGCCTGTCGCCGGTCGCGCCGGAGGGTGTCCTCGCCGATGCGCCCGAGCACGCCCCGGACGGTGTCCACCAGTCGCGCCGGGTCGATCGGCTTTTCGATGAAGTCCACGATTCCCAACTTCATCAGCTGAACCGCCGTGGCGACGTCGGCGTGTCCTGTGATGACGATCATCGCCCACGAACGATCCGGCATGGCAGCCAATCGGCGCACGACCTCCCCGCCGTCCAGACCGGGCATGCGTACGTCCGTAATCACGCAGGCGGTGCGGTCCTCAGGCATTTGGTTGAAGAAATCGACGCCGCTTGCGAAGGCGCGGGCGCGCATCCCTTCGCCGCGCAGCAGGACGATCAGGGAATCCCGCACCGCCGCGTCGTCATCTATGACGAAGACGGATGCGTCCGACTTCATGCCGCCTCCTCCTCAAGTGGCAGGTGGATCGAGAACGCGGCCCCTCCGAGCCGGCTCCGGCCGACCACGAGAGCGCCGCCGTGGGCGTCGACGATGGTGCGCGTCACTGACAGCCCCAGACCCATGCCGTTCGACTTGCCCGATCTCGCCGGCCCGACGACCGAGTCTATGTCGTTCGCCGGGACGCCCGGACCGTTGTCCTCTACGGACACGACATACCCATCCTGGGTCCGTCGGCCGCTGACGATGACGACGGGTTCCTGCTTGGACGATGCGGCCTCGATGGCGTTGCGGACCAGGTTGAGGACAGCCTGCTGGAACTGGATGCGTTCGGCCATGACCGCGTCGGCGCGCGGGTCGACCTCCACCCGCACCTCCATGCCCAGATCCCGCCCCAGCAGCACGAGAGAGGGCTGCAGATCGTCGATCATCGACGAGACCCGCTGTCGCTCAAGCGGAGCGCCGCCGGTCGCCAGAAGGTCGCGCATGCGCCGGATGATCTCACCGGCGCGCAGGACCTGCATCTTGGCCAGCTCAAGCGTGCGCCCGGCGCTTTCGCCAAGCGGCCCCGCACGCGCCATGTCGCGCTGGCTGGCGTGCATGTATGAGGCGGCCGCGCTCAGCGGCTGGTTCAGTTCATGCGCCAGCGTGGCGGCCATCTGCCCGAGGGAGTTGAGACGCCAGACGCGGTTCAGCTGGGCGTCCAGCTCCCGAGCCCGCGCGGTCGCGGCACGCACGTGGGTCACGTCGCTGATGCAGACGGCGACGTGATCGTCGCCGCCGCCCTCCGGAACCACTCCCATCTGCAGGCTCAGCAGAACCGTGCGGCCGTCCGGACGGCGGCCCTTCCATTCGCCGGCCGGAGATTCCAGGGGACCGCTGGACGCCGCGGATTCCAGCCTGTGCAGGTCGAAGTCCTCGACCACGTCCGCGAAGGGCGAACCTTTTGCTTCGGCGTTCGTCACGCCGAAGAGGCTGGCGGCCGCGGGCGTCAGGCGTCGCACCCTTCCTTCGCGGTCGAGGATGACGACCGGAACCGCGGCCAGCACTGTGTCGAGCACGGCGTCTCTGCCCGCAAGAGCGCGCTGCAGGGACGCCGACTGGCGGTAGACCCGCCGTTGCGCCCAGCAAAGCTCGGCCAGCAGCCAACTGATCACGAGGAAAAGGCTCGCGTTCGCGATCGTGTCGATCACCCCCTCCCGGGGCACGAGCAGGACGTTCGTCATGATGCCCAGACCGATCGCCAGTGCCGTGGGGGCTGCACGGGTCAGCAGCGCCGTGACCACGGCGGCCGGCACCATGGGCAGGTAATAGAACTGGCCGAACGGTTCGAGCGCGGCCCGAAGCAGGATACAGCCGGCGACGCTGCCCACGGCGAGAGCGTAGG
>NZ_JAPSKZ010000276.1 GCF_031181185.1 Phenylobacterium sp. | reverse complement strand
GGTCGCCGGTCGTGTCGGCGCCCATCGCGCCCGAACCCATCGCGCGCGTACCCATCGCGCCGGAGCCTGCCGCGCTCGCGCCCTGCTGCTGGACGCGCAGGTTGTTCTGCACGTGCTTCACGCCCGAGACCTGCTCGGCGATGTCCTCGGCGCGGCGCCGGTCCTCACGACTGGTCACCGTGCCCGTGAGGGTCACCTCGCACTTCTCGACCTGCACCTCGATCTCCGAGGCGTCCAGCCAGGCGTCGTCGGCCAGGCGGTCATTGATGTCCTCGCGGATGCGTTCGTCCGAGCGGGTGTAGTTCTTCGGCCCCTTGCCGCGATGCTGGCCCCCGGCAAGGCCGCCGCCGAACATGCGCATCATGCCGTGACCGCCGGCGTCGCCGTCAGCCACGCGCCGGACCTCTTCGTTCGGATCGCCGAACTGGGCGGCGCCGCCCTGGCCATAACCCTGCTGGCCGTAGCCCTGCTGCCCCTGCTGACCGTAGCGCTGCTCGTCCTGCCCGCGGTTCCAGCCGCCGCCTTGGGTTCCGCTGTAGCTGCCGCCGCCCTGGCTATGCCCGCCGAAGCTGCGCTGGCCATAGGGCTGCTGACCGAAATGCTGGCCAGGCTGGGTGTGGCTCTCGCCGCTGCCGTAGCTCTGGCCCGGATGGCCAGCGCCGCCGTAGCCTTGGCCGTAGCTCTGGCCGCCATAGCCCTGGCCGGACTGGGCGTAGCCGGACGTCCCGCGGCTCTGGGCGGGCCCGTACCCATAGCCCTGGCCGGAGCCGCCCTGGGCGTAGTCGCCGCCATGGAAGCTGCGCTGCTCGCGGTCGTCGCCATGGCCCGAGCTCCGCTCGCGTTCCCGGTCCTGCCAGTCGCGGTTGCGACCTTCGGACTGGCGCCGCCATTCGTCGTTGCGGCCGCCTCTGTTCCATTCACTCATGGCGCGATCCCTTCTGGTGCTGGGGGGCGCTCCGGAAAGCCGGAGCCTGAGCCCGCCAACCGGCGCGCGGCCGGATCGTTCCCTGGGCCAAGCTTGCCGCCTTGAGGTGGCCTCTACATTTCGGCCGCAGTAAGGCTGAGCCTTGGGAGCCGATGATCAAAAGATAATCGCAAGCTCCCACCCACCGAACCTGCGCGAAATCTGCGACGATTCTTCACATTCACGATTTCGCGAGCCCGATCTTCCGGATAGAGTGTCCGCACGTCGGGGGGTCGTCCTTTCAGGGAGGCCTAAAGTGAAGTTTCGACTGATCACCACCACCGCCGCGCTACTGGTCGCGGGCAGCCTGGCCGCGTGCGGCGGCCAGAACAACGAGCAGGCGGAAACGCCCGCCGCCACCACGGACGCCACCGCCATGGGGACGACCACCGCGCCTGACGCTTCGGCGATGGGCACGACGGCCTCCGGCACGGCGACCGACACCACGGGCGCGATGGGCACGACCGGCGCCACCACCGGCACGACCGGTGACACCACCGGCGCGACCACGGGTACGACCGGGACCACTGGCACGACCACCCCGCCCACCACCGGCGGCACGAACTCCGGTTCGACGGGCACGACCCCGCCGACCCAGTAAGACCGATCGCGGCGCCGCCCCTCAACAGGGGCGGCCCGCACCTTTGCGCCGAACGCCGCTCGCGCCGAAGCTTGGGCCGCACTAGAACAGGCGCATGGCCCTCTCCGCCTTCACCAACATCTTCGCCGGCAACCCGCTGGACCGCGCCAGCGACCGCCGGCCCGACGCCGCCTGGCTCGCCAGCCAACTCGCCTCGCCGGAATCGCTCGCCCTCGCCGTCTGGAACGGCCGCCCGCTGGTCGAGCCCACGCAGGACGGCCAGGGCGTGCAGATCGCCTATCTGCCCGCACGACTGGCCGGCGAGCTCGCCGGCGGCTCCGAACGGCTGCTGTTCCTGGGGCTTTGGAAGGAGACCGCCGTCTTCGCCGTCGACCTGGAGGGCCAGGCCGATCCCGCCGACGGTCCCCTGCAGGGCCTGGGCGCCTTCCACGACCTGCGCCAGATCGCGCTTCGGCTAAGCGGGCCCGAGGCCGCCATCTGCGCCACCGCCAAGTCGATGTTCGAGTGGCGCCGCCGCCATCGCCATTGCGCGGTCTGCGGCGAGCCCTCCGAGGTGAAGGACGGCGGCTGGAAGCGCCAGTGCCCCGCCTGCGAGGCCGAGCACTTCCCGCGCACCGATCCCGTCGTGATCATGCTGCCCTACCACGGCGAGCGGTGCATGCTGGGCCGCCAGGAGATCTGGCCCAAGGGCATGTTCTCGGCGTTGGCTGGGTTCCTGGAGCCCGGCGAGAGCATCGAGGAGGCCTGCGCCCGCGAACTGGCGGAAGAGGCGGGCCTTCGCACGCGCCAGGTCCGCTACCACTCGACCCAGCCTTGGCCCTATCCGTCGTCGCTGATGATCGGCCTGATCGCCGAGGTCGAGGATGACGAGGGGACGCCGGATCAGACCGAGCTCTCCGAGGTCCGCTGGTTCACCCGCGACCAGGCCCGCCAGATTCTCGCCGGCGGCTACGACGGCGTGAACGCTCCCGCGCCCATGGCCATCGCCCACCAGCTCCTGAAGGCGTGGGTCGAGGAAGGCTGAACGGCCGAAGGCCGAAAAGATTCGAACCACTGAATGCACAGAAGTCGGCTCGGCCTCTTCCGTGCGGGACGCCGCAGGCGTCCTTCCGTGCTTTCTGGTTCCCAGAGCCGAGTCGCCGCTGCGCGGCCGATCAGGCCTTCGCGCGGAACGGGTCGGCCGGATAGACGCCCAGGATCTCGAACTTCTCGGAGAAGAACCGCAGTTCCTCGAAGGCGCGCGCGACGCCGATGTCCTCAGGCCGGCCGTCGACCTCGGCATAGAAGAAGGTGGCCGTGAAGGCGCCGTTCTCCATGTAGCTCGAGAGCTACATGGAG
>NZ_JAPSKZ010000275.1 GCF_031181185.1 Phenylobacterium sp. | reverse complement strand
GCGCATCATCAAACGCCTCGACCTCAAGCCCGAGCCCTACCCGCACCAGCGGGCCGGCGAGCCGCCGCCCCACGACACCACCTGAACCCGCCTTCTCCCCTTGCGGGAGAAGGTGGCCTGCGCAGCAGGCCGGATGAGGGGTCTCTCAGAACCCTGCCACAGACACGACGATCCGCCGTCCGGCATGTCCGGCGCGTCCCCCTCCCCCGCTCCGCAGGGGAGGCAAGACTCGTGCGCCTACCCCACCGCCTTGCGGTAGAGGTGCCAGGTCGCATGCCCCAGCACCGGCACCACGACAACCAGGCCGATCAGCGCCGGCAGCGCCCCCAGCACCAGCAGGCCCGCCACGATCAGCCCCCACAGCGCCATCGTTCCCGGGTTCTGCGCCACCACCTTCAGCGAGGTGCGGACGGCGACGTCCAGGTCGACGTGCCTGTCCAGCAGCAGCGGGAACGAGACCACGCTGATCGCCAGAGCCACGACGGCGAAGACGAAGCCCACCGCAATACCCACGATCGCCATGCGCCAGCCGTCGCCGGTGGCGAAGACCTCGCGCACGAAGCTCTCGAGGGTCACCGGCGGGGCGTCGGCGAAGGCCATCAGGCTAATCTGGTAGGCGGCCGCCAGCCACAGCAGGAACAGGCCGATCAGGATCAGCCCCATCTGCAGCACCTGGCCGATGGCGGGCGAGCCGAACACCTTGGCGGCGTCCATCCAGCTCACGTCCTCGCCCCGCTCGCGCCGGCGGCTGATCTCGTAGAGGCCGACGGCCGCCACCGGGCCCAGCAGGGCGAACCCCGAGACCAGCGGAAAGATCATCGGCAGCAGGTCGTAGCGCGCGGCCGCGGCCAGCAGCAGCAGCCCGGCCAGCGGATAGAACACCGCGATGAACACCACGTCGTCGCGGGCGGCGCCGAAGTCGCTTAGGCCCCGGCGCAGCGCGTCGCGCAGGTCGGCCGCCGTCACCTTCCGCACCTGCGGCATGACGCGGGCCGCGGCGCGGGCGGCGGGGTCCTGTCGTCGCCCCTCGCCCGAGACGGCCCACGCGAGCCGCTTCAGCACATATTCGAATGGATTCCCGACATGGTCCTGGGCGGCCATTGCGACACCTCCGGTTTCCTCCTCCAGAGGACCGCGGACAGGCGTCAGGCTCCCGTCACCGACAGGGGTCTGGCGAAGCCGCCGCCCTCAGGTCGTTGGCGCAAGCTTAGCACGGCCCAGGACCGTCGGCGACGGCCTCAGCGGAGGCCGAAGAACCACAGGATCGCCAGGACCACGACGACGAGGCCGACGATGTAGATGATACGGTTCATGGGGCGCTCTCCTTCTGGCTCGGGAAAGCGCAGCCATGCCCTAAGGTTCCGCTTGGCGGCTTACTTCGGCCGGAAGCGCTTGGTGGCCGGGAAGCCCTTGGGCGCCAGCTTGCCCGCGCCCGCCCGGCGGCCCTGCCAGTCGCGCCAGTCCTCCCAGGTGCGGGTGCGGCCGGCCGCGTCGATCCAGGCGGCGCCGTCGGCGGCGTTGAACACAAGGGCGTCGCGCAGTCCGCCTTCGCGGTAGCTCTGCAGCTTCACGCCCTTGCCGCGCGGCATCTCGGGCAGCTCGGCGGCGGGGAAGATCAGCACCTTGCCGTTGTCGCCCACGACGGCCACCTGGTCGCCGGTGACCGGCAGGCAGACGGCCGCGCCTTCGCCCTTCTTCGCCGGGTCGCCGGCGTTGAGGACCTGCTTGCCCGCCCGGCGGAAGGCGATGGCCTCCTCCTCGGGCAGGATGAAGCCGTAGCCCTGTTTCGACGCCAGCAGGCGCTTCGTGCCGGGCTTGTGCGGGAAGACGTCGACGATGCCGACCTTGTCGTCCAGGTCGATCATCAGCCGCAGCGGCTCGCCGTGTCCTCTGGCGCCCGGAAGCTTGTCGCAGCCCAGGGTGAAGAACCGGCCGTCCGAGGCGAAGATCAGGAGCTTGTCCGTCGTCTCGGCCGGCACCAGGAACTGCAGCTTGTCGCCTTCCTTGAACTTCAGCTCGGACGGGTCCTCCACCCGGCCCTTGGCGGCCCGGATCCAGCCGCGCTCGGACAGGATGATGGTGATCGGCTCGCGCACGATCATCGCCTCGATGGCGGCGTCGGCGTCCACCTGCGGCGCCTCGCCGCAGGTCGAGCGGCGATCGTTGAGCTTGCCCAGTTCGCCCTTCACGTGGCGCAGGCCCTCGCCCACCAGCCGCCACTGCGCTGCGTCCGAGGCCAGCATCTTGAGGATGCCGTCGCGCTCTTCCGACAGCTCGGCGTGCTCGCGGCGGATCTCCATCTCCTCCAGCCGCGCCAGCTGGCGCAGGCGGGTGTTGAGGATGGCGTCGGCTTGGATCTCGCTGAGCGAGAACGTCTCGATCAGCTTCTCCTTCGGCTTGTCCTCGAACCGGACGATGCGGATCACCTCGTCCAGGTTGAGGTAGGCGATCATCAGGCCGTCGAGGATGTGGAGGCGGGCCTCGATCTTCTCCAGCCGGTGGCGCGCGCGCCGGACCAGCACCTCGCGCCGGTGGTCCAGGAACGCCTTCAGCGCCTGGCGCAGGTTCATCACGCCGGGCGTGCCCCGCGCGTCCAGAACGTTGAGGTTCACGCTGAAGCGCGTCTCGAGGTCGGAGAGCTTGAACAGGCTCTCCATCAGCACCTCGGGCTCGACGTTGCGGCTCTTGGGCTCCAGCACCAGCCGGATGTCCTCGGCGCTCTCGTCGCGCACGTCGCCCAGCAGCGGCGCCTTCTTGTTCTCGATCAGCTCGGCCAGCTGCTCGACCAGGTCGGCCTTCTTCACCTGGTAGGGGATCTCGGTGACGACGATCTGATAGGTGCCGCGGCCGGTGTCCTCCTTCTCCCAGCGCGCCCGCACCCGCACGCCGCCGCGCCCGGTGGCGTAGGTCTCGACCAGGTTGGCGCGCGGCTCGACGATGACGCCGCCG
>NZ_JAPSKZ010000274.1 GCF_031181185.1 Phenylobacterium sp. | reverse complement strand
GCGGCACGCCGTGAAGCGGACCTAAGATGGGAACCAGTCCACTTCAGCTTTGGCTGCTTCTTTCGCCTCGGCAGCGGTCGCATATAGCCCCGAGTATCGGCTTGGCGCCCAGTATGCGTGGTCGAACTCGCTACCGTCACCTTGTGCAGCTACCCACTGCCAGACCGTGAAACAACAGAGGCCATGATCGCCCTCTTCAATCGTTACGGCTGATCGCCCATCAGGGCTCTCATAGCGTTCCTGGCAGCTATACTCCGTCATGGCATAAGCGTAGCCGCAGGCACCGTGATGGCAATGTCTGCAATGGGTCGGGAGCTGACGGTCACCTAAGGGTGGAAACCGGACATCGGGACGTGCAACGCTGTGTCTCGATTTTAGGACGCGTTCAGCTTGGGATGATGGTGCCGTGAAAATTCTGATCGCAGTCTTCCTCGGCCTGTCTCAGGCCCCGCAGTCTTTGCTGGCTCCAACCTGGACCTGCAAACCGGACAGGAAGGTCTATTGCGATGCGTCCGGGTGTCGGGATGTGACGCCCGACAGTTGGTCGCGTTTCAACATCCAGTCGCGAGAATATAGTCGATGCGATCAGACGGGATGCGCAGTTTCTCCGGACGCGTGGTTTCACTTTGGCGATGACGCCACCGCTACGGTCTCGATCCGCTCCGATGCACTGATGCTACGCGTCGATGAAGCGATGAACTACACGGAGGCGGCAGGCGACGGGCTCGGCTGGTTCATCAGCACCGGGTCGTGCGAAGAGGACGCTGCTACCGAACAACAGTAGCAGTCCGGCGTCCGCTATGGGTCGGGAGCGGTCTGTCGCCAGAGGGTGGATAGCAGACCTTGGTGGCAGGCTGAGCAGCGGACGTGAGTCATATGCAAGTTCCCTCGAACATGCATCCGTAGAGCAGCAACACGCCCTTCCCGATTGGGGTCTGCCCTACGGCGAGAACCGTCACGCTCAAGATTCCGAGCGTGCTGCCGACCGCAATGATCCAGTGGTCCACGGGGCGTCTCATCGCGCGCAGTTGCTCCAACGAACCAAGGTCCACAACGGGTCGGAAGCTGCATCGCGGCCTTGGTGTGCATTCGGTTGGCCAGATCCGCGCCCCCGCTCCACCTTGTTCCAAGCCCCTCGCTGAGGCACACCGCCCGCATGCGCCTCGCCTTCATGGGTACCCCCGACTTCGCCGTGCCGTCGCTGGCCGAGCTGATCGCCAGCGGCCATGAGGTCGTGGCCGTCTACAGCCAGCCGCCGCGGCCGAAGGGGCGGGGCCAGAAGCTGACGCCGTCGCCGGTGCACGCCTTCGCGGAGACCATGGGCCTGCCGGTGTTCACGCCGGAGTCGATGAAGGCGGCCGAGGCCGTCGAGACCTTCCGCAGCCTGGACGTCGATGCGGCCTGCGTCGTCGCCTACGGCCAGATCCTGAAGCCCGAGGTGCTGGAGGCGCCGCGGCTGGGCTGTTTCAACCTTCACGGCTCGCTGCTGCCGCGCTGGCGCGGGGCGGCGCCGATCCAGCGCGCCATCATGGCCGGGGACCGGCAGACGGGCGTGCAGATCATGCGCATGAGCGAGGGGCTGGACGAGGGGCCGATCCTGCTGTCGGAGGTGATGGAGATCCGCCCGGACGACACCGCGGCGACCCTGTCCGAGCGGATGGCCCATGTCGGCGCCAGCCTGTGGCCGCGGGCGCTGGCCGCCATCGAACGCGGCGGGGCGACCGGGACTCCCCAGACGGGCGAGCCAACCTACGCCCGAAAGATCACTCCCGCCGAGGCGCGCATCGACTGGACCCGGCCGGCGGCGGAGGTGGACGCCCATATTCGCGGGCTGTCGCCCTTCCCCGGCGCCTGGTTCGAGGCCCCCGGCGCGGACGGGCCGGTGCGGATCAAGGCGCTGATGTCGCGCGTGGCCGAGACGGGCGGGGGCGCGCCGGGCGAGGTGCTGGACGACGGCCTGCGGGTGGCCTGCGGCGAGGGCGCGGTGCGCCTGCTGACCGTGCAGCGGCCGGGCAAGGCGGCCCAGGGCGCGGACGAGATGCTGCGCGGCTTCCCGATCCCCGCCGGGACCACGCTGACTCCCTCAAGCAGCGAGCCGCGGCGGGGCGAGCGGTAGGGAGACGCTCATGCCGCGATACCGGCTGACCATCGAGTACGACGGCTCGGGCTACAACGGCTTCCAGGCCCAGGCCGGCCAGCCGACGGTGCAGGGCGCCCTGGAGGCGGCGGTGACCGCCTTCTCGGGCGAGACGGTCCGCATCGCCGCGGCGGGTCGCACCGACACCGGGGTGCACGCCACGGGGCAGGTGGTGGGCCTCGACCTGTCCAAGTCGTGGCCGGCGCGGACGGTGATGAATGCGCTCAACGCCCATATGGTCCACGAGGCGGTGTCGGTGCTGGACTGCGCCGAGGCGGAGCCGGAGTGGCACGCGCGCTTCTCGGCGACGGGGCGCAGCTATCTCTACCGCATCCTGAACCGGCCCGGGCGGCCGGCGCTGGACCGCGGCCGGGTCTGGCACGTGAAGAAGCCGCTGGACGCCGGGGCCATGCACGCGGCGGCGCAGGGCCTGATCGGGCTGCACGACTTCACCACCTTCCGGGATGTGAACTGCCAATCCAAGTCGCCGCTGAAGACGCTGGACGTCGCCCGGGTCGAACGGGCCGGCGAGGAAGTGCATCTGACCTTCGAGGCGCGCAGCTTCCTGCATCGCCAGGTGCGGTCGATGACCGGCACCCTGGTGGAGGTCGGCTTGGGCCGCTGGGAGGTCGGGGACGTGGCGCGGGCGCTGGAGGCGCGGGACCGGGCGGCCTGCGGGCCGGTGGCGCCGTCAGACGGCCTGTACCTGACCGGCGTCCGCTACGACTAGCGCCTGGCGCTCTCGGCGCCGGAGGTGACGGCGTCGCCGGCGGCCTGCACGTCGCGACCGATGCCGGAGATGGTGTTGCAGGCCGAGACCG
>NZ_JAPSKZ010000054.1 GCF_031181185.1 Phenylobacterium sp. | reverse complement strand
CTGGCGCTCGACGTCGAACAGGTCATGTTTGGCGACGCCGCCACGCCGCTTCGCAGCGAGGTGGTCGACGCGGTCTGGTGGGCTTATCGGCATCATGACGAGGTGGTCGCCCGAGATCAGCGCGTCATTCGACGCGCTGATTGGAGCCGCGACTGACCGCTATTCCGTCGCTTGGAGCAGGGCGGCGGCCAGCCGCTCGCCGAGGCGCAACTGCCCTTCCGCCGATAGGTGCAGCCCGTCCGCCTGCATAGGCAGGCCCTGCGCGTCCACCGAAACTGTAAGCGCGTCGCCCCTGTCCACCTCCGCCTGAGCGGCGCGTACCGCCTTCGCGTGCCCTCCCCAGTCGGGGATCTTCGCCAGGACCACAACCGCGCCAGGCGCCGACCATGCGAGGCGCATGGACTTGATCAGCGCCGCGAGGTTCCGGCCGTAGGCTGCCGTCCAGGCGGGCCCGGTGGCGTCTGCTTCGCCTTGAACCCAAAGAACGCCGATCACGCGCGGCCTGAAACCCTGATTGGCGAGGGACGCACTGGCCGCCTCCACCTTGGCGGTGGTTTCCGCGAAGAGCTCGCCGGATCCCGGCGCCCAATCTGGCCCAGGAGCCTCCGCGAGGGTGGTCGAGCCGCGGGCGTGCTTGACCAGGTACAACCGCCGGCCCGGATGGGCGGCGCGCCACGCCTGCGCGAACCCCACCTCCGGCCCCCAGGCGCCAGGCTGGCGCGGGGTGCCGGTGTTGGTCCCGGGCGTGAGCGGCGCGAAGTCGCCGTCCTGCCAGATGAGCACGTCTCGAAAGGGCGCCGCTGACGCTGTGGGCAGGTCAGCGCGGGTCAGACGGTAGCCCACTGCGTTCGATTGTCCGGCAAGGACGACCAGATCGACCTGGGTCGTGGGCTTCTGCCCGCAGGCGGCGAGCGCCAGAGCCGCGACTGCGGACACCCACACCCGCTTCATTCCCGTTCTCCGCGCCAGGCCATCGCCTTGGCCTAGTGGAAGCCGCTCCGGCGCGCAAACCGCCGAGGCTTGGGGCGCCGCGGGGCTCATGCTAGTCGCGGGCGCATGGACGCGGCGATCCTTTTCGAGAACGACGGCTACCGTTTGGACGGGCCGAAACTGATGGGGCGGCAAGCCGCCGGCAACGGCTTCCTGCGCGCGGCAGTCGCCGCCCAGGCGGGCCGCACGATCTGGGGCTTCTCGCCGTACAGCAACGCTGCCGAGGCGTTCCGCCGGACCGTGCTCGAACTCGACGAGAACGGCCAGACGGCCTGGATCGCGAACGAGGACCTGCGGACCATGAGCCAGCGTGGGGTCCTGTTCCGCCCCGACGGAGAGCTGGGCGCCATGGCCGACTTCCGCCTGCGGGCAGGGCCGGCCAGCTACAGCCTCTGCGGCCTGACCCACACGCTGTCCGGCAAGCCGCTGACGAGCTTCGCGGCCTATCCGGCGCAGGCGCTCGCGCCTTGGGACGCGCTGATCTGCACCTCCCGCGCCGCGTTGCGCGTGATCGAAGGCTGCCTGGCCGCAGGGGAAGAGTTCCTCTCCTGGCGCGCCGGAACGCCGGTGCGCCCTCCCCGCCCGCAGCTGCCGGTCATCCCGCTTGGCGTGCACACGGCGGACTTCGACTTCTCGCCGGACGACCGCGTTCGTGCGAGGGCGGTCTTGGGGCTGGCCGAGGAGGAGGTCGGCGTGCTCTTCGCCGGCCGCCTCGTCTTCCATGCCAAGGCTCACCCCTTCCAGATGTTCGAGGCGCTCGAGGCGGCCGCCCAGGCCAGCAAGCGCAAGATCGTGCTGATCCTCGCCGGTCAGGCCCCGAACGAAGCCGTGCTCAAGGCCTACAATGAAGGGTTAGCCGCCTTCTGCCCGAGCATCCGGGCGACGTACGTCGACGGCAAGGATTTCGATCGCTACCGCGCTTGCTGGGCGGCGGCCGACATCTTCATCTCGCTGTCCGACAACATCCAGGAAACCTTCGGCATCACGCCTCTGGAGGCGATGGCCTCGGGCGTGCCCGTCGTGGTCAGCGACTGGGACGGCTATCGCGATACCGTCCGCGATGGGGAGGACGGCTTCCGGATCACGACCTTCGCTCCGGAGCCAGGCCAGACCGATCATATCGCCCGCGGCTATGAGGCCGGGACACTCAATTACGACTACATGCTCTACCGCACCTGCGTGGCGGTCTCGATGGACGCGGCGATGCTGTCCGACCGGCTCACCCGCCTTGTCAGCGACCCCGATCTGCGCCGGCGCATGGGCGCAGCGGGCCGGGAACGCGCGCGCACGATCTACGACTGGGCCCACATCTATCGGCGCTACCAGGAGCTCTGGGACGAGCTGCAGGCGATCCGCACCCGCGAATACGCAGCGGACCGCGACCGCTGGGAACGTGCGCCCCGCAGCGCCCCCGGTCACCGTGACCCGTTCCGGGCCTTCGCGGGGTTCTCCACCGGCGAGCTCGGGCCGCAGACCCGCGTCGCCCCGACGCCGGCGATGTCGGTGGACCGCTACTTCCAGCTCGAAGGCGCCGACCTGTTCTCCCATTGGAAGATCGGTCGGCCCGTTGTCGCGGCCATCTTCAGCAGGCTGGCTCAGGGCGAGGCGACGATCGCCGAGCTGCAGGCTGTCTCGGGTGTGGACATCCCGCTCACCGTCGAGGTGGTGGCGCGCTTCGTCAAGATGAACCTCGTGCGGCCGGTCTGACGCCTCAGGCCAGGATACCCGGCAGGTCCAGCTGCTTCTCGGCGGCGACCGAGAGCGCGATGTCGTAGCCGGCGTCGGCATGGCGCATCACGCCGCTGGCCGGGTCGTTCCACAGCACGCGCTCGAGGCGCCGGGCCGCCGCTTCGGTCCCGTCGCAGACGATGACCATGCCCGCGTGCTGGGAATAGCCCATGCCGACCCCGCCGCCGTGGTGCAGGCTGACCCAGGTGGCGCCTGAGGCGGTGTTCAGGAGCGCGTTCAGCAGCGGCCAGTCCGACACCGCGTCAGATCCATCGCGCATGGCCTCGGTCTCGCGATTGGGCGAGGCGACCGAGCCGGAATCCAGGTGGTCGCGGCCGATCACTACCGGCGCCTTCAGCTCGCCGCGTGCCACCATCTCGTTGAAGGCCAGCCCCAGGCGGTGCCGGTCGCCCAGTCCCACCCAGCAGATCCGCGCCGGCAGGCCCTGGAACCGGATCTTCTTGCCCGCCATGTCCAGCCAGTTGTGCAGGTGCGGATTGTCCGGGATCAGCTCCTTCACCTTGGCGTCGGTCTTGTAGATGTCCTCGGGATCGCCCGAGAGCGCAGCCCAGCGGAACGGCCCGATCCCTCGGCAGAACAGCGGCCGGATGTAGGCCGGCACGAAGCCCGGGAAGTCGAAGGCGTCCGTCACGCCAGCGTCCTTGGCCACCTGGCGGATGTTGTTGCCGTAGTCCACGGTCGGCACGCCGCGCCGGCGGAACTCCAGCATCGCCTGCACGTGCTCGGCCATCGAGGCGCGGGCCGCCTCCTCCACCTGTTCCGGCGCCTGCTCGCGCATGGCGAACCAGCGCTCGAGCGTCCAGCCCTTGGGCAGGTAGCCGTTGACCGGATCGTGGGCCGAGGTCTGATCGGTGAGCAGGTCGGGCAGGACGCCGCGGGCCAGGATCTGCGGCAGCACCTCGCAGGCGTTCCCCAGCAGGCCGACCGAGACAGATCGCTTCTCGGCCTTGGCGCGCTCGAGGATCTCCAGCGCCTCGTCCAGCGTCTCCGCGGAATGGTCGAGGTAACCGGTGCGAAGCCGCATCTCGATCCGGCTGGGCTGGCACTCGATGGCCAGACAGGACGCGCCGGCCATCACCGCCGCCAGCGGCTGGGCGCCGCCCATGCCGCCCAGACCCGCCGTCAGCAGCCACCGGCCCGACAGGTCGCCGCCATAGTGCTGGCGGCCCATCTCGACGAAGGTCTCGTAGGTGCCTTGGACGATGCCCTGGGTGCCGATGTAGATCCACGAGCCGGCGGTCATCTGGCCGTACATGGCCAGCCCCTTGCGATCGAGCTCGTTGAAGTGCTCCCAGCTCGCCCACTTGGGCACGAGGTTGGAGTTGGCGATCAGCACGCGCGGGGCGTCCGCATGCGTTCGGAATACGCCGACAGGCTTGCCCGACTGCACCAGCAGGGTTTGGTCGTCCTCGAGCCGCTTCAGCGTCTCGACGATGCGGTCGAAGCTCTCCCAGTCGCGGGCGGCGCGGCCGACGCCGCCATAGACCACCAGGTCCTCGGGCTTCTCGGCCACGTCCGGATGCAGGTTGTTCATCAGCATCCTAAGCGGGGCCTCGGTCAGCCAGCTCTTGCAGGTGAGCTCGGGCCCCACGGGCGGGCGGATGACGCGGGTCGGGTCGTGGCGGGTCATTGGCTGGCGAAGTCCAGGCAGGCGTTGAGGACGTGGGTGAGGGCGCCGCGCATGAACCGGGCGCGGTCGGGGTCGTAGGGGGCGGGCCAGGCCTCGGGCGTCGGCGGGCCGGCGGGCTCGTCCATGTAGCCGCGGCAGGCGAGCTCCATCTGAATGGCGTGCACGCCATCGTCTGGGCGGCCGTAGTGGCGCGTCGTCCAGCCGCCCTTGAACCGGCCGTCCGTGACACGACTGAAGCCCGAGGCGTCGCAGGCGCGCTCGACGGCATCGGTCAGCACCGGATCGCAGCTCGCGCCCGAGTTCGTGCCGATGTTGATGTTCGGCAGTTCGCCGTCGAACAGCCGCGGTACGTGCGAGCGGATGGAGTGGGCTTCGTACAAGACGACGCGACCGTGCCGGGCGCGAAGCCGCGCAAGCTCGGCGGAGAGCATCTGGTGATAGGGCTCGAACCAGGTCGCCCGCCGCTGCGCAATCTCCGCCTCGTCCGGCGCCTGGCCTTCGAGGTAGAGGGGCTCGCCGTCGAACGTCGTGGTGGGGCAGAGTTCGGTGGTCGCTTGCCCCGGATAGAGCGAGGCGCCCGAAGGGTCGCGGTTGACGTCGATGACCGTGCGCGAGATCCGCGTCCGCACGAGGGTCGCGCCCAGCTCCGCCGCGAAGTCGTAGAGCCGGTGGATCCACCAGTCGGCGTCCTTGCGCGCGAGCCAGGGCGACGTCAGCCGCGCCTCTATGTCCGCCGGGATGTCGGTCCCGGTGTGCGGGAAGCTCACCAGCAGGGGCGCCTCGCCGCGGGTGACCTCCAGCCAGTCCATCAGGCGACGCCCGGCAGGTGCGGCAGGGCCAGTTCGCCGGTTTGCAGGATCGCCGCGGCGGCGGCGATATCGGGGGCGAAGTGGCGGTCGTGGTCCAGCGTCGGCACGTCCCGCCGGAGCCGCGCGCGGACCGCCTCCAGCGCCTCGCTGGATGCCAGCGGACTGTGGAAGTCGCAGCCCTGCGCCGCCGCCAGCAGCTCGACCGCCAGCACGCCCTCCAGGTTGCGCACCATCGCCAGCAGCCGACGCGCCCCGTGCGCCGCCATGGAGACATGGTCTTCCTGGTTCGCGCTGGTCGGGATCGAGTCGACGCTGGCCGGGTGCGCCAGCTGCTTGTTCTCCGAGACCAGGGCCGCGGCCGTCACCTGCGGGATCATGAAGCCCGAGTTCAATCCCGGCTTCGGCGTCAGGAAGGCCGGCAGGCCCGACAGCGCCGGGTCTACAAGCATGGCGATCCGCCGCTCGGCGATGGAGCCGATCTCGCAGATGGCAAGCGCGATCATGTCCGCCGCGAACGCCACCGGCTCGGCGTGGAAGTTGCCGCCCGACAGCGCCTCGTCGGCGTCGGGGAAGATCAAGGGGTTGTCCGAAACGCCGTTGGCCTCGAACGCCAGGGTCGCCGCGGCCTGGCGCAGCACGTCCAGCGCCGCGCCCATCACCTGCGGCTGGCAGCGCAGGCAATAGGGGTCCTGCACCCGCGGGTCGCCGATCAGGTGAGAGGCCCGGATGGCCGAGCCGGCCATCAGCTCGCGCAGGGCGCGCGCCGCCTCCACCTGGCCCGGCTGGCGGCGCAGCACGTGGATGCGCTCGTCGAACGGGGTGTCCGAACCCTTGGCCGCTTCGGTCGACAGAGCGCCGGTCACCAGCGCCGAGCGGAACAGCCGTTCGGCCTCGAACAGGCCCGCCAGTGCATTGGCCGCCGAGAACTGGGTGCCGTTGAGCAGCGCCAGGCCTTCCTTCGGGCCCAGCTCCAGCGGCGCCAGCCCCGCCTCGGACAGCGCCCGGGCCGCAGGCTTGCGTCGGCCGACCGCCTCGATCTCGCCGACGCCGATCATCGTCGCGGCCATATGGGCCAGCGGCGCGAGGTCGCCCGAGGCGCCTACGGACCCCTGGCTGGGCACGACCGGGATCAGGTCCAGCTGGATCATCCGCTCCAGCAGCTCCACCGTCGCCGGCAGCACCCCCGACGCGCCTTGAGCCAGGCTCGCCAGCTTCAGCACCATCATCAGCCGCACCACCGCCCGCGGCGACGGATCGCCCACGCCGGCGGCATGGCTCAGCACCAGGTTCCGCTGCAGGGTGGCGAGATCGCCGTCGTCGATCTGGACGGTCGCCAGCTTCCCGAACCCCGTGTTGATCCCGTAGACCGGCTCGCCCTTGGCCAGGATCCGCGCCACGGCCGCCGCGCTCTCGGCGACGACCGTCCGCGCCGCGGGGTCCAGTCGCACGGCCGCCCCGCGCCAGATCTCGCGCCAGGCGGACAGTGGCGTGTCGCCTGGCTTCAGCATGACTTCGGTCCCAGAATCGATCACCGACCCCTCCAGACGCGGGCGTGCAGCGGGTTGAATCCCATGCGGTAGACGAGCTCGGCCGGCCGCTCGATGTCCCAGATCGCTAAGTCGCAGAGCTTGCCGGCCTCCAGCGCGCCGACCTGGTCCAGCCGGCCCAGCGCGCGGGCGGCGTTTCGGGTCACGCCGGCCAGGCACTCCTCCACGGTCAGACGGAACAGCGTCGCGGCAATGTTCATGGCCAGCAGCAGCGAGGTCAGGGGCGAGGTGCCGGGGTTGCAGTCGGTGGCCACGGCCATCGGCACGCCCGCCGCCCGCAGCGCGCCGATTGGCGGGATCTTCTCGTCCCGCAGGAAGTAGAAGGCCCCCGGCAGCAGCACCGCCGTCGTGCCGGCCCGCGACATCGCTGCGACGCCCGCGGCGTCCAGATGTTCCAGGTGGTCGGCCGACAGCGCGCCGTACTGCGCCGCCAGCGCTGCGCCGTTCAGGTTCGAGAGCTGCTCGGCGTGCAGCTTCACCGGAAGGCCGCGGACGCGGGCCGCCTGGAACACCCGCTCGGTCTGGGCCGGCGTGAATCCGATCCCCTCGCAGAAGGCGTCGACGGCGTCCGCCAGCCCCGCCTCGGCGACGGCGGGGATCATCTCCTCGCAGACCAGGTCGATGTAGGCGTCGGGGTTGCCGGCGTACTCCGGCGGCAGGGCGTGCGCGCCCAGGAAGGTTGTGACGATGCTGGCTCGATCGCCCAGCGCCCGCGCCGCGCGCAGCAGCTTCACCTCGTCGACCGTGGACAGCCCGTAGCCGGACTTCACCTCGACGGTGGTGACGCCTTCCGAAACCAGCGCCTCCAGCCGGGGCCGCGCGCTCGCGACCAGCTCGGCCTCCGATGCCTCGCGGGTCGCCTTGACCGTCGAGGCGATGCCGCCGCCGGCCCGGGCGATCTCCTCATAGGTGGCGCCCTCCAGCCGCAGCTCGAACTCGTGGGCGCGGTCGCCGGCGTGGACAAGATGGGTGTGGCAGTCGATCAGGCCGGGGGTGATCCAGCGGCCCTCGCAGTCGATGGCTTCCCCGGCCGGCGCGTCCGCCGACGGACCCACATAGACGATCCGCTCGCCCTCGGCGGCGACAGCGCCGTCCTCGATGACGCCAAGTCCCGGCAGGCGCGGCGACAGGGTCGCCAGTCGGGCGTTGCGCCAGACCCTCATCCGTCCTCCGTCAAGCTTGCCGCGATCGATATGTATAGACATTATGGCCGGAGCAGGAAGGGTGTCCAGTGACCGCGAGCTCCCTCTGGTTCGATCACGCGCTGCTGGCTCAGGGTTGGGCGCGCGGCGTGCGGCTCACGCTCGCCGACGGGCGGATCGCCGGCATCGACACCGATGTCGCGCGGGGGTCGGAGCCCGCATATGGCGCGGCGATCCCGGGACTCTGCAACCTGCACAGCCATGCCTTCCAGCGCGGCATGGCCGGCATGGCCGAAGTCGCCGGGCCCGAGGGTGACAACTTCTGGACCTGGCGCGAGGCCATGTACCTGTTCGTCGACCGCCTGACGCCCGACGACAACCGCGCCATCGCCGAGCTCGCCTTCGCCGAGATGCTCGAGGCCGGCTTCACCCGCGTCGGCGAGTTCCACTACCTGCACAACGACCTGGACGGCCGGCCCTACGCCGATCCGGCCGAGATGGCGCAGGGCATTGTGGCCGCCGCTGAGGCGACCGGGATCGCGCTCACCCTGCTGCCGGTCTTCTACGCCCACGCGACCTTCGGCGGCGCGCCGCCGAAGCCGGGACAGCGGCGCTTCATCCACGACGTCGACGGGTTTGCCCGGCTGCTCGACGCCAGCCGCGCAGCGGTCTCGGGCCTTCCCGACGCCGTTGTCGGCGCGGCGCCCCACAGCCTGCGGGCGGTCACGCCCGAGGAGCTCGCAGCCGTCGCCGCCCTGACGGACGGCCCCCTGCACATCCACGCCGCCGAGCAGGAGAAGGAGGTCGAGGACTGCCTCGCCTGGTCCGGCGCCCGGCCGGTCGAATGGCTGTTAGACAACGCCTCGGTGGGCGCGCGCTGGTGTCTGGTCCACGCCACGCACATGACGCCGGACGAGACGCAGCGGCTGGCCGCCAGCGGCGCCGTCGCGGGCCTCTGTCCGGTCACGGAGGCGAACCTCGGCGACGGCGTCTTCCCGACGCAGGCCTATCTCCGCGCGGGTGGGGCGCTGGGCGTGGGCACGGACTCCAACGTGCTGATCGACGCGGCCGCCGAGCTGCGCGGCGTAGAGTACGCCCAGCGGCTGGTCCACCGCGCCCGCAACGTAGCCGCCCCGGCGCCCGGCCGCTCGACGGGCGCGACCCTGTTCAATGCGGCGCTCGCCGGCGGCGCCCAGGCCTTGGGCGCAGAGGCCGGACTAAAGGTCGGCGCGCCGGCCGACCTCGTGGCGCTGGACCTCGACCATCCCTCGCTGGCCGGCCGGGCCGGCGACGCCCTGCTGAACGCCTGGATCTTCGCCTGCCGCGAAAGCCCCGTCACGGCCGTCTGGCGCCGGGGTCGTCAGGTGGTCGAGGCCGGCCGCCACGTGGCCCGCGACGCCATCGTCGCCGGGTACCGCCGGACGCTCGCCCGGATCACCGCATGAGCCGGCCGGAGGCTTCGCTGCACCGCCGCATCCGCGACGAGGTGCAGGCCAACATCCTTTCCGGCGCCTGGCCGCCCGGTCACCGCATCCCGGCCGAGCACGAGCTGATGGCCGCCTACGGCTGCTCGCGCATGACCGTGAACAAGGCCCTGGGCCCGCTGGCCGACGCCGGGCTCATCGTCCGCCGCCGCCGCGCCGGCACGGTCGTCGCGCGGCCCAAGATCCACTCCGCGGTTCTCGACATCCCCGACATCGCGGCCGAGGTCGCCGCCCGCGGGGAAACCTACGGCTACGAACTCCTGTCGCGGACCGAACGCACGCCGGAGCCCGCCGAAGCCGAAGCCCTGGACCTCGCGTCGGGCGGCAAGGTGCTGGCGCTCCGCTGCCTGCACCGCGCCGCCGGCCGTCCCTTCGCGCTGGAGGAGCGGCTGGTGAACCTGGCCGCAACGCCTGAGGCCCGCGCCGTGGACTTCGCCACGACGCCGCCCGGCGGCTGGCTGCTCTCCCACGTGCCGTGGACCGAGGCCGAGCACCGCATCGGGGCGGAGGCGGCCAGCCGCAGTGTGGCCCGCGCCCTCGCCATCCCGGCCAGCGCCGCCTGCCTCGTCCTGCATCGCCGCACCTGGCGCGGCTCGGACCGAATCACCGACGTGCGCATGACCTTCCCGGGCGACGCCTACGACCTCGTCGCCCGCTTCACGCCCTCGAAGGGGTGAGTGGTCCGCTAGCTGTCGTTGTCAGGAAGAAATGGCGCGCCCGGAACGATTCGAACGTCCGACCCTCAGATTCGTAGTCTGATGCTCTATCCAGCTGAGCTACGGGCGCGCACGCCTTGCGGCGAGGGGCGCTATCTAGCGAGGTGGGCCAGGCGTTTCAACCGGTTTCCTCACCCAGCACGCGCCAACCTTGTCGTCCGCGGGACCAAACGCTAGGCGTTGCAGCCTTCTGAGCCCGAAGGACCCTGCAGCGTGAAACTCAACCTGGGATGCGGCTTCGACAAGCGCGAAGGCTGGCTCAATGTCGACAACTTCGAGGCGTGTGAGCCCGACAGGATGCTCGACATCGAGACGACGCCCTGGGACCTGCCAACCGACGGCTTCGAGCATGTCCTGATGAAGCATGTGCTGGAGCACGTGGGCGCTGACTTCCCCACGTTCCGGCGCGTGATGCAGGAGCTGTATCGTATCCTGGCGCCGGGGGGGCTCCTGGAAATCCACGTGCCGCACGTGCGCCACGACACGTTCTGGTCCGACCCCACGCATGTGCGCGCTTTCACGCCGCTCACCTTCACGATGATGTCCAAGAGGCAGAACCGTGAGTGGATGGAGCGGCGCGCCAACTACACCATGCTGGCCTTCGCCCTCGACGTGGACTTCGAGGTCGAGACCATCGTCCAGAACTACGACTACGCCTGGCAGGCCAAGCTCAACGCGGGCGAGATCACCCGCGAAGAGCTCCGGGAGGTCGCCAACACCTCCTGGAACGTCGCCCGCGAACTCCAGGTGCGCCTGCGCGCCGTGAAGTGAGGGACCCGATTACGGGATCGGCACGCCCAGAGCGCCGCCGACGGCGCCGCCCAGGCCCTTCATGATCGCCCGGCGGCGCTCGGCCTTGGGATCCTTCGGCGGCTGCGGCGTGGCGGCGCGCGCCCGGCCGGCCTCGTCCTCGTCGTCGGCGTCGAAGCCGCCGGCCATGCCTGACATGGCCTGGCCCAGCAGGCCGCCCGTCGCCGAGCGGTAGCGCACCTTCACCGCCCACTCCTGGTTCCAGGCCACCTTCGGATCGGCGGGCCGCGGCGGGTGGACGAAGTTGGCCTCGCCCCCGTAGGCCACGAGCTGCATCATCGCCTGGGGCGCGGCGTCCAAGACCTCCTTCGGCACGGCGCAGGTCGTCGTCTGCGGCCCCATCAGCGTCTTGTTGGCCACCAGGCGGGCGATGTCGCCCTGGCTCAGGAAGTCGGGGTTGGAGAAGGCGGCGGTCTGCAGCTCGGAAGACGACCACATCACCATCGTCTCGCCCGAACCGCCCATGGCGCTGGCGTAATAGGCCTTGGCGCCCGGGACGGCGTTCCAGCCCAGGTTCGCCCAGCCGCCCGGCGCCTTCGCATTGGTGGTCAGCGTCAGCGGCGCCAGGAAGTCCTGATCCTTGCCGAGGGTGAAGTTGATCTCCGGACTGTAGTTGCCGCGGATCGTGTGCGCGCCCACCAGCGAGCCCGCCGAGGGTACGAGGTCGCGCGTCCGCTCGTTCGGCCACTCGCCGTAGGTCTTGTGGCGGCCCGGCGCCGGCGGCTGCATCGGCCGGTAGTCGATGCCCTTGAAGATGCTCGCGGGGTTCTGCTTGCCCTCGGCCATCTTGGCGAAGTCGAGGACATAGGGCTGGCCCGGCCGAGCCCGCTCGCCGCAGCCCCAGAAGATCAGCATCTTGCCCCGCGGCTTCTGGTACTCGGGCGGCACGCTGGTCTCCGGCGTCTCGTCGCGCACCGCCGGCGTCTGCTTGGGCGTGACCAAGGGCAGGCGGTCGCCGGCGCGCAGGCCGGCGGGCGGCAGGTGGTCGGCGGCCGGCGCGGCGTTGGCCTGGCTCGAGCCAAGCTGCAGCTCCAGCGTCTTCGACGCCCCGCCGCCGCCCATCATCGCGCGCATCATGGCGCCCGTGTCCGGCCGGCCCGAGGCGGCCGAGGGCAGGCCGAAGCCGGTCTGGGTCTGGGCGCTCATCCAGTAGGTGGCGACCGGACCGGTGACCTTCTGGGCAGGCTGGGCGGTCGCGCCCATCGTCGCGCCCAGCGCAAACGCGGCGACGCCGGCGGCCAGCGCCAGCTTACGTGCGGAAAACATGCGGAGAACTCCCCCAAACAGCAGCGCTTGGTCTAACAGCGCTGGGCTCAGCCCGGAAGGTCCCGCCAGCAGCGCACGTCGGTTCCGGGCCAAGGCGTGGCTTCGTGGACACCGCGGGCGATCGCCCGGGCCAGGGTGTCGGCCGCGAGCGCGCCAAGTCGCGCCAGGGTGAGGTCCGCCGGCGCCTGCAGCGCCCTTCGTCCCGTGGCCAGCGCGAAGACGATGTCGCCGTCGAACGGCGCGTGCGCCGGTCGGATCGCGCGGGCAAGGCCGTCCTGGGCCATTACGGCGAGCCGCTTGGCCTGGGCCGGCGTCAGCGCCGCGTCCGTGGCGACGCAGGCGATGGTGGTGTTGCGCGCCGCATCCGGCCGCTTGGCCAAGCCCCATTCGTCGGGCGCGGCCGCGAGCCCAGTGGCCCCGAGCCCGCCGAACTCGCCGTCGATCTCGTAGGGCGCCGCCCAGAACGTCCGGCCGCCCGGCGCGACCACCGAGCCCCAGCTGTTGACGGCCACGATGGCGCCTACCGCGTAGCCGTCGGCGCTGACCACCGAGGCTGAGCCCACGCCGCCCTTCAGCGCGCCCGCCATGGCGCCATAGCCCGCGCCCGCGGTTCCGAGGTCGAACGCGAGGCCCGCCGCCAGCACCGCCTCACGTCCCAGCGCCCCATACGGCGGCGCCTCGCCCCAGGCCTTGTGGCCGCCGTTGGCCATGTCGAAGAGGATCGCGGCCGGCACGACCGGCGAGGGCGGCACACCCGGGACGAGGCCAAAGCCCCGGCCCTGCGCGCCCAGCCAGCCCACCACCCCGTCGGCGGCCGCCAGGCCATAGACCGAGCCGCCCGAGAGCACGACGGCGTCCACCGCCTCCACCAGGTTCTCCGGCGCCAGGGCGTCGGTTTCGCGGGTTCCGGGCGCGCCGCCGCGGACGTCCACGGCGCAGACGGCCCGCTCGTCGGGCAGGATCACGGTGACGCCGGTGCGCGCCGCCGCGTCCTGGGCCTGCCCCACCCTCAGGCCGGGCACGTCGGTGATGAGGTTGCGGAGCCCGGGTCGCGCGCGCATCTCAGCCATGCACGCTGCCTCGCACGAGCCGGCGCTTGTTGTCCACGCGCCCGCGGCTATGGTCGCGCCGTCCCGCTTCCGGAGTGACCTCGTCCGTGATCCGCAAGATGCGTCCCCTGTCCCTGGCTCCGATGGTTCTCGGCGCCGCCCTCCTGGCCGGCTGCCAGGCGCCTGGCCCTCAAGCGCCCCTCGCAGGGCCGCCCGCGCCGCCAACGGCCGCCGCGCCGAAGGCCATGGTCGCGGCAGCCAACCCGATGGCGGTGGAGGCGGGCTTGCGGGTGCTGCGCGAAGGCGGCTCGGCCGTGGACGCGGCCGTCGCCGTCCAGGCGGTGCTGGGCCTGGTGGAGCCGCAGAGTTCCGGCCTCGGCGGGGGCGCCTTCCTCGTCTACTACGACGCGCGCACCCGCAGCGTGACGGCCTATGACGGCCGCGAGACGGCGCCGGCGGGCGCGACCCCGGACATGTTCTTGGGGGACGACGGCAAGCCGATGAACCGCGCCGCGGCGATCCTCTCGGGCCGCTCGACCGGCGCGCCCGGCGCGGTCGCCATGCTGGCCATGGCTCAGGCCGATCACGGCAAGCTGCCCTGGAACCGGCTGTTCGCCGACGCCGAGCGCCTCGCTGAGCAGGGCTTCCCGGCGCCTGGCCGCATGGCCATGTCGGCCGCCAGCCGCTCGCCCCAGGCCGCGACGCCGGACGCCCTCGCCTATTTCACCAAGCCGGACGGGACGAAGATCCAAAAGGGCGACATCGTCCGCAACCCGGCCTACGCCGCCACCGTGCGCAAGATCGCCGCCGAAGGCCCCAAGGCGCTGCTGGAGGGCGAGATCGCCGAAGCCATCGTCGCCAAGGTGCGCGAGGGCGCGACCCCCGGCACGCTCACGCTCGACGACCTCAAGCGGTACCGCCCGCGCAAGTCCGAGGCGCTCTGCCGGCCGTTCCGCGTCTATGTCGTCTGCACGCCCGGCGCACCCTCGGGCGGTCCTGCGGTGCTGCAGGGCCTAGGTCTGCTCGAACGCACCGACATCGCCAAGCATCCGAACGACGCCGAGGGCTGGTATCTGTTCAGCCAGGCCAGCCGGCTGATGTACGCCGACCGCGACCGTTACATCGGCGACCCGGCCTTCGTGGACGTGCCCATCGACGGCCTGCTCGAGCCCGCCTATCTGGACGCCCGCGCCAAGCTGATCGGCGCCACGGCGAGCCCTACGGCGCCGCCGGCTGGCCAGCCCCGCGGCGCCAAGGCCCGGGCGCCCGACGCCACCCGAGAGCCGGCCGGCACCACCCACTTCGTCGTCGTCGACGCGGCCGGAAACGTGGTCTCGATGACGACGACCGTCGAGAGCATCTTCGGCTCGGGCCGCATGGTCCATGGCTTCTTCCTGAACAACCAGCTGACCGACTTCTCCTTCTCGCCCACCGACTCCAGCGGCGCGCCGGTCGCCAATGCCGTCGGACCCGGCAAGCGGCCGCGCTCGTCGATGGCGCCGGCCATCGTCCTCGACCGCGACCGCCGTTTCGTGGCCGCGGCCGGCTCGCCGGGCGGTCCGGCGATCCTCGCCTACAACCTCAAGACCCTGGTGGGCGTGCTGGACTGGAAGCTGCCGATGCAGGAGGCGATCGCTCTTCCCAATCTGATCGCGTCGGGGACCTTCTACGCCGCCGAGGTCGACAAGTTCTCGCCCGAGATCGTCCAGGGCCTGGCGGCCAGGGGCGTGACCCTGCGCTCGGGCGCCGGCGCCGAGGGCTCTGGCCTGCATGGGGTGGAGGTGACGCCCCAGGGCCTGCGCGGCGGAGCCGATCCGCGCCGCGAGGGCGTGGCCCTGCCGCTGAACTAGGCCCTGCTCTTCGATCGACGCCGGGCCGGCGCCTTCGTCGGCGCGCCCGGCAGGCGCAGCTCGAAGGTGGCGCCGGAAGGTCCGTTGGAGGCCAGCGTCAGGTCGCCGCCGTGGCCGACCGCCAGTTCGCGGGCGATGGCCAGCCCAAGGCCCGCGCCGTCCGGCCGGCCCGAGCCTGCGAACGGCTGGAACAGCCGCTCCCGCACCCGGTCGGGAATGCCAGGCCCGTTATCGGAGACCCGGATCACTGCGGCGTTCGGGGTCGCCTCGAGGCTGACCTCGATGCGGCCCTGCTGACGGCGACCCTCCTGGTGCTCGATGGCCTGGCGGGCGTTGCGGAACAGGTTCACCAGGATGCGGTGCAGCTGGTCGGGGTCGGCGGTCACCTGGTCGGCGGCGTCCATGCGACGCAGCAGCCGCACGCCGCGCTCGGCGAGCTGCGCCTCGAAGGCCGCCTCATCCACCGCATCGGCCAGCCGCAACGTCCGCGGCTCGGGCGCGGTCTCCTGCGTCTTGCCATAGGTCAGCACGTCCGAGGCCAGCTTGACCGCGCGGTCCAGCGCCCGTTCCAGCCGGGGCAGCGCCTGGCTGACCTTCGGGTCCTTCAGCGCCGCCAGCCGCTCCGAGGCGATCTGCGCCGAGGTGAGCATGTTCTTCAGGTCGTGGTTGATCTTGGCCACTGCCTCGCCCAGCGCCGCCAGCCGGGCGCGGGAGTTCAGGGCGGCGCGCAGGTCGGCCTGCATCCGGTCGAGCTCGGCCTCGGCCCGCCCGATCTCGTCCCGGCGGCCCGAGGGCTCGACCCGCGCCGCCGGGTCGTCGGGATCGGCCCGGAACCGCTCCATGGCGTAGGTGATCCGCTGCATCGGCCGGACCAGGAACAGGTTCAGGGCCACGAACACCAGCAGCCCCGCGAGGGTCGAGACGAAGGCGACGATCGCCAGGAGTCGCCACAGGTAGCTGGCCAGCGCCCGCTTCAGCTCGGTGTCGAGGGCGACGAACTCGATGAACTCGGCCTCGCGGAAGCGCGGCTCGGCGACCACGCGGACGCGCCGCCCTTCGGGGCCGAAGATGGTGCGGAACGGCGCGAAGAGGCCCAGCCCCGCCGCCCGGGGCCGCAGGTCCACCACATAGGGCGCTTCGGTCGGGCGGGTGCCGGCGAACACAAGCGAGCGCACCCCATCCACCGAAATGGCCACGATCTCGACGCCGGCGCCGCGGAGCAGCTGGGCCTTGAGCTGTTCGCTGACCACGCGGTCAGGGGCCACCTCCGGCGCCAGGGAAGCGAGTTCGGCCGCCCGCACGCGGTCCAGCAGCCACTGGCGCTCATAAGCCGCGAGCGCCGGAGGGATCGCGATCAGCCCGCCCAGCAGGGCGAACAGCACCGTAAGCACCAGCAGGCGCGCCGAGAGGCCGCCGGGCCAGAAGATGCGGCGCCTGTCCCGTTCGGGAGGCTCCTTGGGCGCAGAGGCGTCCGCCATGATCCGTTCGAGTTAATCCGTCAGCGTCGCCAGGGCAACGAACCGCAAGGCGAGCCCGATCCGAGCTTCGCTATTTTGCCCCCACCGCGGCCTGAAGCGAACTGAATCCGTCCGCTTTCAGCCGCTCGGCCAGTTCGCGCTTGATTCGCGTCACCAGGCCCGGCCCCTCGAAGGCCAGCGCCGAATAGAGCTGCACCGCCTGGGCGCCGGCGCGGATCTTGGCGTAGGCGTCCGCGCCCGAGGCGATTCCCCCCGCGCCGATCAGCGTCAGCCGCCCGCCCGCCGCCTGGGCGAAGCGGCCCAGCATCTGGGTGGACAGGCCCATCAGCGGCGCGCCCGACAGCCCGCCGGCCTCCCCCGCATGCGGCGACCTCAACGCCGGCCGGCCGACGGTCGTGTTCGACACGATGATCCCGGCCAGCCCGTTGGCCGCCACGACCTCGGTGATGGTCTCGACCTCGCCGTCCTCCAGGTCGGGCGCGACCTTCAGGAACATCGGGACGCCTCCCGCCGCCGGCAACGCGTCGCGCGCTTCGGCTAGGCGGCCCAGCAGCTCCTCCAGCGCCGCCTTGGTCTGCAGCGCGCGCAGCCCGGGCGTGTTCGGGGAGGAGATGTTGATGGTGAAGTAGCTCGCCAGCCCCCAGAGCCGCCTGAGGCCCATGACGTAGTCGGCGATCCGGTCCTCGGAGTCCTTGTTCGCCCCGATGTTGGCGCCCACCACGCCGGGACCCCGCCTCGCCAGGCGACCGGCGAAGGCCTCCAGGCCTTCGTTGTTGAAGCCCATGCGGTTGATCACGGCGCGGTCTTCCGTCAGCCGGAACAGCCGCGGGCGCGGGTTGCCCGCCTGCGGCTTGGGCGTGACCGTGCCACACTCCACGAAGCCGAAGCCGGCCCGCAGCATGGGCCCGAACACCTCGGCGTTCTTGTCGAAGCCGGGGGCCAGACCGACCGGATTCGGCAGCGACAGCCCGGCGAGCGTCGTCTCGAGGATCGGGTCGTCGGCGCCGCCGCGCGGGCCCAGCCCCGCCTTCAGGCTGCGGATGGCCAAGGTGTGCGCGTCCTCGGGGTCGAAGACCCGCATCGCTCGGGTAGCCAGGCCGTGCAGCGCGCTCATGCGAGCTCGCCCAGCTGCGGAACCCCGTCGGCGCCCAGCGGCGCGTCACTCACCCGGCGCACATGGGTCACCTCCAGAGGACCATACAGGTGCGGGAAGAGGTCGCCGCCGCGCGAGGGTTCGTACTTGAGGGCCGCACCCAGGTCCTCGCCCTCGACCTCCAGCACGACCACGTCTGTCTGCCCCGCGAAGTGCCGTCGCGCCGTCTCCTGCGCCTGGGCGGCGGTCGAGAAGTGGATGAAGCCGTCGGCGAGATCGACGGCCGAGCCTTCGAAGCGCCCGGCGGCCTGGGCGCGGGCCCACTCGTCCCGGGTCAGGATCTTATAGACCCGGCTCATCGCGGCGGATCGGGATAGAAGAGGCCGTCGAAACTGGGCTTGCCGTTGGCGTCGATCAGGAAGACCGCGGCGGCGGCCGGCGGGAACTTGCGGGAAGCCTGGTTGATCAGATCGTTCGGCGCCGAGCCTTCCAGCAGCAGCTGGATGGCAAGCTCCTGCAGGCCCGGATTGTGCGCCACGATCATCACCGTGCCGGCCGTCTTGCCGGCCTGCCTCGCCGCCTGGCGCAGCGCGCCGGAGTCGGCGTTGTAGAGTTCGGGTTCGAACTGGACCTCGGCGTTCGGGAAGCTGCGCTGCACGGCCTCCCAAGTGTCCCGCGTGCGGGCCGAGGTCGAGACCAGCACCACGTCGGGAACGAAGCCGAGGTCGGCCAGGCTCGCGCCCATCGCCGCCGACTCCAGCACACCGCGCGGGGCGAGCCGCCGGTCAAAGTCGTCGCCGGTGTGGGAGTCCGGCTCGGCCGTGCCGTGCCGGAAAAGGATCAGCCGCTGCATGAGGAACCCTTGCCCGCGCCGCCCTCATAGCGGAGCGCGGCGGCGCTGCAAGCCATTGACACGGAAAGGCGCGGGCGGTCCAAGGCGGCCATGACCGCGCCGGCCCAGATCACCGGGACGTTCGAGACGGGCGGCGGGACCTGGCGGTTCCCGGCGAACCAGCCGCTGCGCCTGGAGTCAGGGGCGCAGCTCGCCCCGCTCGAGATCGCCTATAAGACCTATGGGACGCTGAACGCGACCAAGACCAACGCCGTCCTGGTCTGCCACGCCCTGACCGGCGACCAGCACCTCGCCTCCACGCATCCGGTGACCGGCAAGCCCGGCTGGTGGAGCCGCGTGGTGGGCCCCGGCCTGCCGCTGGACCCCGAGCGCTACTTCATCATCTGCACCAATGTTGTCGGCGGCTGCATGGGCACGACGGGCCCCGCCAGCACCAATCCGAAGACCGACGAGCCCTACGGCCTGGCCTTCCCGGTCATCACCATCGCCGACATGGTCCGCGCCCAGGCGATGCTGATCGAGGCGATGGGCATCGAGACCCTGTTCGCCGTCGTCGGCGGCTCGATGGGCGGCATGCAGGTGCTGCAGTGGGCGGCCGACTATCCGGAGAAGCTGTTCAGCGCCGTCTGCATCGCCGCCGCCGCGCGCCACTCGGCCCAGAACATCGCCTTCCACGAGGTTGGCCGCCAGGCGATCATGGCCGATCCCAACTGGGTGGGCGGCGCCTATCTGAAGGCCGGCGTGCGCCCAGAGAAGGGGCTCGCGGTCGCGCGCATGGCCGCGCACATCACCTACCTGTCCGAGGCCGCGCTCCAGCGGAAGTTCGGCCGCGAACTGCAGCGCGACGGGCTGTCGTGGGGCTTCGACGCCGACTTCCAGGTCGAGAGCTACCTGCGCCATCAGGGGACCAGTTTCGTCGACCGCTTCGACGCGAACAGCTACCTCTACATCACCCGCGCGCTGGACTACTTCGACCTGGCGGCGCGCCACGGCGGCTCGCTGGCCGAAGCCTTCCGCAAGGCGCGCGCCGTGAAGTTCTGCGTCCTGTCGTTCTCGTCCGACTGGCTCTATCCGACCGCCGAGAGCCGGGACATCGTGCGCGCCCTGAACGCCGCCGGCTGCCGCGCCAGCTTCGTCGAGATCGAGAGCGACAAGGGCCACGACGCCTTCTTCCTCGATGAGCCGCAGCTCGACGCCACCCTGCGCGGCTTCCTGGCCGCCCAGGCCAGCGCCCGGGGCCTCGCGTGACGGCGATGCGCGAGGACTTCCGCGAGATCCTGCGGCTGGTCCGCCCCGGCGCGCGCGTCTTGGACGTCGGCTGCGGCGAGGGCGAGCTCTTGGAGCTCCTGACTCGCGAGAAGCGCGTCGACGGCCAAGGCCTGGAGATCAGCCCCGATGGCGTCGCGGCCTGCCTCGCCCGCGGCCTCGCCGTGGTGCAGGGCGACGGCGACCGCGATCTCGACCATTTCCCGACCCGGGCCTTCGATTACGCGATCCTGTCCAAGACCCTGCAGCAGATGCGCGAGCCGCGGCACGTGCTGTCGGAACTGCTGCGCATCGCCGACCAGGCGGTCGTCTCGGTGCCGAACTTCGGCCACTGGAAGGTCCGCTGGGCCCTGCTCTCGCGCGGCCGCATGCCCGAGACCGGCGCCCTGCCCGAGCCCTGGTGGTCGACGCCGAACATCCACCTCTGCACGCTCAGGGACTTCACCAGCCTCTGCGACGAGCTCGACCTGCGCATCGACGCTTGCGCCGCCCTGGTCGGCGGCCGGCCCGCCCGCCAGATCGACCCGCGCCGGCCGATCGAGAACTGGCGCGCCGAGACCGCCCTTTTCCTGCTCAGCCGCCGGATGGAGGCCGCCCCTCAGGCCGTGCCGCAGAACCTGTTCGGAGAGGTCGAGCTGCCGACGCCCGAAGGCGTGGCCGAGAAGCCGAAGCCCAAGACCCGGCGGAAGAAGGCCAGGGCCTAGCTCGCGATCGCCGCGGCGTTGGTCTCGCCGGTGCGGATGCGCAACGCCTGTTCCAGGTCCAGCACGAACACCTTGCCGTCGCCGATCTTGCCGGTGTTCGCGGCGGTCTGGATCGCCTCGATCACCGGCTCGACGATGTCGGACGGCACGGCGATCTCCAGCTTCACTTTCGGCAGCAGCTTCACCTCGTACTCGGCGCCCCGGTAGACCTCGGTCTTGCCGCGCTGGCGGCCATAGCCGCGCACCTCGGTGACCGTGAGGCCCGAGGCGCCGGCCTCGGTGACGGCGTCCAGCACCGCGTCCAGGCGGCTGGGCTTGATGACCGCGATGATCAGCTTCATGCGGCGTGCGACTCCGGTTTGCCGGCCAAGGCTAAGACTTTCGCGGCGGCTTCGCCAAGGGCTTGCGCGACGGCGCGTCGGACGGCGCCGCCGAAACGGGCGCCCGCGACACAGGCGCGCCCGCGGGGCTGGGCGCCAGCACCGGCCGGACGGCCTTGGCGCGCACCTTCAGCCCCTTGGGCTTCACGGCGAAGGTCTGCTTCACCGCCTCCATCAGCACCAGGCCCGCGAACCCCGGCCACAGGCGGGAGCCCGCCTGCTCGAACCCCTCCGCCCAGCGCGCCATCCAGTTCACGGGCGGCACATAGAGCGCCCGCGTCCAGCCGGACGGCTCCAGCTCGCCGAGCTGTTGCGGGAAGC
>NZ_JAPSKZ010000053.1 GCF_031181185.1 Phenylobacterium sp. | reverse complement strand
GGCAGCGTCCCGCCGCCCGAGTTGATCAGGCTCTCCATCTTGGCCGGCAGGATCATCAGGTCGGCGCGGCTGCGCTCGAGCGTGGCGGTGACGCCCTTCACGATGCCGACGAACATCCCGACCTGGGCCAGGATCAGCAGGCCCGAGAACGCGAGCGCCACCACCGCGGCCGTGTATCGGCGCCATTCGTGGATCAGTGTGGCCAAGGCCAGCGACATGGCGGAACCGCCCCTTCCCAAGCGGACGCGGCGCGCGCGTCTCAATGGCAAAGAGGCCGCCGCCGGCGCGGGCGGATGCGAAGGCGCCGATTAAACCTTCGTAATGCGCCGGACGGGTTCCGAAGGGGACCTAGCCGTCGAGGGTGGTGAACAGCGCCTCGCCCGCGCCGGGTCTGGCGCTCAACCGCCCCTCGATGCGCCAGACGAGGCCTGCGCGTCGCCAGTCCGCGGTGGCGGCGCCGCCCAGCTCCTGCGCGAGGCCCCGCATCAGTCTCGAGCCGAAGCCCTGCCGAACCGGCTGCTCGACGGGCGGCCCGCCCCGCTCCTGCCAGCAGAGGCTCAGGCGCGCGGGCCGTTCCGGGTCGCGCTCGTCAGAGACGTCCCAGGTCAGCTCGACATGACCGCCGGCCACGCTGAGCGAGCCGTATTTCGCCGCGTTGGTGGCGAGCTCGTGCAGCGCCATGGACAACGCCAGGGCCTCCTGCGGGGCGAGCCGCACGGCCGGTCCGCGCAGCCGGAACCGGTCCCCATCGTCGCCACCGAACGGCTCCAGCGCCACCCGCGCGGCGGCCGCCAGCTCTGCGCCGACCCACTGCTCGCTGGTCAGCACGTCGTGGGCCCGGGACAGCGCCATGAGACGATCGACGAACGCTGCATGCCCGGCGCGCGGGTCTTCGGCGCGCGCCGCCTGCGCCGCCAGCGATTGGACCGTAGCCAGGGTGTTCTTCACCCGGTGATTGAGCTCGTTGATCAGCAGCCGCTGCCGCGCCTCGGCCACCTTGAAATCGTTGATGTCGACGACAACCGCGGTGATGTACCGAACCTTGCCGTCGGGCCCGCGCTGGCCCGAGACGTTGTTGCGCACCCACACCGCCGACCCGTCCGGACGCATGTAGCGCTTCTCGATGACGAACGGCTCGCCCGTCTCGGCCAGACGCCTGAACAGGATCACATTGCCGGCCCGGTCGCCAGGATGGGTGACCTCCAGCATGGTCATGTTCAGCAGTTCGTCGCGGCTGCGGCCCAGGATCTCGCACTGCCTGTCGTTCACCAGCACGAAGCGGCCGTTGATGTCCGTCTGCGCGATGCCGACGGTCACCTGGCTGAAGATGTCCGCGAAGCGCGCCTCGCTGGCGCGGAGCTTCCCCTCCATGTGGACGCGGTCGGTAATGTCGGTCCCTTGCGCGAAGATGCCGATGACCTCGCCCTGCGAGTCCACGATCGGCTGGTAGACGAAGTCGAAATAGCCCTCCTTCAGAGGACCTCCGTCGCCCTGCAGCAGCTGGATGCGGATCTCGCGTCCCTCGAAGGGCTTCCCCGTGCGGTACACTTCGTCCAGCAACTCGAAGAAGCCCTGGCCCTCCAGCTCGGGCACCGCCTCGCGCAAGGGCTTTCCCTCCAGCTCGCGCCCGCCCATCAGCTGGCGGTATCCCGGATTGGCGTAGTCGAAGATGTGGTCGGGGCCGCGCAGCACCACGGCGAGCGCGGGGGCTCTCTCGAACAGCCGGCGAAGCTCCGCCGACACCGCCAAGCTTGCGGGCTCCTCCCCGCTTGCGGACCGTTCCGTCACCTGCGCCCCTTCGTTCGTACGACTGATATGCGGCGCAGGGCGGCCGCGCCATCACCTTTGCTACCGCCCTGGAAACGGCGGCTGGCCGTTTGCGATGCTGCGGGATTGCCGGCTCAGGGGCGGATGCCCAAATTCAATCGGCGGCGACCGCCGCTCCCCACATCGCCAAGGAGCCTCTCCATGAAGACGCGCAAGCTCGGAACCCAAGGTCTCGAGGTTTCGGCCATCGGCTTCGGCTGTATGGGGCTCTCGGGCGTCTACAACGCGCCGCTCGACGAGGCTCAGGCCACCGCGGTGCTGCGGCGAGCGCTGGACCTCGGGATCACCTTCTTCGACACCGCCGAGATCTACGGCATGACCACCAACGAGGTGCTGGTGGGCAAGGGCCTGGGCGAGGATCGCCACCGGGTGCGGATCGCCACCAAGTTCGGCTTCGACTTGGAGGCCGCACGGGCCGCGGGGCGTCCCGTCGGGACCAACAGCCGGCCCGAGAACATTCGCGCGGTCGCCGACGCCTCGCTGAAGCGCCTGGGCGTCGAGGTGATCGACCTGTTCTACCAGCAGCGCGTCGACCCGAACGTGCCGATCGAGGACGTGGCGGGGACCGTGGGCGAGCTCGTGAAGGCGGGCAAGGTCCGCTGGTTCGGCCTATCGGAAGCGGGGCCCGACACCATCCGCCGAGCGCATGCCGTCCATCCCGTCAGTGCGCTGCAGTCGGAATATTCGCTCTGGACGCGAGACCCCGAGAGGACGGTGCTGCCTGTCACCCGCGAGCTCGGCATCGGCTTCGTGCCCTACAGCCCGCTGGGCCGCGGCTTCCTGGCCGGAGCGGTGAAGGGCAAGGACGCCCTGGTCGAGAACGACTTCCGGCGCTTCATGCCGCGGTTCCGCGACGGCGCGCTGGAGAAGAACCTCTCGCTCGTCGAGACGCTCACCGGCCTCGCCCAAGAGAAGGGCTGCACGCCGGCCCAGCTGGCGCTGGCCTGGCTTCTGGCGCAGGCCCCCGACATTGTCCCGATCCCCGGCACCACCAAGCCGCACCGGCTGGAGGAGAACGTCGGCGCCGTCGACATCGAGCTCAGCGCTGAGGACCTTTCCGCGATCGAAGCGGCCATCCCGGAAAAGGCGGTGGAAGGCGCCCGCTACGACGAGCGCGGCCTGTCGATGGTGAACCTCTAGCGGCGCTGCGGCGCCGCTTCGGCTTGCGTCGGGAGCCGTCTGGCGCCTGTATCCTCCGACGTCGCCAGACTCGCGCGGCGCATCGGGGGGTGCATGTTCAGTCTCGCGAACGCCCAGAGCCTGGTCGGGGTGGCTCTGGTCCTTGGGCTCTGCTGGGCCATGTCGGAGAACCGGCGGCAGTTTCCCTGGAAGCTCGCCATCGGCGCCATCGTGGTCCAGGCCGTCCTGGTCCTGGCCCTCTTCGGCCTGCCGGCGCTGCGCGTGGCGCTGCAGGGCGTGGGCCACGCGGTCGACGGTCTGGCGGCCTCGACCCAGGCTGGCGTCGCGTTCGTGTTCGGCTTCCTCGCCGGCACGCCGAACCAGCCCTATCCGCTGACCGACCCCGGCTCGATGTTCGTCTTCGCCTTCCGGGTGCTGCCGGTGATCCTGGTGGTCTGCGCGCTCGCCGCCCTCCTGTGGCACTGGCGCATCCTGGTGTGGGTGACCCGCGGCTTCGGCTTCGTCTTCGAGCGGACCATGGGCCTGCGCGGCCCGCCGGCGCTGGCCACCGCCGCCACCGTCTTCATGGGCCAGGTTGAAGGCCCGATCTTCATCCGCAGCTATCTGGCCGGCCTGTCTCGGTCGGAGCTCTTCATGCTGATCGCCGTCGGCATGGCCTGCGTCTCGGGCTCGACCATGGTGGCCTATGCGACGATCCTGAAGGACGTGCTGCCGAACGCCGCCGCCCACGTGCTGACCGCCTCCATCGTCTCGGCGCCCGCCGGCGTGCTGCTGGCCCGGATCATCGTGCCCCGGGACGCCGCCGTGGAGCAGGCCCAGGCCTACGACCCCGCCGCCGCCAAGCGCTACGAGAGCTCCATCGACGCCTTGATCAAGGGCACGACCGACGGCCTGCAGATCGTGCTGAACGTCGGCGCGACCCTGATCGTCTTCGTGGCGCTGGTGGCCATGGTGAACTTGATCCTGGGCTCCTTCGGCGACGTCGCCGGCGCGCCGTTGTCGGTGGAGCGCGGCCTGGGCCTCGTCTTCGCCCCGCTCGCCTGGGCCATCGGCGTGCCGTGGCACGATGCGCCGACCGCCGGCTCGCTGCTGGGCGTGAAGCTGGTGCTGACCGAGTTCACCGCCTTCATCCGCATGGGCGGGATCCCCGTGGGCGAACTGGACGAGCGCACCCGCGTCCTGATGACCTACGCCCTGTGCGGCTTCGCCAACGTGGCGTCGGTCGGCATCAACCTGGCCGGGTATTCGGTGCTGGTGCCCGAGCGCCGGAACGAGGTCGTGGGCATGGTTTGGAAGGCCATGTTTGCGGGCTTCCTCGCCACCTGCCTGACCGCCTCGATCGTGGGTCTCCTGCCGACGGGCCTGTTCGGCTGATCTTGGCGGATAGCGGACTTCGATCTTGACCGGAAAGTGACCGGGCGTACACTTTTGGCCAAGGCCAAGGGAGGTCCGCCATGAAGGTCTACGATACGCCGCTCGCGCCCAATCCGCGCCGCGTCCGCTGGTTCATGGCCGAAAAGGGCATCGACGATATCGAGGTCGTGACGCTGAACCTGATGGAAGGGCAGCACCGCACGCCCGACTACCTCAGCAAGGCCGGCCTCCCGAACGTGCCGATGCTGGAGCTGGACGACGGGACCTGCATCACAGAGTCCGTCGCCATCTGCCGCTACCTCGAGAGCCGCTATCCCGAGCCGAACCTCTTCGGCCGCACGCCCGAAGAGACCGCGGTGATCGAGATGTGGATGCGCCGGGCCGAGATGCTGGTGGCCACCCCGCTGATGATGGGCGTGCGCCACACCCACCCGGCGATGGCGGCTCTGGAGCAGCAGAACGCCGAAGTCGGTCAGCATTCGCTGCAGAGCGGTCTGAAGGCGTTGAAGGTGCTGGACCGCCGGCTGGGCGAGGCCGAATGGCTGGCCGCCGATCGCCTGACCATCGCCGACATCGTGGCCTTCACCGGCCTCGATTTCGGCCGCCTGATCCGCGTGAAACCGCCTGAAGAGCTGAAGAACGTCGGCCGCTGGGTCGAGGCCATGAAGGCGCGGCCGGCGGCCACGGCCGGCATGCCGGCCAGGAGCGCGGCCTAGGCCTGCGGCCGGTCCTCTGCGTGGCCGTGGAGGTGAAGGCCGAGCCGACCTTGCCGTTCAAGGCTCCGCGCGCCCAGAGGCCTCCGGCCTGGTCGAGGAAGTTGCCCATCTGGCTGGCGACGCGGCCGAAGCGGGTGCCGGCGCCGATCACGATGGCGTCGTAGTGCTCGAGCTCGGCGACGGTGGCGATCGGCGCCTCCTGATCCAGCTTGTATCCGGACTGCCGCGCCAGCTCTTCAGGCACCAGCTCTGGCACGCGCTTGATGTCCACCTGGGCGCCCTGGATCTCGCGCGCGCCCTCGGCGACGGCCCGCGCCATGGCTTCGATGTGGCCATAGGTGGGATGGTAGAGGACGAGGACCTTGGTCATGGCGGGCTCCTGGCTTGCGCCATGAACCCGCGGGCGGCCTCAACTGTTGCCGCGCAACTCGGCCCAGCGCGCCTTCGTGATGCGCATCAGGTGGTGGGCCTCGTCCACGCCTTCGGTGTGGAAACCCTCGCGCTCGTAGACGTGCTTCGCCCGGGAATTGCCAAGGGCGACGCCCAGCTTCAGGGCCTCGGCCGGCGTCTCCTGGAACACCCAGTCCATGATCTGGCGCAGCAGCGCCGTGCCGCGCCCGCCCTCGGGCTCGGCCACCGCGATCCGCCGCAGCAGGATGGTCGGCGCGGTGAACTCCTGCAGGATCACGAAGCCGTCCAGCCGGTCGCCGTTGCGCAGCCCGAAGTAACGGGCTTCGGGCGAGGCGAACTGGGCGGCATGCTCGTCGGCTTCAAACCGCCCGATGAAGGCCTCGTAGCCGGGCAGCCGCTCGATCCGCATCACCTCGGGGATGTCGTCCGGCGTCAGGGGCGAGAGCGTGGTCATGGCCCAGCTCAGGTGTTGCGCGGCCCCGTCTTCTTCAAGACCGACGAGAAGCTCATCATCGGCTCACCGCCGCGGCTGGCGTTCACGATCAGGCCGCGGACGAAGACCATGCTGCGGCCGGCCTTCACCACCTCGCCCGTGCATTCCACCAGGTCCCCGACGCCGGCCGAGCCCACCAGCTCGCCGTTGAAGGTGGCCGTGACGGCGTGTTGGTCCTTGAGCGCGTCGCGGGCGATCACGAAGAGCGCGAAGTCTGCGAAGGTCATCATGCAGCCGCCGTGCATGAACATGCCGCCGTTCATGTGCCGGGTCTCGGCCCGGAAGGCGCACACCCGCTGGCCGTCGCGCTCACGGAAGTAGAACGGACCGGCTAGGTCCTCGTACGGATCGCCGCCCGGATAGTACGACCAGCCGGTCCACTCGCCCTCGGTCACCGTCGTCAGGCGCGAGGTGTAGCTCTGCTGTTCGTCGCCGCCGTCCATCACGCCTCCGCATATCGCAACCGCGAAGAGTTTGCCCCGCGCGGATTCGAACACTAGTTTGACCGCTCGCCGACTAGCCTTCCGAGGAGCCAAGATGCAAGGCCGCACCGTCTATCTCTGCACGGGCGTTCGCACCCCGATCGGTCGGTACGGCGGCGCGCTGGCCAAGGTGCGGGCCGACGACCTGGCGGCCCATCCGCTCAAGGTGCTGATGGAGCGCCTCCCCGGGGTCGACTGGGAAGCGGTCGACGAGGTGATCTACGGCTGCGTGAACCAGGCCGGCGAAGACAACCGCAACGTCGCCCGCATGGCCCTGCTGCTGGCCGGCATGCCCGAGCGGACGCCGGGTCTGACCGTGAACCGCCTGTGCGCCTCGGGCCTGGACGCCACCATTGCCGGCGCACGAATGATCGCCACGGGCGAGGCGGACCTCGTCATCACCGGCGGGGTCGAGAGCATGACCCGCTCGCCGTTCGTCATGGGCAAGGCCGACAGCGCGTTCTCGCGCAGCGCCGAGATCTTCGACACCACCATCGGCTGGCGGTTCGTGAACCCCAAGATGCAGAAGGACTACGGCGTGGATTCCATGCCGGAGACGGCCGAGAACGTCGCCACCGACTACCAGATCGCGCGTCCCGACCAGGACGCCTTCGCCCACCGTTCGCAGCAGCGAGTCGGCAAGGCTCGGGAGCGCGGCTTCTTCGACGGCGAGATCGCGCCGCTGACCATCAAGGATCGCAAGGGCGACGTCGTCGTGGCTCAGGACGAACATCCGCGGCCGGACACCACGCTGGAGGCGCTGACCGGCCTAAAGCCGATTGTGCGGCCGGACGGCACCGTCACCGCCGGCAACGCCTCAGGCGTCAACGACGGCGCCGCAGCCCTGGTGCTGGCCTCGGAGGAAGCGGTGAAGAAGTACGGCCTGGAGCCCCTGGCGCGGATCGAGGGCGGGGCCGCCGGCGGCGTCGCGCCGCGTGTCATGGGCGTGGGTCCCGTCCCGGCCGTGGAGCGGCTGACCGGCCGCCTGGGCATTACCGCCCGCGACTTCGATGTCATCGAGCTGAACGAGGCCTTCGCCGCCCAGGCGCTGGCCTGCACCCGAAGCTGGGGCCTGGCCGACGACGCCGAGCACGTGAACCCGCACGGCGGCGCCATCGCCATCGGCCACCCGCTGGGCGCATCCGGCGCTCGTCTGGCTTTGACCGCTGCGCGCGCGCTGAAGGAACGCGGCGGCGAGCGGGCGCTGGCCACCATGTGCGTCGGCGTGGGGCAGGGCTCGGCGCTGGCCTTGGCCAAGGCATGAGCCTGCTGATCGCCGCCGTCGCCGCGGCGCTGGCGTTCCAGGCCGCGCCGGCCGCCAAGGCCCCTGAGGCCAAGGCCGCGCCGCAGAAGCCGCTGACGTTCACGCCCAAGACCATGGTCGACGGCGAGACCCTGCAGATCGTGCTGGGGCAGCGGGCCGTGTTTCAGCTGGACGACAAGGGACAGCCGGTGCTGCTGAAGGTGGAGGAGGGCAAGCTCGCCGCCGCCCATCCGGCCGGCGCCGTGACCGAGACCTTCGCGCCACCGCCTGAGGGCCAGATCGCCGCCGCTCTCGACGGCTCGGCCGAGAAGCGCGCCACGGTGCTGAAGATCTGGAACCGCACCGGCAAGCCGCTGGACTACCGCGCCATCGCGCTGGTCATGCGCAAGGACAAGCTCACCGCCACGCCTGTGCCGCCGGCCTGCAGCGTGCGCCCGCGCAGCGTGCACGTGGAAACCTGGCCGGCGCCGATCGTCGCCGTCGGCCTCGGCCGCTTCAAGGAAGCGGTCGGCGCCAAGGCCTGCCAATAAGGGGAACTGCCACATGGCGCTCGACGCCGAGACCCGCGACCAGCTGATCGACACCGTCCGGCGCTTCGTCAGCGAACGCCTGCGCCCGCTCGAGGCGAAGGTGGCGGAAGACGACGCCATGCCCGATGACGTCGTCGAGGAAATGAAGGGCCTAGGTCTCTTCGGGCTGTCGATCCCCGAAGCCTACGGCGGCCTGGAGCTCTCCATGGAGGACGAGTGCCTGGTGGTGATCGAGCTCGGCCGCACCAGCCCGGCGTTCCGCTCCACCTTCGGCACCAACGTCGGCATCGGCTCCCAGGCGTTGGTGATGTTCGGCACCGAGGCCCAGAAGCAGAAGTACCTGCCCGGCATCGCGTCGGGCGAGATCATCACCTCCTTCGCCCTAACCGAGCCTGAGGCCGGCTCGGACTCCGCCTCGGTCCAGACGCGGGCGATCCGCGACGGCGACCACTATGTGCTGAACGGCGCGAAGCGCTACATCACCAACGCCAACAAGGCCCACCTCTTCACCGTGATGGCCCGCACCGATCCGTCGAAGGCGGGCGCCGGCGGCGTCTCGGCCTTCCTCGTGCCGCGCGACGCGCCAGGCCTCTCGGTCGGCAAGCCCGAGAAGAAGATGGGGCAGCAGGGCGCCCACGTCTGCGACGTCGTCTTCGACAATGTCCGCGTGCCGGCCGAGAACCTGATCGGCGCCGAGGGCGAGGGCTTCAAGGTGGCCATGCAGGTGCTGGACAAGGGCCGACTGCACATCTCGGCGCTCTGCGTCGGCGTCGCCGAGCGGCTGATCGCCGACAGCGTGGCCTACGCCGCCGAGCGCAAGCAGTTCGGCCAGCCCCTGGCGAACTTCCAGCTGGTCCAGGGCATGATCGCGGACTGCAAGACGGAAGCGCTGGCGGCGAGGGCGCTGACGCTGGAGACCGCTCGCAAGCGCGACGCCGGCCAGAACGTCACCATGGAAGGCGCCGCGGCCAAGTACTTCGCCTCCGAGATGGTCGGACGCGTGGCCGACAAGGCGGTGCAGATCTTCGGCGGCGCCGGCTACATCGCCGAATACGGCATCGAGCGCTTCTACCGCGACGTGCGCATCTTCCGGATCTACGAAGGCACCAGCCAGATCCAGCAGGTGATCATCGCGCGCGAAACCATGAAGCGGGGCGGCTGACGATGAGCCAGGCGGTCGAAGACGCCATCCTGGACCTGCTGGGCAAGCTTCCCCCCGGCAAATCGGTCTCGCCGGAGGACGTGGCCAAGGCGGTCGACCCCGCCGGCTGGCGGCGCGAGCTGGGCAAGGTGCGTCCCGTCGCCGTGGGCCTCGCCCGCGCGGGACGGCTGACCATCCTGCGCCACAACAAGCCGGCCAACCCCGAGAAGTTCAAAGGGGTGTGGCGGATGCGCCTGCCGCTTGAGGGCGACCAGATCCCGGCCGATGCCGCCGAAGCCGGGGACGGCGAATAGGCGTTCCGCGGCCATGACGCGTCTCGCCGCCCTCCTGGCCTCACTGTTCCTGTTGGGCGCCTGCACCAGCATGGCGGTGCAGCAGCCGGCCCAGCCGCCGGGCGGCTACCGCGGTCCCTACATCGGCGGCGACGTGGTCGCGAGCTTCGACGGCGCGCTGCTGGGCCTGTCCAAGTGGGAGGCGCCAGGCGAGCCTTGGGCGGTGATCGTCGCCCTGCACGGCATGAACGACTACGCCAACGCCTTCCACCTGGCCGCGCCGTGGTGGGCGAGCCAGGGGGTGACCACCTACGCCTATGACCAGCGAGGTTTCGGCCGCTCGCCCGGTCGCGGCGTCTGGGCCGGCGAAGAGCTGATGATCGAGGACCTGCGAACCGTCGTGGCGCTGGCCCGCGCGCGACACCCATACGCCCTCATCGCCGTCGTCGGCGAGAGCATGGGCGGGGCCGTGGCCGCCGCGGCCTTTGCCAGCGATCGGCCGCCCGCCGCCGACCGCCTGGTCTTGCTGGCGCCCGCCGTCTGGGGCTGGGACGACCAGCCGCTGCCGAACAAGACCATGCTCTGGCTGGCGGCCAACTTCACCGCCGCGAAGGTCTACACCCCGCCCCGCTGGCTCACGTCGAAGATCACCCCCACGGACAACCGAGAGGAGCTGATCCGCATGGGCCGTGATCCGCTGATGATCTGGGGCGCACGGTCCGACACGCTCTACGGCCTGGTCAGCCTGATGGACGAGGGGGCCGAGAGCATCGACGACGTGCAGGTCCCCACGCTCTACCTCTATGGCGCCAACGACCAGATCATACCGAAGAAGGCGGCGTTCCGGGCCGCCTCGCGCCTTCGCCCGGGACAGCGCAGCGCCTATTACGCCCGCGGCTACCATCTGCTCACCCGCGACCGGCAGGGCCCGGTGGTCTGGGCCGATATCCTTGCCTTCCTCAGGGACAGCAAGGCTCCTCTGCCCTCGGGCGCCCCGCCCATTCCGACTGCGGGGAAGGACGCCCAGAAGGAGGTCCGTGGAGCGGAACACCGCGCTGCGGGGTTGTGAGGTGCGTCGCCAGGGCGTACAGGCTGGCGCGAAATCCTTGCCTCCAAGAGCAAAGAGTGCGGCATGACCTTGTTCGATTCTCCGGCTTTCGAGGGCCATGAAGGCGTCCACGCCTTCTTCGACGAGAAAACCGGCCTCAAGAGCATCATCGCCGTCCATTCGACCGCCCGGGGCCCGGCCGCCGGCGGCTGCCGTATGTGGCCATACCCGACGACCGAAGACGCGCTCACCGACGCCCTGAAGCTGTCGCGAGCCATGTCCTACAAGAACGCCATGGCCGACCTGGAGCTGGGCGGCGGCAAGAGCGTGATCATCGGCGACAGCCGCAGCCAGAAGTCCCCGGCGCTGTTCGAAGCCTTCGGCCGCGCGGTGGAGGCCGTCGGGGGCCGCTACTGGACCGCCGAAGACGTCGGCGTCTCGCCCGCGGACCTGACCCACGCCCGCAAGCACACCCGCTATGTGGCCGGCCTGGAAGGCCACGCCGCCGCCTCGGGCGATCCCAGCCCGGTGACCGCCGAAGGCGTGTTCCGGGGCGTGCGGCTCTGCGTACGTCGCGCGCTCAACCGCGATCTGGACGGCGTCACCGTCGCCATCCAGGGCGTCGGCCATGTGGGCGCCTATCTCGCCGAGAAGCTGCACGCCGCGGGGGCCAAGCTGGTGATCGCCGACGTGAACCGTGAGGCCGTGGACCGCATCGCCGCCGCCACCGGGGCCGAGGTGGTCGCTCCGTCTGCGATCTTCGACGTCCCCGCGGACGTGTTCGCCCCCTGCGCGCTGGGCGGGGCCATCAACCTCGAGACCCTGGCGCGGCTGCAGGTGCGCGTGATCGCCGGCGGCGCCAACAACCAGCTGGCCGACGCCGAAGCGGGCCGGGCGGTGTTCGAGCGCGGCATCCTCTATGCGCCGGACTACGTCATCAACGGCGGCGGCATCATCAATGTGGCCGGCGAAATCCGGGCCCTGGAGGCCGGCGAGGCCTTCGACGCCGCCTGGGTCGACGCCAAGCTGGACCGCTTGGCGCTGACCCTCGAGGAGGTCCTGGAGCAGGCTCTCCGGGAGCGCCGGCCGACGCACGAGGTGGCCAACGAGATCGCCCGCGCCCGTATCGCGGGCGCCTCAGGCCAGCGGGTGGCCGCCTAGGCCACCTCGATCTCCATGTGGGCGCCCTGCTCGACCGCGGCGGGGTCCATCCACATCACCTCCAGGACGTGACCGTCCGGATCCTGGAAGCTGACCCCGTACATGAAGCCGTGGTCCTGGGCGGGCATCCACTCGGAGCCGCCGTTGGCCAGGGCCTTCTGCAGGAAGCCGTCCACCTCGGCGCGGTCGGCGGCCGACAGGCAGATCAGCGCCTCCTTGTCCTTGGAGACATCGGCGATGCCGCCCTTCAGGAACTGGCTGAAGTGGTCGTGGGTCAGCATCATGAAGATGATGTTCTCCTCGATCACCACGGCGGCGCTCTGGTCGCTGGTGAACTGCGGATTCAACTCGAAGCCGAGGCCCGTGTAGAAGCGCTTGGTGGCTTCCAGGTCCTTCACCGGCAAGTTCACGAAGATCATCCGCATGGTCACGTCCTCCATTGAGCGGCATCGAACTCACGAGCCTAGGACGAACGGCTCCGGCGAATCCCGACAAACTTCCCTGACAATCTTGCCAGGCGGCCGCGGCTAGGCGGGCGAGGTGGCGCGGGCCGAGCGGGTGAGGGGGATCAGGAAGTCTTCGAGGCTGGGCGCGCCATGGTCTGGCGGCAGCCGAGCCTCGATCGCGCAGACCACGCCGGCGGGCAGGTACTCGATCGTCACGCGACCCTGCAGGTCGGCGCTCAGGCCCCGTTCGATCAGCCGCGTGCCGAAGCCAGTCCGCTTCGGCGGCTCCACCGGCGGGCCGCCGCTCTCGCGCCAGTCGAGACGCAGCTTGGTCGCGCCGTCCTCGCTCACGACGTCCCAGATGAGGTCGACACGTCCGCCCACTGCTGAAAGCGCGCCGTACTTGGCCGCGTTGGTGGCCAATTCATGCAGGGCGAGCGCTATGGCGATGGCGGTCCGGGGCGGGAGGCGCACCGGCGGCCCATCGACCCGGAACCGCACGTCGCCTTCGGTCTGATAGGGATCTGCGGCCTGTTGGACGATCTCGCGCAGGTCCGCGCCCGACCACTGCTCGTCGGTCAGCACGTCGTGGGCCTTGCTGAGCGCCAGGATGCGGTTCGTCAGCGTCTCGCGCACCGGGCCCGGAACGTCGACGCCGCGCAAGCTGAGCGCGATGATCGACTGGACGGTGGCCAGCGTGTTCTTCACCCGGTGGTTCAGCTCGTTGACCATCAGGCGCAGGCGTTCCTGGTCCTGCAGCTGGCGCGAGACGTCGGTGTTGGTGCCGAACCAGCGGACGATCCGGCCCGCCTCGTCGCGCAACGGCGTCACCCGCGTCAGGAACGGCCGGAAGACCCCGTCGGCCCCGCGGAGCGGGAACGTCATCTCAAACGTCTCGCCGGTGGCGAGCGAATGTCGCCAGCGCGCCTCTACTGTGGGCAACACCTGGGGATCATGCACCGAGGCCCACCCCCAGCCTTCCTGCGCGTCGGGCGAGGCGCCGGTGTATTCGTACCAGCGCGGATTGTACCAAAACACGTGCCCGTCTGGCCGCGCCATCCAGCACAGGATCGGGATGTTCTCGGCCAAGGTGCGGAAGTGCTCTTCCGCCGTGCGGATCGCATCGATGCGCTCCCGCGCCTCGTACTGGCGCCGGCGGCCGCGCAGCGCCGTGCGGATCACGCTCACCAGGGTTGTCGGGTGAAACGGCCGCTCGAGGAAGGTGACGTTGCCCAGGGCCTGGCTGATCCGCCCCGCGGCCGGATTCCGTTCGAGCCCGCCGCCACGACGGGACAGGACCACGATCGGGAAGTCGGACCAGCTCGGCTGGTGGTCGATCCAGTGGGCGAGGCCGATATAGTCCTGCTCCAGCAGGGACTCCTCGACGATCAGGGCGACGCCGGCGCCCCGGTCCAGCTCCGCCACTAGACAGGGCAGGTCGTGGCAGATGAAGCCATCCAGACCGGCTTCGCGGAGGATCGCCTCCGCCACCTGGGCGTCGCGGCCCAGGGGCGCCAGGATGAGCGCGCGCTCGGATCCTGCCGCGCCGATCTGAGTCACTTCGACTCGCCGATCAGGGGCGTCCTCTCGCCGACGAAGTCCGGCACGCCGCGCAGGATACCCTGGAAGTCCGTCAGCGGCGGCCCGACGGTCAAGCCATTCTCCCCGATCTGGTACTCGCGGATCGTCTTCTCATGCAGCCCGCCGCGCTTCTTGATCACCGATACGGCGCGGCGAACCGAGCCTCGGGCCTCGAAATACCGCAACAACAGGACGGTGTCCGCGAGATAGGTCACATCGACGGGCGACTTCATGTCCCCGACCAGGCCATGCTGGGCCACCGTCAGGAAGGTGTTGGCGCCCTGACGGTTCAGGAATTGCAGCAGCTCGTGCATGTGGAGGAGCAGATAGTGCTCCTCGGGCATGGCCGACTGGTAGCCGTTCAGGCTGTCGATCACGATCGTGCGCACGTCGTGCACTTCCACGCACTTTCGGACACGCGCCGAGAACTCGCCGGGCGACAGCTCGGCCGCGTCGATCTGCTCGATCAACAGGCTGCCATCGTCGATCAACCGCCGTAGGTCCATGCCGAGCGCCTGGGTGCGGTCGAGCAAGAGACCGAGCTCCTCGTCGAAGATGAAGAGCGCCGCGCGCTCGCCGCGACGGATCGCGGACATGGCAAAGCAGAGGGTGAGCAGCGACTTGCCCGTGCCGGCGGGGCCGAGGATCAGGCAGCTCGACCCCCGCTCCAGTCCGCCGCCCAGCAGACCGTCCAGCCCCTCGATGCCGCTCCTCAGCTGGTCGCGGTTGAACTCGGTCTTGTGCTCGGCGGACACGAGGCGCGGATAGACCTCCAGGCCGCCGGTCTTGATCGTGAAGTCGTGATAGCCGCCGCGAAACTTGCGGCCCCGATACTTGATGATCCGCAGGCGCCGGCGTTCGGCGCCGTACTCAGGCGCCAGCTCCTCCAGCCGTACGACGCCGTGGGCGACGCTGTGCACCGTCTTGTCGGGCGAGTCCGCCGTCAGGTCGTCCAGCAGCAGGACCGTCGCGCCGTGCTTGGCGAAATAGTGCTTCAGCGCCAGCACCTGCCGGCGGTAGCGCAGCGAGCCCTGGGCCAGCAGGCGGATCTCGGACAGGCTGTCGATCACCACCCGCGACGGCCTGATGCGCTCGAAGGCCTGGAAGATCAGCCGGGTCGTCTCGCCCAACTCCAGATCCGAGGAGTAGAGCAGGCTCTGCTGTTGCTGCTCGTCCAGAAGGGCTTCGGGCGGCGTAAGCTCGAAGATCTCGACGCCGTTCAGGTCCCAGCCGTGGTTCGCGGCGCCCTCGCGCAGCTCGGCCTCGGTCTCGGAGAGGGTCACGTAGAGGGTGGTCTCGCCGCGGGCCGCGCCTTCGATGAGGAAGCTCAGGGCCGCGGTGGTCTTGCCGGTGCCGGGGCTGCCTTCGAACAGGAACACCCGGTTTGTCGCCAGGCCTCCTGCGAGGATGGCGTCGAGGCCTTGGATCCCAGTGGAGACCTGGGCGGCCTCGGTCGCAGTTTTGCTCATGCAGTCGTCTTCGCGTCAGCGCCGGCGTCGGCTGGGGTTGATGGCACGCTTCCACGGAAAAGATGGTCGCCTACCCGACCCTAAAACACGGCCAAGCTTCGAAAGTTCACCGCTTCCGGGGTTCGCGCACGGCTAGCAGCAGGATGAGCAGCGCTGCGATGAGGAACCCGACGGAGGCGCCGAACACCGTCGCGTAGCCGAACGCCTCCGCCACCAGCCCGCCCGCCAGAGGCCCCGCCGTGGCGGTGAGACTCTCGGCGGTGGCCGAGATCGCCAAGCGCATCGGCAGGTCCTCGCGCGCGCCGAATTCGAGGATCATGGTCTGGGCCGCCATCATGTAGCCGGCGAGCGCCGCGCCCAGGCCGGCGAAGGCCAGGAACATGGCCCAGACCTCGTGCACGTTCAGCAGCAGGACGGTGGCCGCGATCCAGGTGACGATCGCCCCCACCAGCACGATCCGGAATCCCGCCTTGTCGCCTAGATAGCCCCAGACCAGGTTCGCGGCCGTGTCGGCTCCCAGGAACGCGAACGACAGCAGGCCCAGGGTCGCCCCGTCGATCTCCAGGACGCTGCCCACGTAGAGGATGTAGAATGGCGTCGCGATGCGGGCCGAGGTCGCCAGCATCTGCACCAGCAGGAAGAAGCCGTACTCGCGGTCCTCGGCGATCAGGGCCGGGAACTCCCGCACCCGGTCTCGGAAGCGGGCCTGCGCCCGTGTAGTCGGCGGCTCGGGCTCCTTCATCAGGAGCTGCAGCGCCCAGAGCCCGGCGCTGGTCAGGGCGAAGGCCAGGAGGAACGTCGTCGAATAGCCGTTGCCGAACAGGTTCGCGCCCACCAGGTACTTGCCCGCAAAATAGGCGAGGACCGCGGCGATCAGGCCGCCGGTGGCGTTGCGCCAGGCCTGCAGGCGGCCGCGTCGGCTGACCGGGATGACCTTCGACATCAGCAGCGAGAAGACCACCCGCTGGGCGCCCATGAAGACGCCGAACATGAAGAGGAAGAAGAGCAGCGCCCAGGCGAGCGGCTGGCCCGACAGCACCCAGCCGGCCACCGCCATGCCGAGGATCGCCAGCCTGCCGAGGCCGCCCATCAGGAGGGCGGCCGGCATCACCTTCTTGCGGTGCTCGATCTTCGTCGCCCCGAAGATAGGCGAGATCACCCCGCCCACCTGCTGCAGCGCCAGCCCCAGGCCGACGATGGCGTTCGAGCCCGAGACGGCGTGCAGATAAGCGGGCAGGAAAGTCGGCGCGCTGATGAGCCGGAAGCCGGTCATGCCCAGCATGCCGTGTAGGTAGTGGCCGGCGTAGTTGCGCTTCAGGTTGTCCCAGACGAACGCTTCATAGGCGGCCTCGCGCGCGGCGAGGTCGTCGGCTTCTGCAGGCGCGTCCGGAAGATCCCTGGCGTTCAATCCCTGCGGCCGCGCGCTGACGTGGCGGCGGCTCCCTTTTTTCGAAGATCCGGAATGGTTCGGGTTTCCGGTCTAGCAGACTCCCCGCCGCCCGCAACGTCTGGACAATCAATCTGAGGTGGCTACGCTTCGCAAGCTCTACCTTATGGCGTAGAGATCAGACGGAGGAGATTCCCGATGCGCGCTATACTGATGGCCCTGGCGATGAGCCTCGCGAGCCTCGCCGCGTTCGCGCCCACCACGGCGGCGGCCGATGACGACGAAGGCCCTCCCGTGTGCGAGTATCTCAGCGAGAACAACTACTTCTGCCTCTGACGGCGGGGCGGCCGGCGCGCGGCTGGCCGCCTTCCTCAATGCCCCGGCCGCAGCGTGAAGCTGCGCGGCTCGCGGGTCTTCACCGACTTCTGCGCAGGCTTCTGGCCATGCTGGGGTGTGGCGGCCGGCTTCGGGATGCAGAAGCCGGTCAGAGTGTCCTGTTGCGGCAAGCCTTGGGTCATGGCGCTCGTCCTCTCAGGGGCGGCGTGAGCATGACTCAGGCGGCTTCGGGGATCGACTCGGCCAAGCGCACATCCACGTGAACGGCCAGGGTGGCTTGCCCGCCGTCCCCCAGGATCACGCCCGAGATCGGCGCCGCCTCCGCGGGCGTGCGGGCCACGGCGACCGGGATCAGGTCCGGGCTCTCCGCCAGACCGTTCGTCGGATCGAACTCGACCCAGCCCAGGTCGGGCAGGAACACCTCGCACCAGGCGTGCGTCGCGCCTGCGCCGCGCACCTCGGCATGGGCGGGCGAATAGACGTAGCCGGTGACGAAGCGGGCGGCATAGCCCAACCGCCGCAACGCCTCGACCATCAGCCACGCGAAGTCGCGGCAGGTGCCCGAGCCGATCTGCACGGTGAAGTGCGGCTCCTGGGCGGCCCCAAGGTCCCGGGCCTGGTAGGCGAACTCGTCCCGGATCGAGCGGTTCAGCCGCATCAGGAAGTCCAGCGCCGGCTCGTGGGGGTTGCCCACGCGCCCGCGAAGCCACTTCAGCAGCACGCCGTCGGCGTCCTCCGTGACCGGCTCGACGAAGGGCGCCAGCACCGCGCGGTCGGTGGGCGAATAGACGATCGGCGTGGCGGTCTGCGGGTCGCGGACCGGTATGTTCGACAGCGGCGCCGGATAGCGCTCGATGACCAGGTCGCTGACGATCGAAAGCGCGGTGCTCTCGCCCGCCGGCGTGAAGATGCACACCGAGTTGCCCAGCGCGTCGTAGATCCACCGGATGTCCCCCGGCGGCGAGACGGTCAGCACGGCGTCGGCGACACGAATGGCGTGGCTGTCACGCGGCCGCAGCAACAGGCGGTGGGCCGCGAACCTGACCGGCCGCTCGTAGGCGTAGGTCGTCTCGTGACGGATGCGGAGCCGGGCCATGCCACGCGGAACCAGTTCGTCGCAGGCCGGTTCCCAAGACTGGACAGAACAAAAATGGAACACTAGATATCCGGCATGGCGGTCCTGGACCTCAAGCGCAAGCTCGCCATCCTTTCCGATGCGGCCAAGTACGACGCGTCCTGCGCCTCCTCCGGGAGCGTGAAGCGGGATTCCGTCGGCGGGAAGGGTGTGGGCTCCACCGACGGCGGCATGGGCATCTGCCACGCCTATGCGCCGGACGGCCGCTGCATTTCCCTGCTCAAGATACTGCTGACGAACTTCTGCGTCTACGACTGCGCCTATTGCGTGAACCGCGTCAGCTCGAACACGCCTCGCGCGCGGTTCTCGGCCGAGGAGGTCGTGGACCTGACGCTCGGCTTCTACAAGCGCAACTACATCGAGGGTCTGTTCCTCTCGTCCGGCATCATCCGCAGCGCCGACTACACCATGGAACAGATGGTGCGCGTGGCGCGCCTGCTGCGCGAGACGCACGACTTCCGGGGCTACATCCACCTGAAGGTGATCCCCGAGGCCTCGCCGGCGCTGGTGAACGAGGCCGGCCTCTACGCCGATCGGCTGTCGATCAATATCGAGCTGCCCAAGGACGACAGCCTGGCGAGGCTCGCGCCCGAGAAGGACCTCGTCGGCATCAAGAAGGCCATGGGCGCCGTGCGCCTCGGCGTCGACGCCGCCCAGGAGCCCGCCCGCAAGGCCGCGCCGCCGAAGTTCGCGCCCGCCGGCCAGTCCACCCAGATGATCGTCGGCGCCGACGGCGCCTCGGACGGCGAGATCCTCAAGCGGTCCGAGACCCTCTACGGGGCCTATCGCCTGCGGCGCGTCTATTACTCCGCCTTCTCGCCGATCCCGGATTCCACCGCCCGCCTGCCGCTGCAGCGGCCGCCGCTGGTGCGCGAACACCGGCTGTACCAGGCCGACTGGCTGATGCGGTTCTACGGCTTCGAACGCGCCGAGATCGTGGGCGAAGGCGAGGATTTGGACCTCTCGGTCGACCCCAAGCTGGCTTGGGCGCTGAAGAACCGCGGCGACTTCCCGGTGGACTTGAACGCCGCCGACCGCGAGCGGCTGCTCAGGGTGCCCGGCCTGGGCGTCCGCGCCTGCGACCGCATTCTGGACCTGCGCCGGCACAAGCGGATCACGCTCGAGGACCTGAAGCGGATCTCCCGCGGCGTCGCCAAGCTGAAGCCCTTTGTCGTCACCGACGACTGGCGGCCGGGCGCGCTGACCGACGCCGCCGACCTGAAAGACCGGCTCGCGCCGCCGCCGCGGCAGCTGGAGCTCTTCTGATGCAGGTCGTCCGCTTGGCCTCCGAGACCGACCTCGCGGGCTGGCGCACGGCGGCCCGCAGCCTGCGTGCATCGGGCGTGCCGCCGGAAGCGGCGATCTGGACCGTGGACGGCGACGCCAGCCTGTTCGCGGGCGAGGCTGGGCCCGCTCCCGCGCCGGTCGGCGCCTCCTTCACGGTGCCGCGCGAGTTCGTCGAACTGGCCGAGCAGGTGATCCTGCACCGATCCGACGAGCGCTTCTCGCTTCTGTACCGGCTCCTGTGGCGGCTGGAGTCCGAGCCGAACCTGATGAAGATCACGACGGACCCCGACGTCGACAAGGCGCGGCTGTTCGCCCGGGCGGTTTCGAAGGCCGCCCACAAGATGAAGGCCTTCGTCCGCTTCCGGTCGGTGCAGGACGAGGCCGGCGAGGCCTACGTCGCCTGGTTCGAGCCGGCGCACAGGGTGACCGAGGCGACGGCGCCCTTCTTCACCCGTCGTTTCGCCAATATGCGCTTCTCGATCCTGACCCCCGACGTCTGCCTGCACTGGGACACCGAGACGCTGGCCTTCACGCCGGGCGCCGATCCGGCCGATGCGCCGTCGTCGGACGCTCTCGAGGACTATTGGCGCACCTATTACGCCTCGATCTTCAACCCCGCGCGGCTGAAGGTCGGGGCCATGCAGAAGGAGATGCCGAAGCGCTACTGGCGGAACCTCCCGGAAGCCGGCCTCATTCCCGAGCTGATCGCCAAAGCCGAGGCGCGAACGAGCCAGATGGTCCGCCAGGCCCCGTCCGAACCCGAACGCCGGATCGTGCGCGCCGTCCTGCGCGCCAGCCGCGACGCGCCCTATGACGGCCAGCCGCCGGCCAGCCTCGAGGAGATCGCCGCGGGGGTTCAGGTGTGCCGGCGGTGCGACCTCTATCGCGACGCGACGCAAGGTGTGCCGGGCGAGGGGCCGAAACAGGCGCGGCTGATGTTCGTGGGCGAGCAGCCGGGCGACCAGGAGGATCTCGCCGGCCATCCGTTCGTGGGCCCCGCAGGCCAGGTGCTGGACAAGGCCCTGGCCGAGGCCGGCGTGCCGCGGGCCGAAACCTTCGTCACCAACGCCGTGAAGCACTTCAAGCACGAGCAGCGTGGCAAGCGGCGCATCCACCAGACGCCGAACTCCAGCGAAGTGGCCGCCTGCCGCTGGTGGCTGGAGGGCGAGCGCCGCATCGTGCGGCCGCGGGTGATCGTGGCCCTGGGCGCGACCGCGGCGCTGTCGGTGTTCGGGAAGCCTACGCCGATCGGCAAGTTCCGCCAGCAGGCGATCCAGTTGCCGGACCAGGGGCAGGGCGTCGTCACCTACCACCCATCCTACCTGCTGCGCGTTCCCGACAAGGAAGCGAAGGCCAAGGCCTACGCCATGTTCGTCGAGGACCTGAGGTTCGCCTGGGACCTGGCGGCCTGAGAGAGGAGCATCCGATGACCGACCCCGCGCCGACCCATCTCGACCAGAAGGATCCCGGCAAGCCGACCGGCCTCTCGATCCGCGAAGAGGCCGACCGCGAGATCGACGCCTACGAGAACCTCGCCGACCTGGTGCTGTTGATGCCCGAAGACCGCTGGGACGAGTTCCTGCGCGAGACGGGCGAGCAGCCGGACGAGGCGGCGGCGGAGGTCCGCTACCGCGGCGTGCTGTTCCGGAAGGCCCCGGTCACGGCGGTCGTCGCCCAGGAAGGCTTCTAGACCGTCCCTTCCTTCTCGACGACCAGCACGCGGGCGGGCCCGATCGGATGGGCCACGTGGGCGTCGCCGGCCTCGGCGATGAACATGTCGGCGGGCTTCAGGCGCACCGCCTTCTCCACGCCGGCCTCGCGGTAGCGCATCTCCACCTCGCCCTCGAGGACCAGGAACACCTCG
>NZ_JAPSKZ010000052.1 GCF_031181185.1 Phenylobacterium sp. | reverse complement strand
TGCCGGCGGAGATCCGCCAGCACTACGCCCAGGGCGGGTTCCTGTTGTTCCTGACGGCCTTTTTCGCGTCGATGGTCGTCGTGCAGACCCCGCGTGGAGACGAGATGTTCCTGCAGATGCTGGGCGGGGCGTGCGAGCACATCCGCGACCACGACGCCTTGGGCGTGCTCGCCTGAGCGGCGGATTTCCCGCTGGTAACTGAACGTCGATCAGTTATCCTCGCAGGCAATAAGTCCAGGGGATGGAAAGAAGATGGCTGTCGAACACTTCGACGTGGTGATCGTGGGCGCCGGCCTTTCGGGCGTGGGCGCCGGCTATCACCTGCAGGCCGAGGCGCCTGACCGCAGCTATGTGATCCTGGAAGGCCGCGAGTCCATCGGCGGCACCTGGGACCTGTTCCGCTACCCCGGCATCCGCTCGGACAGCGACATGTACACCCTGGGGTACGCCTTCAAGCCGTGGCGCGAGGCCAAGGCGATCGCAGACGGTCCGTCCATTCTGAAATACGTGCGCGACACCGCCGCCGAGCACGGCATCGACAGGCACATCCGCTTCCGCCACCTGGTGAAGCGCGCCGCCTGGTCGACCGACGACGCCCGCTGGACGGTCGAGGCCGAGACCGGCGGCAAGACTGTGCGCTTCACCTGCAACTTCCTGTTCCTGTGCGGCGGCTACTATTCCTACGAGGGCGGCTACACGCCCGAATATCCGGGCCGCGAGCACTTCAGGGGCGCCTTCGTCCATCCGCAGCAGTGGCCGGAAGGCCTGGATTACAAGGGCAAGAACGTCGTCGTGATCGGCTCGGGCGCCACGGCCGTGACCCTCGTGCCGGAAATGGCCAAGGACGCCGCCCACGTCACCATGCTGCAGCGGTCGCCCACGTACGTCGTCTCGCGGCCGGCCGAGGACAAGATGGCCAACTGGTTGCGCAAGGTGCTGCCGGGCAAGCTGGCCTACGACATCATCCGTTGGCGCAACGTCCTCTTCGGCATGTACTTCTTCAAGATGGCGCGGGAGAAGCCCGCGGCCGTGAAGGCCCGGATCCTGAAGATGGTGCGCGAGGAACTGGGCCCCGACTACGATGTCGAGACCCACTTCACGCCCACCTACAATCCCTGGGACCAGCGGCTCTGCCTGGTGCCGGACAGCGACATGTTCAAGATGATCCGCTCGGGCCGGGCCTCGGTGGTCACCGACCACATCGAGACGTTCACCGAGCGCGGCATCCGCCTGAAGTCGGGCCAGGAGCTGGAGGCGGACGTGATCGTCTCGGCGACCGGATTGGTGCTCGAGGTCTGGAACGGAGTCGAGATCTCGGTCGACGGCCGCCGGGCCGACGCCTCCCAGACCCTTTCCTACAAGGGCATGATGTACGAAGGCGTGCCGAACATGGCCTCCGCCTTTGGCTATACGAACGCCTCCTGGACGCTGAAGTGCGACCTGACGTGCGAGTACGTCACGCGCGTGCTTAACCACATGAAGAAGACCGGTTTGCGCCAGGCGACGCCGGTGAACGACGACCCGACCGTGACCTTCGAGCCGTGGCTGGATTTCTCGTCGAGCTACGTGCAGCGGGCCATGGCCAAGTTCCCGAAGCAGGGGAACAAGGCGCCGTGGAAGCTCTACCAAAACTACGCCATGGACCTGATGAGCCTGCGCTACGGCAAGCTCGAGGACGGCGTGCTGCGCTTCGGCAACCCGAAGGGGGCGGCGAAGGAAACGCCCAAGCTTGCAGCCTGAGGCTTGCGGCGCCCCGGACTCTCAGATTACAGATGTAGTCTGAAGAGTCAGGAGGATGGCCCATGGCCGGTCGCGGGCGTCGTCGCCGCCTGACGGCGGGGCAGAAGGTTGTGCTGGCCGCGGCCGTGATCATCGCGCTGGCTTTTCCCGCCTGGCTGTTCGGCGGGTCGTACATGAAGCGGCGGGGCGAAGCGCTGAACCTCGCCCGCGAGTGGGCGATCGAGGGCCCGCCATGCGTCGCCCTTTCCAAGGCCGAGTTCGAGGCGAGGGGACTCAAGGTCCGCAAGGGGACGGTGTACGAGGACGTCACCTTCTACCGCCAGTTCGGGCACATGAGCTGCACCGCCCTGCGCTATGGCGCGGGCTGGGGACAGAGCACCTATCCCGTCTGCCAGTTCACCACCCCCAAGGCGCTGAAGATCAGCACCGACAAGGGGGAGTGGTATTTCGACATCGGCCCAGGCCAGCCAGCCACGATCGCCGCCCCGCACGGCAAGGTGCGCTGCGTGCGGGCAGCGAAGTTCACAATGGCCCGGCTGATCGGGCGGCCTTAGCCGTCAGTAGGCGTGGCAGTCCGCCAGCGGACGCTCGACAGGCAGCGGCGCCTCGGCGCCTCCCGCGCCGCCCCGAGGCCAGCGCGAGGTCACGAAGTGCCCTTCGTCCGGCGGCGGAGGACCGCCGGGGCGCGTCTTCGGACGGCTCAATTGAACCTTCAGGCGGGCGAGAAGATCGTCGAGGCTCTCGTCCGAGCCCGTCAGATCGGGTCTGAAGCTGCGCTCGTGCATACCGACGTTATACGCCGATCGAATCGAAGATTCCAGCCGCGCCTTTGCTTTATTTCCGGTTAAGTCAACCAGCGCTGCTGTCGCAGCATCAACAATGCTGGGGATAAGCGAAGCTTGACCGTATCAGCCGACGTTCCGGTCGCGACCTTCCCAGTACGGCTTGCGCAGTTCCCGCCGCAGGACCTTGCCGGACGGGTTGCGGGGCAGGGCGTCGACGAAGTCCACCGACTTGGGCGCCTTGTAGCCGGCGATCCGCTGACGGGCCCAGGCGATGATGTCGGCCGGGTCGGGGGTCTCTCCTGGCTGGCGGACGCAGATCGCCTTGACGCTTTCGCCCCACTTTTCGTCGGGCACGCCGATGACGGCGGCGTCGGCCACGCCCGGGCAGCCCAGGATCGCGTTCTCCACCTCGGCCGGGTAGATGTTCTCGCCCCCGCTGACGATCATGTCCTTCACCCGGTCGTGGACATAGAAGAAGCCGTCCTCGTCCATGTAGCCGGCGTCGCCGGTGCGCAGCCAGCCGTCCGGCCGGATCGTCTCGGCCGTCGCCTCGGGCCGGTTCCAGTAGCCAGCCATGATGATCGGCCCACGGATCTCGATCTCGCCGATCTCGCCCGGCGGCAGCTCGCGGCCGGCTTCGTCGGCGACGCGGACGCCAAGCGTGGGCCAGGCGCGGCCGCAGCTGCGGAGCAGTTCGCCGCGATGATCTTCGGGGGAGAGCGTCGTGCCCGCGCCGCACGTCTCGGTCATGCCATAGAACTGTATGAAGCCGCAGCCGAAGCGCTCGGTCGCCGCCTTCAGGACCGCCTCGGAAATCGGGGAGGCCCCATAGCTGACAGTCTTCATCGACGAGAAGTCGGTCGTGGCGATGCTGGGCGTCTGCAGCAGGACGTTGATCATCACCGGCGCCAGGAAGGCATGGTTGACGCGCTCGGCCTGGATCGTCTCCAGCACCCGCGGCGGGTCGAACTCGGCCATCAGCACCAGGCGTCCGCCCGAAGCGAGCCCCGAGAAGCTGATGTTCGTGCCCGCCACGTGGAACAGCGGCATCAGGATCAGCACCGTGTCGTCGGGGCCGTAGGCGAAGCCCGGCACCTCGTGGCGCAGGGCAAGGAAGGCGGCGTAGTTGCCGTGCGTCAGCCGCACGCCCTTGGGAAGGCCTGTCGTGCCCGAGGTGTAGAGCTGCAGCACGTCGTCCTCGAGCGCCGGCGTCGCGGCCTGCGGGGCGGGCGCCTGGTCGCGCAGGGCGGCGTAGTCATCGATACCCTCATCGGCGGCGCCGACGCCGATCACCCGAATCGGGCGATCCAACTGGGCCATCACCGCCCGCGCGCAGGCAAAGAACTCAGGGCTCACGAACAACAGGTCGGCGCCGGAGTCGCCCAAGATGAAGGCGATCTCCGGCGGGGCGAGGCGGGAGTTGATCGGGGCGAGGCAGGCCCGCGCCTTGGCCGCGCCGAAGAACACCTCGTACCAGGCCTCGGAGGCGCGCCCCAGCCAGGCCACCCGGTCGCCAGGCTTCACGCCGGCCGCCTGCAGCAGGCCGGCGACCCGGTCCGATCGGCGGTCCAGCTCGGCGTAGGTGAGGCGCCGGCCCTCGAACTCCACGGCCACGTGGTCGCCGCGCGCGGCGGCGTGGACCGAGACGATGTCGGTCAGCAGCTTGATGTCGCTTTGGCTCATGCCCGGCGCACGCTTCCATTTCCCTGCGGGCTTGCGCCGCCCGCTTTGCCTGGACGCTAGAGGATCGGACGCGACGCGCCAACGGATTGCGGCGCCGAAAAGACGGCCGCGGGCGGCCATGCTTAGATGCCTGCGGCGCGGGCGGCAGACCTGCGGGAGGGAGCGATAGCATGATCAATCTGAAGCAACTGGCGCCGGCGTTCGCCGTAGCCCTTTCGCTAGCCGTCGGCGCCGTGGGCCCGGGGCCAGCGCAGGCGCAGGCGCAGGCTCAGGCGCAGCCGACGTGGCCGGGCCTGCCCCCGGGCGCAGTCGAGGAGTTCATGACCTTGCGCGACGGGACGCGGCTGGCGGCGAACGTCTACAAGCCGGAAGGGCCGGGACCCTGGCCGGTCGTGCTGAGCCGCACGCCCTATCTGAAGGACGGCCGCGTCACCGAGCAGACGCCCAATCCGGGCGAGCAGCTGGCCAAGCAGGCCAAGCGCTACACCGACGCGGGCTACGTCTACGTGCTGCAGGACGTGCGCGGCAAGGGGCGCTCGCAGGGCTTCTACGCGGCGTTCGAGAACGACATCGAGGACGGCTACGACGCCGTGGAGTGGGCCGCGGCCCAGCCTTGGAGCAACGGCAAGGTCGGCATGACCGGCGGCTCGGCGCTGGGAATCACCGCCAGCTCGGCGGCCATGGCCGCACCGCCGCACCTGAAGGCGGCCTATGTGGTGGTCGCCCCGGCCGACCGGCTCTCGTACAGCTATCCAGGCGGTGTGCTGAAGGACAAGGACACCATCGGCTGGCTGCGCGGGCAGGGCGTCTCGGAGGAGGTGCTGGACACGGTGCGCCGGCGGGCGCTGGACGACGTGAGCTGGAACCGCGTCGCCATGACCACGAACCGCAAGTACATCCGCATCCCGATCTACAACGTCGGCGGCTGGTACGACATCTTCAACGGCGGCAGCGTCGACAACTTCCAGTGGCTGCAGAACCACGGCGCGAACGGGGCGCGGGGAAACCAGAAGCTGCTGATGGGCCCGTTCGGGCACGGCCAGCTGTCCGGCGATCTCGCCTATCCGGGCTCGGACCGCCTGAGCCTCGGCGGCGACCAGGAGATCCGCTGGTTCGACTACTGGCTGAAGGGGATCGACAACGGCATCATGGACGAGCCGCCGGTTCAGTACTTCATGATGGCCTCGGCCCGGAAGGGCGCCTTCTCGCCGAAGAACCGGATGCTGACCTCGGCCAACTGGCCGCCGGCATACCGCGAGGTCCGCTACTATCTGACGCCGGAGAAGGAGTTGACCACCAAGGCGCCGACGGCCGGCGAAGCCAAGACGAGCTACAGGTTCGATCCGACCAAGCCCGTGCCCACATTCGGGGGCGCGAACCTGACGTTCGAGCGCGGGCCGATGGATCAGCGGCAGATCGGGCAGCGGCAGGACTATCTGCGGTTCCAGACGCCCGTGCTGGACCGGGACGTGGCGATCGCCGGGCCGGTGTCGATGGAGCTCTGGGCCGCGACCGACGGGCCCGACACCGACTTCGTGGCCAAGCTGGTGGACGTCTATCCGGACGGCTACGAGGCGTTGATCCTGGATGCGCCGATCCGCACCCGCTACCGGGGCGGCCGGATGCCCGATCAGATCCGGATGATGACGCCTGGCGCGCCCGAGAAGCTGGTCATCGACCTGTGGCCCACGGCGCTCACCGTCGAGAAAGGGCACCGGATCGCGGTGCACGTCACCTCCTCGAACGCCCCAAGGTTCGAGGTCAATCCGAACACCGGCGAGGGGCCGGGGCAGGCCACGAAGAAGCCACGCACGGCCACGAACACGATCTACATGGACGCCACGCGGCCTTCGGCCATTGTCCTGCCGGTCGTGTACCCGGCCGACGTGGATTAGCGGGTCGCGCCTGGGGCCCTAGTTGCCGGGGCGGCGGGAGCGACGATAGTCGTCGTCGTACTGCTGCCGGCGCCGGCGGCGCCACTCCTCGTACTCGCGGTCGTGAAGCCGCAGCTGCTCCTCCCGCCAGCGCAGGTAGTCGGGCTCGAACTCGACGTGCGGGTGGTAGGCGTAGTCGTGCGGCGCGCCGAATTCCTCGTAGCCGGAGATGCCGCGGTTGAGCTCCGTATCGCCGTAGGGAGCGCCGCCGTCCGGGCGCCAGGCTTGACGGTCACCCCCTCGCGGACCGCGCCGGTCGTCCTCGCCGCGGCCGTAGTCGCCGCGCTCGCGGTCCCACCCGGAGCCGTAGTTGGTGCGGTCCTGGTCGTAGAGCGAACCGTACCGGTCGCGGCGCCAGGGCTCGTGCTCGCCCTCGCCGTGACCGCCCTTGGGCGTGCGCTCCCCGCCGCCGCTCCACGAGCTGCGATAGTCGTTGCGGTCCGCCATGTCGGATCTCCTTCCGCCTTCGGGTGTGCGTCAAACCCTCGGATCCGTCGCGCCGTTCCGGCCCATTGTCGCACCCCCGTTGCGCACGACGCTCAGGTCGGCCACTTGGGTCCAGGCCATTCATGGCGAATGGCTTGGGCTGGGATGCATCAGATGGCGCACAAGCGCGACAAGGTTGCGGCTCTGGACAAGGGCTTGAAGAGCATGTTCCGGGCGCTGGAAGACCGGCCGCTCCCGGACCGCCTGCGCTCGATCGTCGACCAGCTGGATGACGGCGCCGCCCAACCTCAGGCGACCAAGAAGACCGCCTAGGCGCTGCCCATCGCGGTGACGCTTTCCAGCGCCATCACGTCGGTGGCGTCTTCGGCATCCATGATCTTCAGGAGCCGTGCGCGGGCGCGATTGACCCGGCTCTTGATCGTACCCAGCGCACACCCGCAGATCTCGGCGGCCTCCTCGTAGGAGAGCCCCGCCGCGCCGACGAGGATCAGGGCCTCGCGATGTTCGTCGGGCAGTTGCTGGAGGGCGGCCTGCAGCGATCGCATGGCGACGCTCCAGTCCTGGGTGGGCGGCGATTTGAGCCCCCCGGCGTATTCGCCCGTCTCGTCGCGCACCTCGCGCCGACGCCGCAGCACGTTCGTGTAGTAGGTGTTGCGCAGGATCGTGAACAGCCAGGCGCGCAGGTTGGTGCCGGGTTCGAACTTGTCCCGGTTGGTCCAGGCCTTGATCAGGGTGTCCTGGACCAGATCGTCGGCATCCGAGCCGTTGTGGCTCAGCGACCAGGCGAAGGCCCGCAAGGCGGGGATCAGGCCCACGACTTCGTCCCGCCAGCTGGACGTCGAACTCATTGTTGTCCTCTTGGGCCCCGGGGCATTGGGCCGTTAGCGCTCGCTTCGGATTGGCCCGTTCAACGCGTCCCCTATGCATCTGTTCCGGGAACTCAGAAGCCGGAAAAGCGGCCAGATTCCCGGAACTTCGGGTTCAAGGCGGCGTTGGCGGCTGCGGCCCAAGCTTCACAAAAGCGAACGCCGGTCGTTGCCGCCGCCAAGGCGGCGACCCACATGTGCTGCCTGACAAGCCTCCGGAGGAAACATGGGCCCCATCGACCGCACCATCGACGCGGCCGCATCGGCCTTGGTCCCCGAGGCGCTCACCCGGTACCGGGCCGTACGCCGGGCCACGGAGAACCTGATCCGTGCGCTCACCCCCGAGGACATGCAGGCCCAGTCCATGCCCGAAGCCAGCCCCACCAAGTGGCACCTGGCGCACACGAGCTGGTTCTTCGAGACATTCCTGCTCCAGCCCGGCCTTCCAGACTACAAGCTCTTCGATCCGCGTTTCGGCTATCTGTTCAACTCGTACTACGAGGCGATCGGGCCGCGGCAACCTCGACCGGATCGTGGGCTGATCACCCGGCCGTCACTTGACGACGTCCTGGCCTACCGCGCCCACGTGGACGCGGGCATGGAGCGCCTGCTGGCGGCCGGCCCTGCGCCGCGCCCGGATCTGCTCGACCTCGGCCTGGCGCACGAGCAGCAGCATCAGGAATTGATCCTGATGGACATCCTGAACCTGTTCGCCGCCTCGCCGCTGCGTCCCGCCTATGCACCGCCGCACTCGACGGGCGCGACGGCGCCGCCGCCCATCGGCTGGACAGGCTTCGAGGGCGGCCTCGTCGAGATCGGCCATGACGGTCGGGGCTTTGCCTTCGACAACGAGACGCCCCGCCACAAGACGTGGCTCGAGCCGTTCCGTCTGGCCAACCGCCTGGTGACCAACGGGGAGTGGCTGGCCTTCATGACGGACGGCGGCTACGCGCGACCTGAACTATGGCTGTCCGAGGGCTGGGCTCGCGTGCAGGCCGAAGGGTGGCGGGCGCCGCTCTACTGGCAGGACGGCGAGGGCGGTTGGACGGTCATGACGCTGCGCGGGCTGCGGCCGGTCGATACGGCGGCGCCGGTGAGCCACATCAGCTACTACGAGGCCGACGCCTATGCGACCTGGGCCGGCGCGCGGCTGCCGACCGAAGCGGAGTGGGAACACGCCTCGGCGGCCGCCTGGCACGAGGGCAACTTTCTGACGTCAGGCGCCCTGACCGCCCAGCCGGCGCCGGCGGGCGAGGGGCTGCGCCAGATGTTCGGCGACCTCTGGGAATGGACGCGCAGCGCCTATCTGCCCTATCCCGGCTTCAAGCCCGCGGAGGGCGCCGTCGGCGAGTACAACGGCAAGTTCATGGCCGGCCAGTTCGTGCTGCGCGGCGGCGCGTGCGTCACGCCCGGCGGGCACGTCCGGGCGAGCTACCGCAACTTCTTCCATCCGCATCAGCGCTGGATGTTCTCGGGCGTGCGGCTGGCTTTGGACGGCCTGGATCCTGCATCCAGTCTCGAGACCGACGTGCTCGAGGGCCTGGCGCGTCCGCAGAAGAGCATTCCGCCCAAGCACTTCTACGACGCCGAGGGCTCGCGCCTGTTCGAGGCGATCACCGAACTGGCGGAGTACTATCCCACCCGGACCGAGATCACGCTGCTGCGCCGTGCGGCTAGCGAGATGGCGGCCGAGATCCCAGTGCGCGCGGCGCTCGTCGAGTTCGGCAGCGGCGCCAGCCTCAAGACGCGCATCCTGCTCGACGCGGCGCCCCAGGTGGACGTCTATGCGCCGATCGACATTAGCGAGGCGGCGCTGGAAGCCGCCGCGCACGCGATCCGCGCGGACTACCCGAAGCTGGAGGTTGCGCCGTTGCGGGAAGACTTCACCCGCGCGCTGGAACTGCCAGCGGCGGCGAGGGGCCGACCTGTGGTGGGCTTCTTCCCAGGCTCGACGATCGGCAACTTCACGCCCGACGACGCCAAGACCTTCCTGGCCGGCGCGCGGCGGCTGCTGGGCCGCGGGGCGGCGTTCTTCGTGGGCATCGACCTGAGGAAGGACCGGGCGACGCTGGAAGCGGCCTATGATGACGCCCTTGGCGTGACGGCGGCCTTCAACAAAAACCTGCTGGTCCGGATCAACCGCGAGCTTGGCGGGGATTTCGACCTCGACGCCTTCGCCCACCGTGCTGTCTGGAACGAGGGCGAAGGCCGCATCGAGATGCATCTGATGAGCCTGAAGGATCAGGCCGTGACCGTCGCCGGGCGGACGTTCCGCTTCGCGGCCGGCGAAACCCTGCACACGGAAAACTCCTACAAGTTCACCGTCGAAGGCTTCGCGGAGCTGGCCGCCGGCGCCGGCTGGCGGCTCGAGCGGCGGTGGGTCAGCGCCCACCCCGCCTTCGCCGTCGTACTTCTAAGGGCCTAGGATTCGCGGCCGCGCGAACGGCCGCCGCCACGGGACGCTTCACCGCCCTTGCGGCCAGCCGAGGCCGCCAGGTCGCGGTCCTTGGCGAAGCTGCGCTTCTCGCCGGGCACGCTCGCGCCGCCCTTGCGGGCGATCTCGCGGCGCCGCTCCGGGTTCATGGCGGCGAAGCCTCGGCGGGCTCGCGGCTTTCCGGTATCAACGCTGGGCATTCACAACTCTCCTAATCGGGCGACGAGAGGGGGAGGTCTGGCGAGGCGCCGCCAACCGGCCGCTCGCCTTGGGACGGCCGTTCGGGTTCCTGCGGCGTGGGGTCGGCACGACCGCTGGCCGGGGGCTCTTGGTCTTGTTTTTGATCCGGCTCGGACATGGCGTCTCGCAGGGTTAGCGGTCAGGCTAACCAACAAGGCCCGGCAGAGGTTGCGTGAACGGACGCTTCTTATTCGCCCGGCGGGCGATTTCCGGCGCCGCTTCGAATCCTAGAGCGGCAGCACGACGCGGGCGGTGAGGCCGCCACTCGGCCGGTTCGAAAGTTCGACGTCGCCGCCGTGTCCACGCGCGATCGAGCGGACGACGGCCAAGCCCAGGCCGATGCCCCCGGTCTGACGGCTGCGTGAAGGCTCCCGGCGGTAGAAGGGCTCGAACACCTTCTCGGCGTCCTGCGGCGGGATTCCCGGTCCGTTGTCGTCGATCTCGACGATGGCGTTGGCGTCGTCGCGGAACACGCGGGCGCGGGCTCCGCCGCCGAACTTCACCGCGTTTTCCAGCAGGTTCGCGAACAGGCGCCGCAGCGCCATCGGATCGCCTTCCAGCACGACCTTCTCCCCCGCCTCCATCTCCGCGCGGGCGCCGGTCTCGGCCATCTCGTCGCACAGGCTTTCGAGGAGGGACGAGAGCTCAAGCGGCGTGCGCTCGGCCTCGCGACTGGTGTCGCGGACAAAGGCGAGGGTGGCGGCGATCATCGCCTCCATCTGGTCGAGGTCGGAGGCGAACTTCGCCCGCTGCTCCTCGGGAAGGGCTTCGATCCGGAACCGCAGACGGGTCAGCGGCGTGCGCAGATCGTGGGCGATGGCGCCGACCATCGCGGTGCGGTCCTCGACGTAACGGCGCAGGCGTTGCTGCATCTCGTTGAAGGCGCGGGTTGCGACGGCGATTTCGGTGGGCCCCCGCAGCTCGAGCGGCGGCGCGCGCGGGTCCCGGCCCAGCCGTTCGGCGGCGTTGGCGAACATCTTGATGGGGGCCGACAAGCGGCGGGCGAAGATCCATGCGACCGGCGCCATGGCGAGCGCCGAGAGCACGAACCAGAGGGCCAGCCGCTGCTGCCAGTCGCTGAGGCCGAAGGGCTCCTGCGTCTTCACGACCAGCCAGCGACCGTCGTCCTGGCGGATGCCGAGTTCGAACGGCGCGACGAGGAAGTGCTCCTCCCGAACCCCCTCGCGCGCCGCCCGGTCGCGCATGACCCGGCCGACCCGGCGGTCTGCCAGCGGGCCGCGCTCCCCAGCGATGACCACGTCTTCCAGCCGCACGCCCAGGTCGGCGGCGATCCGCTGCCGGATGACGGGAATGAAGCGGCCCTCGAGCTTGGGTCCCGGCGGCCGGTCGGCAATCTTGCGGACGAGAGGACGGCGCTCGGAGAACGACGGCGGGTTGCCGTTCAGCGTCCGCTCGATTTCGCCCAGCCGATAGAAGTCGGGCGCAGGTGGCGGCAAGCTGAAGAGCAGGAGCAGGCTGATGGCCCAGGCGGCCACCAGCGTCAGGCCGGTCAGGGTCAACAGCTGGACGAAGAACGAGGCCGCTGGGCGGCCCGCGGGCCTCATGAGCGCTTCACCTTGGCGGTGAACATGTAGCCTTCGTTGCGGATCGTGCGGATCAGGTCGTGGCTGTCGCCCCCGTCGTCCAGCTTGCGGCGCAGGCGGCTGATCTGAACGTCGATCGCGCGGTCGAAGGCGTCACTGTCGGGGCCGCGGGCGAACTCCAGCAGCTGGTCGCGGGTAAGCACCCGCTGCGGCCGCTCGACGAAGGCGCGGAGCAGCGAGAACTCGCCCGAGGACAGGTTCACGACGACGCCGGCGGGCGAGCGCAGTTCGCGGCGGACCAGGTCCAGCCGCCAGCCGGCGAATTCGCAGCCTGCGCCCAGTTCGCCGCCGTTACCGCCGCTGCGCTGCTCGGCGCGACGCAGGACGGCGCGCACGCGCGCGAGCAGTTCGCGCGGGTTGCACGGCTTGGCCAGGTAGTCGTCGGCGCCGAGCTCGAGGCCTACGATGCGGTCGGTGTCCTCGCCCATGGCCGACAACATGATGATCGGCGGGCCGTTCTCCTGCGCCGTCAGGCGACGGCAGATGGCGAGGCCGTCCTCGCCCGGCAGCATAACGTCCAGGACGATGAGGTCGACGGGCCCGCGGTCCAACACGCGCTCCATCTCGGGCGCATCGGCGGCGGTCTCGACCTTGTAGCCGTGGCGGCCCAGGAAGTCGGAGACGACGTCGCGGATGCCCGGATCGTCGTCCACCATGAGGATGCGCGCGCCGGCGCCGGCCATGTCAGCAGCAAGCTCCATGCGCGCCACGATGGCGGGGCGCGGTAACGGTCGAATGTCTAGTATGAAACGCGCGTGTCACGCAGCGTCTAATCATCCGCGAGGACGGCGTCTGCGACGAACGGATTGGACCGTCGCTCCTGGCCAAAGGTGGACATGGGCCCGTGGCCAGGCACGAAGCGTACGTCGTCGCCAAGCGGCCAGAGTTTCTTCGTGATCGAGTGGATGAGGTCGGCGTGGTTGCCGCGGGGGAAGTCGGTGCGCCCGATCGAGCCCTGGAACAGGACATCGCCGACCTGAGCGAAGCGCGCCTGCCGGTGGAAGAACACTACGTGCCCCGGGGTGTGGCCGGGGCAGTGGATCACCTCGAACTCGGTCTCGCCCAGGGTGACCGTGTCGCCATCGCCCAGCCAGCGGTCGGGCGTGAAGGTCCGGGCGTCGGGCATGCCCCACTTGGCGCCCGAGGCGCCGATGTCGTCGATCCAGAACTGGTCGTCCGGGTGCGGGCCTTCGATGGGGACGCCGGTGGCCTCCTTCAGCGCCGCCGTGCCGCCGGCGTGGTCAAGGTGGCCGTGGGTGATCCAGATCTTCTCCAGCGTCAGGTCCTGGTCCTTCAGCGCCTGAAGCAGGCGCGGGACTTCGCCGCCGGGATCGATCACGGCGGCCTTCTTGGTCTTGGCGCACCAGACGATGGTGCAGTTCTGCTGCAGCGGAGTGACGGGCGCGACGAGGGCGCGGATGGGCAGGGGCGGCTGGGGAGCGTTCATGTCGCCCTATGATCGGGGTTCGGAGCCCCAAAGAAAAGGCCCGGGGGTTCGCCCCGGGCCTTTCCGTCCTAGTGCTCCTCGGCGGGCCGCACCACATTGGGCGGCGGCGCGTCGGGTTCGAGTTCCGGCACATCGACGATCCCGCGGCCGACGTGGCTACGCGAGCGGCTGTACAGGAAGTAGACGAGCAGGCCGATCACCGCCCAGATCACGAACAGGTACTTGCTCTTCTCGTCCAGGCTGAAGAACAGGAACACGCAGCCCAGGACCGCGATCGGCGCCGTGAGCCAAATCAGCGGCGTGCGGAACGGCCGGTGGCGGTTCGGATCGGTCTTGCGGATCACCAGCACCGCGATCGACACCGCCGCGAAGGCGAACAGCGTGCCCGAGTTCGAGATGTTGGCCAGCTGACCCACCGGGAAGAACGCGGCGAACAGCGCCACGGCGATGCCCGTGATGATCGTGATCACGTGGGGCGTGTTGTACTTCGGATGGATCTTGGAGAACGCGGCCGGCAGCAGGCCGTCGCGGCTCATCACGAAGAAGATGCGGGTCTGGCCAAACATCATCATCAGGATGACCGAGGGCAGCGCCAGGCCGGCGGCAAGGCCGATCAGGTTGCCGATCTGGGGCCAGCCGATCTCTCGCAGCGTCCAGGCGAGAGCTTCCTTCGAGCAGACGACCTTGCCGTCGGCAAGCGCACGGCAGGCGTCGGCCAGCTCCCGGCTTCCCGGCGCAAGGGCCGCGCCGTCAGCGCCGAGGACAGGCTGGGCGCCCACGGAGCCGATCACGCCCGCCGCCACGAGCAGATAGAAGATCGTGCAGACGCTGAGCGAGCCGATGAGGCCGATCGGCATGTTCCGTTGGGGATTCTTGGTCTCCTCGGCCGCGGTGGAAACGGCGTCGAAGCCCACATAGGCGAAGAAGATCGAGGCTGCGGCCGTCGCCACGCCCGCAAAGCCCAGCGGCATGAACGGCGTGAACTCCTCCATCCGCATCACCGGCACCGCCAGGACGATGAAGAGGGTCAGCGCGGCGACCTTGATCGCCACGAGGATGGAGTTGACCGTGGCGCTCTCGCGCGTGCCGATCACCAGCAGCCAGGTCACGAGGCCTGCGATGGCCATGGCGGGCAGGTTGATCATCCCGCCGTCGAACGGGCCGAGGGTCAGCGCGTCAGGTATCTCGAGGCCGAAGGTCGCCTCCAGCAGGCCGACGACATAACCCGACCAGCCCACGGACACCGCGCCGGCGGCGACGGCGTACTCGAGGATCAGGGCCCAGCCGACCATCCAGGCCACCAGCTCTCCCATCACGGCGTAGCTGTAGGTGTAGGCGGAGCCGGAGACGGGCACCATCGAAGCCATTTCGGCATAGCAGAGCGCGGCCACGGCGCAGACGACGCCCGCGATGATGAAGCTGATCATCATGCCGGGGCCGGCCTTCTGGGCCGCCTCGGCAGTCAGAACGAAGATGCCGGTGCCGATAACGGCGCCGATACCCAGCATGGTGAGCTGGAACGCGCCAAGCGAACGGTGCAGTGATTTCTTTTCCGCGGTCGCAAGGATCGCGTCGAGCGGCTTAACGCGCCACATATTCCCTCCGAGCAGCGACCCCCCTGGCCGCCGTTGACAAGTTTGGGGCGGACCGTTGCTTGCTTGGCGCCCTCGGGTCAAGCGGCAACGCTGGCGAGGCGGCGCAGCTTTCGGTAGAGCCGCGCGGATGCTCCCCGTCCACGAGGCCCTGCCTGCGCTGAAGGCGCAGCTTGCCGAGCGCAATGGCGCCGTGCTGGTCGCGCCGCCCGGCGCCGGCAAGACGACGGTCGTTCCGCTGGAGTTGCTCGGCGAATCCTGGACGGCCGGCGGCAGGATCATCGTGCTCGAGCCCCGACGCCTGGCCGCGCGGGCCGCGGCCCACCGCATGGCCCAGACCTTGGGCGAGCCGGTCGGGGAGACCGTGGGCTTCCGGGTGCGGATGCAATCCAAGGTGTCGGCCCGCACGCGCATCGAGGTGGTGACCGAAGGCGTCTTCACGCGGATGATTCTCGCCGACCCAGACCTGGCCGGGGTGGCCTGCGTGATCTTCGACGAGTTCCACGAGCGCAGCCTGGACGCGGATCTGGGCCTGGCGCTCGCCCGCGACGCCCAGAAGGTGCTGCGCGAGGACCTGCGGCTGCTGGTGATGTCGGCGACGCTGGACGGGGCGGCGGTGGCCCGGTTGCTGGACGAAGCCCAGGTCGTCGAGAGCCAGGGACGGATGTTCCCCGTCGAAACCCGCTACTTGGGTCGGGACGAAACCCAGCGGCTAGAGGACCGCATCGTGCGCGCCGTGGAGCGAGCGCTGGCGGAGGAGCCCGGGAGCCTGCTGGTGTTCCTACCCGGCCAGGGCGAGATCCTGCGGACGGCCGAGCGCCTGGCAGAACGTCTGCGCCGGCCTGACGTGGACGTGGCCCCGCTCTACGGCGCCTTGGACCCGCGCGAGCAGGACCGGGCGATCGAGCCCGCGCCGGCCGGCCGCCGCAAGGTGGTGCTCGCCACGTCCATCGCCGAAACGAGCCTGACCATCCAGGGCGTGCGCGTGGTGATCGACTGCGGGCTGGCGCGTGTGCCCCGCTACGACCCGGCGAGCGGCCTGACGCGGTTGGCGACCGTGCGCGTGAGCCGCGCCGCCGCTGACCAACGCCGCGGCCGCGCAGGGCGCACAGAGCCGGGCGTCTGTTACCGCCTGTGGGACGAGGCCGAGACCCGCGCCCTGCCGGCGTACGGCGATCCCGAGATCCTCGACGCAGACCTGTCCGGCCTGGCCCTAGACCTCGCCCGTTGGGGCGCGAAGGAGACCGCCGACCTCGCCTTCCTCGACCCGCCGCCCGCCGCCGCCTTTGCCGAGGCCCGGGCGCTGCTGCGGAGACTGGAAGCGCTGGACGACGAGGGCGTGCTGACCGCCCACGGCCGTGCGTTGGCCGACTTCCCGCTGGCGCCGCGGCTGGCGCACATGGTGCTCAAGGCCGCCGATACCGGGCAGCAGGCGCGCGCCGCGCGCATCGCCGCCCTGATCACCGAGCGCAATCTGGGCGGCCGCGACGCCGACCTGCGTCATCGGCTCGAGCAGCTGGAGCGCGACCGCAGCCCGCGGGCGCGTGACGCCAAGGCCCTGGCGGACCGCTGGGCGGCGCTGGCCGGACGACCGGGCGAGGGCGAGCCGCTGTCCGACGGCCTGCTACTGGCCTTCGCCTATCCCGAGCGTGTGGCCAAGGCCCGGGGCGGGCAGGGCGAGTTTCAGCTAGTGTCGGGGCGCGGCGCGTTCGTCGAGCCGACCGACGCCCTGGCGCGCGAATATTGGCTCGCCGTGGCGGAGCTGGGCGGCGGCGATCGCCGCGACCGCATCCTGCTGGCCGCGCCCCTCGAGCCCGGCGAGCTTTCGGCCTTCCAAGACCAGTTCGAGACAGAGGAGCGGCTTGAGGAGAGCGGCGGTGGACGGCTGCGGGCGAAGCGACTGACGCGTTTGGGGCGGCTCACGATCCGCGAGGAGGTGGATGACAATCCCGATCCGGCGCTGGTGGCTCGCGCCCTGGCCGAGCGGGTGCGTCGCGACGGGCTTGCGACGTTGCCGTGGGGACCCGCCGCCGAGAGCCTGCGCGAGCGGGTGGCGTTCCTGCGCCAGCGCGACCCGAGTTGGCCGGACCTTTCGGACCCGGCCCTTATTGCGCGGCTGGACGAATGGCTGACCCCGCTTCTGTCGGGGGTCAGGTCGCTGCAGGCGCTGAAGCCCGACGTGCTGGACGGCGCGCTGCGGACGCTCGTGCCTTGGGATCTGCAGCGCAGACTCGAGGCCGAAGCGCCGGCCCGGTGGACCGCGCCCACGGGCAACAGCTTCGCGATCGACTATGCCGCCGAGGCCGGTCCGCGCGTGGACGTGCGCGTGCAGGAGGTGTTCGGCCTGTCGGAGCATCCGATGGTCGGTGGGGCGCCGCTGACGCTCAGCCTCCTGTCGCCCGCCCACCGCCCGATCCAGACGACCCAGGACCTGCCAGGCTTCTGGAAAGGCTCGTGGAAGGAGGTCCGGGCCGAGATGCGCGGCCGCTATCCGAAGCATGTGTGGCCCGAAGATCCGGCCGCGGCGCAGCCCACCACACGTGCAAAGCCTCGTGCGAGTTGATCGCAACTCCGGCGTGAAACCTTTTGGAATTGGGGCGCTTTTGAGTGTTTGAGCGGCCACAAAGGTCGCCGAAAGGAAGGTGCCGCCGTGGACATGAGCTCGGCGCCGAAATCGGGTCAGCTCCGTGCCGAGGACATCACGAACCGTCTCTCGGAGATGATCGCCGTGCTGGAAGCCCTCCAGCAAGCGGAGTTCTTGAGCGACGTGCCCGAGAAGGATGGCGCCCGCGCCCGGCACGAGCTGGGCTCCAGTCTTCTCAACCTGTTGGCGCGTCAGTTGCGGGAACTGAGGGCGGTGGTGGCCGATCCGCGGATCGGCGTGCCGGCCGACGAACTGACCGAAAGCGCCCGGCGAATTTAGGCAGCCGCCTTCCAGGCGCGCGGATGCTGGCTGCGGAAGCCCACGGCCAGTCGATTCCAGCCGTTGATCGCCACGATCATCATCGTCAGCCAGACGATCTCCTGCTCGGTGAAGTGAGCCTTGAGCGGCTCGTAGTCGGCGTCGGGCGCGGCGGTGTCGGCGACGCGGGTCAGCGATTCGGTCCAGGCCAGGGCGGCGCGCTCGCGAGGCGTGTAGAGGCTCGACTCGCGCCAGGCGGCCAGCAGGTGCAGCCGGTCCTCGGTCTCGCCGGCCTTGCGAGCGTCCTGGCTGTGCATGTGCAGGCAGAAGGCGCAGCCGTTGATCTGTGAGGCGCGCATCTTCACCAGTTCCAGCAAGGAGTACTCGAGGCCGCTGGCGCGGACGGCGTTCTCGAGACCCATCATGGCCTCGAGGGCCTTGGGTTCGACGGCGTAGTACTGCAGGCGGGTGGTCATGGGGAGCTCCTTTCTCGATGCGCCTAGGACGCACGAGCGGGCTGCCCTGTGACACGCCGGCGCGGCCGGCTACTCCTCGATGCAGCCGCTCGGGTGGCGGCATGGGATGATCCGTCGGGCCAGGCGGTAGAAGACCCGCGAGCCTTCGATACGGGTCACCTGGATGTCAATGTCGGCGGACAGTCCCTCGGGGATCGATGCGCGTTCGCCTGCGCGGGCGCTGAACCGCGCGTCCCGGGCGAAAGGAGCCAGGGTCGGCGCGGCCTCGCCCGGCTTCCGGCCGGCGCGTTGGCGGTGCAGGAAGATCGCAGCGCCGTCCTCGACGCCCACGAAGCGGATGCTGTGCTCGTTCCAGTCGCGCAGGTCGGTTCCGTAGCTGTAGCGCACCGAGCCCTGCGGCTTGCCCGGCCGGCAGTGCCCAAGCTTCCAAGTGAGGTTGGCCTGACTGTATCGGTCGTTGCGGACACAGACGTAGGGCGGCGGCAGGTCCGGCGCCGGCGTGTCGTTGCGGATGATCGCCAGCCGTCCGTTCAGCGTCACGGGGGAATAGAGGCCGGCGTAGAAGTAGCTGTCGGGCGCGAAATAGCGCACGCCGCCGCCTGCCTCCGCCTCCTGCCAGCCGTCGATGCGCCGGGTCACCGTCTCGCCGGTGGCGGGGTTGCGGGCCGTCAGGGTGAACCCGTCCAGCCGTCCGCGAGGCGCCTGAAGCGCGCTGAGCCAGACAAGGTCGCCAGGATCGGCGAAGCGTTCGGGCGGGTCGGCGTAGGCGTCGGCAAGATCGTTGGGATAGCGGGTCGGCTGGAGCGGCACGGGGTCCGTCCCGCTCGCACAGGCGCCGAGGAGAAGGGCCAGAAAGGTCGACAGCACGCGCATGCGGATCCCCTGAGGCCGCCGGGCGGTCAGGTGGTGGCGGCGTAGATCATTATGCCAGTGGCCACCGAGAGGTTCAGGCTGTCGGCGCGGCCGCGCATGGGGATCTTCACGTTGAGATCGGGCAGGGAGGCCATCTCGGGCGTGAGGCCCTGCTGCTCGTTGCCCATCAGGATCAGCGCGGGCTTTCGGTACTCGGCTGCAGCGTGGCTGTGCGTGGCCGAGAGCAGGGTGCCCACGACCGAGCCCGGCCAACCCTGCCGCCACGCGGCGAACTCGGCCTCGGAACAGCGGCTGAGCGGGACCGCGAAGATCGAGCCCATGGTCGCCCGGACGGCTTCCACCGAATAGGGGTCGCAGCACTCGCCCACCAGGATCACCCCGCCGCAGCCGGCCGCGTCGGCGGTGCGCACGATGGTCCCGAGGTTGCCGGGGTCGCGCACGCGGTGCAGGGCGACCCAGCAGGGCGCCGTCGAGGGGTCGATCTCAGCCAGCGGCCGGTACGCCTGCGGGAAGACGCCCACGACCGCCTGCGGATTGTCGCGCTTGGAGACCTTCGCGAGGATGTCGGCCGTCACCTCGATGACCTCGCCGCCGCCGGCGCGAGTCGCCTGCACGGCCCGCTTCAGCAGCGGATGGTTCGCGGCGTCCGGCCCGTACATCAGGATGCGCGGCGCATGGCCCAGCTCGACGCCTTCGGTGACGTGCTTCAGGCCCTCGGCCATGAACAGGCCGGTTTCGTCACGGTCCTTGCGCAGGTGCAGGGCGCGAACGGCCTTCACCGTCGGGTTCGAGAGCGAGGTGACGGCCCGGTTCATCGGCTCCACCGGGCGTAGAAGCTCATGCCGATGGCGCGGTCGGCTCCCTCTTCCATGAGGGCCAGTTCGCCCCATTCGATGCGGCCGCCGCGGCCCTTCAGAACCTCGGAGAGCAGGCCCGAGAGCGCGGCGCCGGAGATGCGCTCGGCGTAGGCGTTGAGGATCAGGAAGGACGCGTCCTGCGAAAGAAGTTCGCCGCACAGGCGGGCCAGTTCCGGCAGGTCCTCGAACAGGCGCCACACCTGGCCGTCGGGTCCGCGGCCGTACTTCGGCGGGTCGAGGATGATCCCGTCGTACTTCGACCCTCGCCGCACCTCGCGCTGTACGTAGCGGCGGGCGTCCTCGACGATCCAGCGGATGGGGCGGTCGGCGAGACCCGAGAGTTCGGCGTTCTCCCGCGCCATCGCCACGGCCTTCTTCGAGGCGTCGACGTGGGTGACCTGCGCGCCGGCGGCCGCCATCGCCAAGCTGGCCACGCCGGTGTAGCCGAACAGGTTCAGCACCTTGGGCTGCCCAGCGGCGCGGACCTTCTCGTCCAGGAAGGCCCAGTTGGCGGCCTGCTCCGGGAAGAACGCAAGATGCCGGAAGGCGGTGAAGCGGCCCAGGAACTTCACGTCGCGCCACGCGAGCCGCCAGGCCTGCTGCGGCTGGCCCTTGAAACGCCAGCGCCCGGCGTCCTCCTCGTCTGTGGGATCGAACACCGCGTCGGCCTTGTCCCAGAGCTGCGGCCGCTTCGGCGTCCACAGGCACTGCGGCTCGGGGCGGATCACCGTGTAGGGGCCGTAGCGCTCCAGCTTGCGGCCGTCGCCTGAGTCCAGCAGGGCGTAGTCCGCCCAGCCTTCGGTGCGCATCACGCCGGGCGCGTCGGCGACGGTAGGGCGGCTCATGGGGCGCCTTGAAGCGCAAGCGCAGCGGCTCGTCCAGCCTTCCGGTTCGTCCGCAGGCTGCCGTAACGTGGGCTTGTCACCGGTGTCGATTTGGGGTCCGGTGGCGCGACGGGGATTTGGGGACGTGAGTAAAGTGACCGCTGTAGGGACCACCACCCGGAAATCCGCCCGCAAGGCCAAGGGCGACGGGCACCTCCGCCGGGCCGAGATCCTCGAAGCCGCGGAGCGCATCTTCGTCGCCGAGGGCTACGAGGGCGCCACGATCCGCAAGATCGCCGACGAGGTGGGCGTCTCGTCGACCGCGCTCTACATGCACTTCCAGGACAAGGGCTGCATCCTGCTCGAGATCTGCGAGCGGACCCTGCGGAACCTGTACGACCGCAATCGCGAGATCGCAGCCAAGCCGCTGGACCCGGTGGTGCGCGTGCGGATGATGCTGGAGGCCTACATGCGCTGGGGCCTGGCGCATCCGAACGCCTATCAGCTTGTCTATTGCACGCCGCGTCCGGTATCGGCCGAACCGTGGCCCGAGGGCACGGCGGACCTGAGCCGACAATGCTACGAGATCTTCTCCGGCGTGGTGCGCGAGATCGCGGCGCTCGGGCGTCTGCGGACGGGCGGTGCGGATTCGGCCGCCCAAGCGCTCTGGATGGGCTGCCACGGGGTGGTGGCGCTGCTGACATCCCGGCCGGCGTTCGGCTGGGCCGATCGCGAG
>NZ_JAPSKZ010000051.1 GCF_031181185.1 Phenylobacterium sp. | reverse complement strand
CTTGAACGGCTCGAGGGGACTTTCCGGGTTCTTCGCCATCGCGTTCGTCTTAGATCAGGCCTGACCCGGCGGGAAACAAGGAAGTGGCGGAACATCCAAGGCGAAGCCGGGTTCATGCCGCGGGCCGCCTTGTGGCCCAGTTTGAGGAGAGAGGGCCATGCTGAAATGGGCTCTGATCTTCGCGATCGTCGCCATCGTGGCGGCGGCCCTGGGCTTCGGCGGCATCGCCGGCGCGGCGGCCGGCATCGCGAAGTTCCTGTTCTTCCTGTTCGTCGTGGGCTTCGTGGTCTTCCTGGTGCTGGGCCTGATGGCCGGCCGGAAGATGACACGCTAGCGACCTGGGAAGTCCCGGAAGAAGGAGCGCCCGCTCTCCGACCGGAGAGCGGGCGCTTTTTCATCACTTCGATTTGGCGAGGTAAGCCTTCGACTGCTGGCCGACGATATCGACCAGGTTGCCCATGGCGATGTTCACGTCGATCAGGTGCAGGCCCCAGTCTTTGAGGATCATGTTCCCGGCCCCGACGTCGCCGTTGATGTCGTCGGTACGCGGATCGGACGGGTTGGCGTTGAGGCGCGCCGAGAGATAGTTGAACCCGTCCTTCGACACGCACTCACCCGTGATGAAGCCTGGCAGCGACACGAAGGGCGTGGTCGGGTTCGGCTTGCCCTTCACCCATACGGGCGGCGGCGCGCTGGAGCTGGCGATGTTCGTCGTGTTCGACAGGTAGGCCTTCAGCTCGCCCTTGCCGCCGCTCAGCGCCGCGGGGTTCGTGCAGGCCGCCTGCATGCCCGGTTGCTGGACCTTGCCGAAGCGGGCGTTGGCGGGCGGCGGGCTCGTCTCGCGGAAGGTCACATAGCTGATGGCGCAGCCGGTCTGGGCGGCCGACTTGCAGAGCGGAATGGTCTTGAACTGGCCGGTGTCCTTGCCCGCCTCGACCGGCAGGTTCGAACCCAGGATCAGGGCCGAGACCAGCTGCTTCTGGACCGGCTTGCCCTCGACTTCGGCCGGGATCATCCGCTGCAGCACGCCCGAACCCTGCGAGTGGCCGATCAGGACCACGCCGCGGCCCTTGTTCTCGTGGGTCAGGTAATGGTTCCAGGCGTCGACCACGTCGTTGTAGCCGACCTGGCGGGTGGCCGGGTCCGTGGCGCCTGGCATCGGCGTGCCGCTCATCATCGAGCGAAGCCCCGCCAGGGTGAACTGTCGATAGACCGGCGCGAAAATCCGGCACTTCGAGCCGAAGCGGGCCAGCTGCTGCCGCACCACGTTCAGCTCGGCAGGATCGGCCTTCATGTCCGACACCACGCCCGGATCGGTCGAGACCGTCGGATAGACGTAGAAGCAATCGATCGGCGCTTTGGGATCGGCCTTGAAGGTCTCGACCCTGCTGGAGCCGTCGGCGTTGATCACCGTCGTGGTCAGGTCGACGGCGCAGGCGTCGTTCGCCTTGCCGGGGTAGCAGAGCCAGTTGGCCTTGTCGGCGTAATCGTTCCTGGCCGGCGCCTGCTGCGCGCTGGCCGAGCCCGCCGCCAGCAACAGGCCCACGCCGAGCGCAATGCCGCTCACGAGCGTCTTCATGGTCGTCCTCCCCAGATCGAAATTGCTTTTCGAAGAATGCGTACGATGATCGCGCGTGGAAGCGTCGCCGTCCAGCGGCGAGCGCGCCGGAAAACAAGCGCCGTCTCAGGCGCACACAAGGGGCGGGGAAACAGATGTCGGAAAAGGGCAGGGGCCGTGCAGGCCTGATCGGCGCGATCCTGGGCGGCGGCTTCGTGGGCCTGGTTGGGCTGGCGATCCTCGCGGGCGGCGTCCAGCTCGCGATGCTCGGCGGCTCGCCCTACTACCTGGCCGCGGGCGTCGCGATCGTGGCGACGGCGGGGCTCCTGGTCCTGCGGCGGCCGCTGGCGGGCCTTGTCTACGCCGCGCTGCTCGTGGCGACGCTGGTCTGGGCCTTTTGGGAATCGGGCTTCCAGTTCTGGCCGCTGCTGCCCCGGCTCTTCGCGCCGGCCGTGCTGGGCCTGATCGTGGCCCTGACTCTCCTGGCCACGCCCAAGGGGCGGCCCCGCGGGCGCGCGCTGCTGGCGGTGCTGCTGGCTTCCGGCGTGACCTTGGCGGTGCTGGGCGCCGCGATCCCCGGAACCTTCAGCCAGGGCCAGGCCAAGACCGCCAAGGCGCCGCTGTTCCAGCCTCTGCCCGCCGCCGGGGGAAGCGACTGGCGCTACTACGGCCGCGATCCGGGCGGGCAGCGCTACGCCCCGTTCGACCAGATCAACGCCGGCAACGTGAAGGCCCTGAAGGTCGCCTGGACCGTGCGGACCGGCGCCAAGCCGATGCGCGGGTCCGAGGACCAGAACACGCCGCTGCAGGTGGGCGACACCGTCTACCTCTGCACACCGACCAATGTGGTGATCGCCGTCGACGCGGACACCGGCCGCGAGCGCTGGCGGGCGGACCCGAAGGTGAAGCCCCACTTCTGGAACCGCTGCCGGGGCGTCGGCTACTACGAGACGGCGGCCGCTCGCACTCTGCCGCCTGGCCAGCCGGCGGCGCTGTGCGACCGGCGGATCATCTCCTCGACCATCGACGCGCGGCTGATCGCCTACGACGCCGCCACCGGCGCCCGTTGCCCCGCCTTTGGCGAGGGCGGCGTCGTCGATCTGAAGACCGGCATGGGCGAGGTGCGCGGCAACTTCTATTTCCAGACCTCGACGCCGACCGTGGCGGGCGACCGGATCATCATCGGCGGCTGGGTCACGGATAACCAGGAACTCCAGGAGCCGGCCGGCGTGGTCCGCGCCTTCGACGCGGTGACCGGCGAGCTGGTCTGGGCCTGGGACCTGGGCAATCCGGCGATCACCAAGCTGCCGCCCGATGGCCAGACCTACACCCGCGGCACGCCCAACGTCTGGTCCACGCCGGCCTTCGACGAGGCGCTGGGGCTGGTCTATCTGCCGACCGGCAACGCCACGCCCGACTACTGGGGTTCGCATCGGTCGTCCGCGTCCGACCGCTACAACTCCTCGGTGGTGGCGCTCGACATCGCGACCGGCCGCGAGCGCTGGCGCTTCCAGACCGTGCACCACGACGTCTGGGACTATGACGTCCCCTCCCAGCCGATGCTGGCCGACGTGCCGGTGGCGGGCGGCGGTACGAAGCCGGCGCTGATCCAGCTGACCAAGCGCGGCCAGGTCTTCGTGCTGGACCGCGCGACCGGACAACCGATCCACCGCGTGGTCGAGAAGCCCACGCCGCAGAACCCGGCGCCCGGCGAGTGGGTGAGTCCCACCCAACCCTACTCCGTGGACATGCCGACGGTGGGCCTGACGCGCCTCAGCGAGAAGATGATGTGGGGCTCGACGCCCATCGACCAGATGCTGTGCCGGATCAGCTTCAAGAAGGCCCGCTACGACGGCGACTTCACCCCGCCGGGCGTCGATCGGCCCTCGATCCAGTACCCCGGCAACGGCGGCGGCCAGAATTGGGGCTCAGGCGCCTTCGACGCCCGCCGCGGCTTGCTGATCGTGCCCGAGATGCGGATGCCGCAGACCGTGCAGCTCGTCCGCACCAACGACCCCAAGGTCGCGACCGGACGCATGAAGGATCGGCCGGCGCAGAGCCTGGGCGCGATCCCTTATGACGCCGAGAACGGCTGGATGCTGGGGCCGCTCTTCACGCCCTGTCTGCAGCCGCCCAGCGGGACCCTCACGGCGATCGACGTGACGACGCGCAAGATCGTATGGCAGGTGCCCGCCGGGACGGCGGAGACCAGCGGGCCGCTAGGCATCGCCTCCGGCCTGAAGATCCCGGTGGGCACATTCGGCCTGGGCGGGCCGGTGACGACAGCCGGCGGCCTGACGTTCCACGCCTCGACGACCGACCCGTACCTGCGGGCCTATGACAACGGCACGGGCAAGCTGCTGTGGCAGGCCAAGCTGCCGGTGGGCGTCGGCGGCACGCCCATGACCTACGTCTCGCCCAAGACCGGCAAGCAGTACGTGGTGGTCTCGGCCGGCGGAGCGCGCCTGACGAAGCAGAAGGGTGACTATGTGATCGCTTACGCGCTGCCTTAGGAGCGGTGAGCGGGTGGCGGCCTTAAGCCACCCGCACCCGGGCGGTGCTTTCCGGCAGGTCCTGGCCGAAGGCGCGCTGGTAGAACTCGGCGACGGTGCCGCGCTCTAGCTCGTCGCACTTGTTCAGGAAGGTCATCCGGAACGCCAGCGCGATGTCGCCGCCGAAGATCTCGGCGTTCTGGGCCCAGGTGATTACCGTCCGCGGGCTCATGACCGTCGAGATGTCGCCGTTCATGAAGGCGTTGCGGGTCATGTCGGCCACCCGGACCATGGCGGCGATGGTCCGCTTGCCCTCGGCGGTGGCGTAGGCCGGGGCCTTGGCGAGCACGATCTCGGCTTCCACGTCGTGGCTCAGGTAGTTGAGCGTCGTGACGATGGACCAGCGGTCCATCTGGCCTTGGTTGATCTGCTGGGTGCCGTGATAGAGGCCGGTGGTGTCGCCGAGACCGATGGTGTTGGTCGTGGAGAACAGCCGGAAGTGCGGGTTCGGCCGGATGACGCGGTTCTGGTCCAGCAGGGTCAGCTTGCCCTGCGCTTCCAGCACGCGCTGGATCACGAACATCACGTCCGGGCGGCCGGCGTCGTATTCGTCGAACACGAGGGCGATGGGGCGCTGAATGGCCCAGGGCAGAATGCCTTCGCGGAACTCAGTGACCTGCTTGCCTTCCTTCAGGACGATCGCGTCCTTGCCGACCAGGTCGATCCGGCTGACGTGGCTGTCCAGGTTCACGCGGATGAGCGGCCAGTTCAGGCGGGCGGCCACCTGCTCGATGTGGGTGGACTTGCCGGTGCCGTGATAGCCCTGGACCATGACGCGGCGGTCGAAGGCGAAGCCCGCCAGGATGGCCCGCGTGGTCTCGGGATCGAACTTGTAGGCGGCGTCCACGTCGGGGACGTGAGGGTCGCGTTCCGAGAACGCCGGGACCTTCATGTCGAAGTCCACGCCGAAGGTCTCGCGCGCGTTGACCTGGGTGTCCGGGACCAGAGTGGTCAGCTTGTCTTCGGTGGTGTCGAAAGCGGCCATGGGAGGCTCCGATTACAGTCTTGCCGGAGCGGAAGCAAACGGGTGTTTTTAAGGGAACGCGCCCGATCGGCAGGAGGTCGACATGCTGGCGGATATCGAGCGGGGCTACCGCACCATTTCCGTGAGGCCGCAGCCTTCCGGCTTCGGCGCCGAGATCACCGGCGTCGATCTCGGCCGGCCGCTAGATGGGGACGCGCTGGCCGAAGTTAAGGCCGCATGGGCGAGACACGCGGTCGTGGCGTTTCCGGACCAGCCGCTGACGCTGGATCAGCTCGAGGCCTTCACGCTGCAGATCGGCCCGTTCGGCGAGGATCCGTTCATCAAGCCGATGCCCGGCCATCCCAACGTGCTGGAGCTGCGCCGAGAGCCCGACGAGAAGGCCACCAACTTCGGCGCTGGGTGGCATTCCGACTGGAGCTTCCAGCCCGAGCCGCCGGCCGCGACGATCCTGCGCTCGGAAGTGGTCCCGCCGGTGGGCGGCGACACGCTGTTCTGCGACTGCGCGCGAGCCTACGAGACGCTGTCCCCGACAATGCAGCGGATGCTGGAGGGCCTGCGGGCCGTGCACTCCGCCACCCGCGCCTACGGCACGAAGGGCGTCTTCGCCCGCGAGACCGAGAAGCGCACGATGGAGATCATCGTCTCTCCGGAAGCCGACAAGAGCCTGACCCACCCGCTGGTGCGGACCCATCCGGTGACGGGGCGCAGGGCGCTCTACGTTTCGCCGGTCTACACGACAGGGATCGAAGGCCTGACCTTGCCTGAGAGCCAGGCGATCCTCGGCTTCCTTTTCAAGCACATGACGGACGAGGCGTTCGTCTACCGGCACAAATGGAAGGCCGGCATGGTGCTGATGTGGGACAACCGCTGCACCGCCCACTTCGCCGAAGGCGGCTACGACGGCCACCTGCGCGTGATGCATCGGACGACCGTCGCGGGAGAGAAGCCGGTCTAGTCCTCGTGCCGGGCCTTGGTGGGGATCAGGCCCGCCAGGCTCAGCACCGCGGCCGCCGCGAGATAGAGCCCCACCGGCGCTAGGCCACCCCGGTCGGCGAGCACCTGCGCCGCCATGGGAGCGAGGCCGCCGCCGATGATGCCGCCGACGTTGAAGGCGATCGAAGCGCCCGAGTACCGCACCCGCGGCGGGAACAGGCTGGGCAGGTAGGCCCCCAGCGGCCCGTAGACGAAGCCCATGGCGAACAGGGCGAGCGACAGCCACGCCCAGATCAGGAACAGCGAGCCCGAGCCCATCATCAGCCCCATCAGGGCGCCGATTACGATCGTGCCGACGCAGCCGGCCATTAGCACACAGCGCGGGTTCGACGCGTCGGACCACCAGCCGGCGGCCACGATGCCCGCGGCTAGGAATAGGATCGCGCCCAGCTGCACGCCCAGGAAGGTCTCGCGGCTGTAGCCCAGCGCCGACGTGCCGTAGCCGAGCGCAAAGGCCGTCGCGAGATAGAAGATGGCGAAGCAGGCCACGACGGCGAAGGTCCCGCCGACCAGGGCGCCGGGATGGCGGCGGATCACCTCCGCCATCGGCACGTGCGCGGGCGGAGCCTCCTTCAGCGCCTTTTCGAACGCCGGCGTCTCGGTGAGCTTCAGGCGCACCCACAGTCCCAGGATCACCAGCACCGCGCTGAGCAGGAACGGAAGCCGCCAGCCCCAGGCGCGGAAGTCTTCGGCGTTCAGCACCAGGCCCAGGATCAGGAACAGTCCGTTGGCGCAGATGAATCCGACCGGCGCTCCCAGCTGCGGGAACATGCCAAAGCGGGCGCGCCAGCCGCGCGGGGCGTTTTCCACCGCCAGAAGGGCCGCGCCGCCCCACTCGCCGCCGAGGCCGAAGCCCTGGCCGAAGCGCAGTAGGCAAAGCAGGGCGGGCGCGATCCAGCCCGCCACGGCATAGGTCGGAAGGAAGGCGATCAGCAGCGTCGAGCCGCCCATGGTCAGTAGCGAGGCGACGAGCGTCGACTTGCGCCCGATCCGGTCCCCGAAGTGGCCGAAGAATGCCGCGCCCACGGGCCTGGCGAAGAACGCCACGGCAAAGGTCGCGTAGCTGCTCATCAGCTGGGCCGAGGGCGAGGCGGCCGGAAAGAACAGGTGCGGGAACACCAGAGCGGCGGCGGTCGCGTAGATGTAGAAGTCGTAGAATTCAACCGCGGTGCCCGCGAGGCTGGCGGTGAGCACGCGGCGCGTGGAGTTGCTGGCCGTCACGTTCGTTTCCCCCTGACTGCAGAGGGCTTCGCCCCGACGCTGCGGTCGGTCAAGACCTCAGAGGCGCGCTTCAGGCTCGTCCGGCAGGCGAGCTGCGCCCTCGTCAGGGTCCTCGTCTTCCGGCAGGGGCTGGTCCGTCTCGATCATCGGCTCCTCGGCGTCCTGGGCCTTCAGACCGAAACGTGCGGCCACGTCCGGGGCGAGCCGCACCAGGTCGGCGCGCAGCTTCAGAAGCGCGAGATCCTTGGACTTGCTCTCCAGCATGACATCGAACTCGAGCCCCTCTACGTCGCGCATGAAGCGGGCGAACTCGAACGGGTTCACGAAGTCGGCGTGGTTGGTGAGCACCGGCGGCAGCAGGGCAGTGGTCTTCTTCCGCGTCTTGGGGTCCTTCCGCGTCAGCTCGCGCAACTCCATGCGCGGCGAAGAGAAGTGCATCTTCGGCCGCTCTCCCTCGGGCCAGGTGGCCAGGATGCGGCGGAGCGTGTCCACCATGTCGAGGCGCTCGGGATTGAGGCACCAGAAGTGCTGGTAGTCGAAGACGCAGCGCACGCCCGTCTGTTCGTGCACCCACAGCACGTCCGCGGCGCTGAATCGGATGTCGTCGTGCTCCAGAACCAGCCGCCGGCGAACGTGCTCGGGCAGGGTGGGCCACCGCTCCGCCCATCGCGCGCGGCTGGCGGTGAGATCGCCGTAAACGCCGCCCACGTGGGTGACCATCACCGCCTCTGGCCCGAGTTCCATGCGGTCCAGCATCTCGGCCTGCGAAGACAGGTCCCAGATGCTCTTCTGCGTCAGGACCTCGTCAGGGCTGTTCAGCAGCACGAACTGCGAGGGGTGGAACGACAGCCGGATCCCGAGATCCCGCGCCTTCCCGCCAATGGCCCGCAGCTCGGCGTCGCTCTCGGCCACCATGTTGTGGAATTGCGGCATATCCGGGTGGGTGGCGTAGGGCGCCAAGTCCGAGGACAGGCGGTACATGTCGATCCGCCGCGCCGCCAGGTAGTCGAGGATCTGGTCCACGTACTCGAGCGAGACCTTCAGGTGGGGCTGGCTCTGCCACCTGCGGGTGTCGTTGCTCTTCAGGGGGCGGCCCAGCACTTTGACGGGAAATCCCAGCCGAAGGGGCTTGGAGCTCATGCGTGCACCTCGTCAGTTTCGTCGAAGCCGAGCCTCCGGATTAAGGCGTTCCAGTCCAGCAGGCGCAGGGCGCCCCCCGTCGCGGCCCGGTGCCCCGAGCCGTAGTTCTCGTCCGCGCCGGGCGGCGCGTGCTCCGCCAGGAAGGCGATCAGGTCGCGCGGGGCTGCGCTGCGGACGGCGAAATGGACGAAGCCTGGACGAAACCCGGCGTTCGCCGCCATGACGATCTGGCCGCGCAGCCGATTGCGCCACTGCTGAGCCAGCAACGGGTGGATCTGGCAGGGACTGTCGGCGCGGATCAGCGCCACCTCACCCCGGATCTTGGGCGCCGACCGACGCCCCGCCTGGAGGGCGGCGGCCACCTCGGCCTTGGCGTCCAGGAGCGCGCGGGCTTCGGGCCGTCGGCCGTCGGTGATCTCCTCCGGCCCCTTCGCCGTCAGCAGCAGAGTCAGCGCAGGAGAGGCGTCGCCGCGCGCAGTCCGCCTGGGCGCGTTGATCAGGGACGTCGCGGTGCGTAACCGGGTGACGCCGTGGCGGCTCCGCGCCGCCGCGAGCTCGGGAAAGGACGCATGCTCAGCCATGTCGCCGATCAGGCCCAGGGCGGCGAGCCAGACGAGATCGTCGACCTCCGCCAGCGCGCCGGCGCACCAGAAGGCAAGCAGGCTCGTGCTCGGCTCAGGCTGCAGCCCATGCCCGCTCACCGCCCATGCGGCGGCGCCGCGCGGGACATGGTGGTCGATGACCAGCTGTGGCACGCCGGGCGCGATGTCCCCCTCCGCCTGACCCAGGTCGCAGGCGATGATCCCGCCCAGCTCCTGCCCTCGAAGCTCCGCGCGCATCGCCTCGGACCACGCGTTTTCGCCCCGGCCGGCGATTCGCAGCCGCACCGCGCGCCCGCTGCGTTCGAACGCCCGCGCCAGGACCGCCACCGAGCACAGCCCGTCGGCGTCGTTGTGTCCGAGCAGCAGGATCGGGCGATCCGGATCGAACGTCTGGATCGCGGTGAGGAAAGTCTCGCGCGCCGCCTCGCAGACGCTTTCGGGACGTCTGGCCTCTGGGGATTGAGCGGCGAGCATGGGCCCTTAACCCGCGAGCGGGCGGGATTGGTCCCGACATGGCGTGACGACGCGCTTCGGGCTAGGGGAAAGCCATGAGCGACGTCGAACCGTTCTACGCCATTTCCATCAGCGGCCTGGCCCAACGGCTGAAGGCAGAGGGCCGCTCGATCATCCACATGGAGTTCGGCCAGCCTTCCACCGGGGCGCCTCAGGCCGCCATCGAACGCGCTCATGCGGTGCTGGACGCCGAGGCGATGGGCTACTGGGAGAGCGCGCCGCTGAAGGCGCGCATCTGTCGCCACTATGCCGAGACCTACGGCGTTGCGGTCGAACCGTCGCAGATCACGCTGACCTGCGGAGCCTCGCCGGCCTTGGTGCTGGTGCTCTCGGCCACCTTCAAGCCGGGCGACGTGATCGCCATGGCCAGGCCCGGCTACGTCGCTTACCGAAATACGGTGCGCGCCCTGCGGATGAGCGCGTTGGAAATCCCCTGCGGGGCCGAGACCCGCTACCAGTTGACGGCCGCGACGCTGGCCGCGCTGGAGCCTGCTCCGGCCGGCGTGATCCTGGCCAGCCCGGCCAATCCGACCGGCACGGTCATCCCGGCCGATGAGCTGGAGGCGATCGCCAGGGTCTGCCGCGAGCGCGGCATCCGCATCGTCTCGGACGAGATCTACCACGGCCTGAGCTACACCGGCCCGACCCGCTCGATGCTGGAGTTCGAGCCCTCGGCGATCGTCGTGAACAGCTTCTCGAAGTACTTCAGCATGGCCGGCTGGCGGCTGGGCTGGCTGGTGGTGCCGAAGGGCGAGGCTTCGCGGGCGGTGGCCTACATGGGCGCCCTGTTCCTGACGGCGCCGGCGCTCGCCCAGCACGCGGGCCTCGTCGCCATGGACTGTCGCGACGAGCTCGAGGGCCACGTCGCCACCTACCGCCGCAACCGCGAGCTGCTGCTGGAGGCCCTGCCGGCGCTCGGCCTGGAGAAGATCGCTCCGCCGGACGGCGCCTTCTACATCTGGGCTGACGTCGGCCAGCTCACCGACGACAGCCTGTCGTTCTGCAAGCAGCTGCTGCAGGACACCGGCGTCGCCACCGCGCCCGGCATCGACTTCGATCCGGTCGACGGCGGCCGCTTCATCCGCCTAAGCTTCGCCGTCTCGACCCCCGAGATCGAGGAGGCGATCCGCCGGATGATCCCGTGGTTCGCAGCGCGCCGAGAGGCGGTCGCCGCCTAAACCATCCCGGTTTTGCGCAGGGCCTGGTACGCCTTGATCACCCGCTGCAGCTTGTGCTCGCCCGAGCGGTCCCCATTGTTGGCGTCCGGGTGCAGGCGGCGCACCAGCTCGGTGTAGCGGCTGCGGATCTTGGCGGAGTCGGCGTTCTCGTCGAGGTCGAGGTCCGCCAGCGCGTTGCGCTCGATCTTGCCCAGATGACGAGCCTCAGGATCCGGTGTTCGCGCCTGGCGGTTCGCGCTCGCGCCGAACAGCTCGTGGTAGTCCTTGTACCCGCCCTGACCCTTGGCGAACTTGTGCACGAAGGCGGCGGACTCCCGCGACATCCGCCCCGCCTTCATTTCCCATGTGGGACGCCCGCCCGTCTTCAGCTCGTCCTCCTGCCGCCGACGCACCTCGTCTTCGGAGAGGCCGGCGAAGAAGTTCCAGTTGCGGTTGTACTCGGCGGCGTGCGGCTGGCAGAACCAATAGTGCTCGTTCAGCATCTCCCGCGACTTGGGCGCGCGCGCGGTCGCCGCCCGGCGGCAGCCGGGATGGTCGCAGGCCCGTTCGCCGGGCTTGAGGGCGTGCACGTCCTCGGCCGTGTTGTCCTCCTCCTTCGAGGGGGGACGCACGCGGATGTCGACGAACTTGGGCCTGTATTGAAACGCGCCGGGCATGGGCCAAGTATGGGGGGCAAAGACTTCCCTTCAAGAATTGAACAGCAGGCTGATGGGCGCCATAATCGAGGCCATCCGGGACAAGCTGACCGCCGCCTTCGAGCCGACCCGGCTCGAGGTTGAGGACGACTCCGCGCGCCACCACGGCCACGCGGGCGCCAGACCGGGCGGCGAGAGCCATTTCAACGTCACCATCGAGTCGGCGGCCTTCCAGGGTACGCCCCGCGTAGCCCGCCAGCGGATGGTTTATCGCGCCCTGGCCGAGGAGCTGGCGGGGCCGGTGCACGCGCTGTCCGTGAAGGCCCTGGCGCCCGGCGAGCCTTAGGCGCCAAACTGATCGGCAAGAGCCGCTGCTTGCGGCCGCGAATTCGGCGAGGGGGAGACGTTGCGGACCACCATTACCGTCAACGGGCAGGCGCGGACTCATGACCTCGACCCCCGCACCACGCTCCTCGACTACCTGCGCGAAACACTGCGGCTGACCGGCGCCAAGAAGGGCTGCGACCACGGCCAGTGCGGCGCCTGCACGGTGCTGGTGAACGGGCTGCGCATCAACGCCTGCCTCTCTCTGGCGGTGGCCCACGACGGCGACGAGGTGGTCAGCATCGAGGGGCTCGGGACCGCGGACGACCTGCATCCGGTGCAGCAGGCCTTCCTGAAGCACGACGCGTTCCAGTGCGGCTACTGCACGCCGGGCCAGATCTGCTCGGCCGTCGGGATGCTGGAGGAGGTCAAAGCCGGTTGGCCTAGCCAGGAAACCTCCGACCTGACCGCGCCTGCCACGCTCACCGGCGAGGAGCTGCGCGAGCGGATGAGCGGCAACATCTGCCGCTGCTCGGCCTATCCGCAGATCGTGGCGGCGATCCAGGAGGTGGCCGGATGAGGCCGTTCACCTACGAGCGGGCGGCTACGCCCGAGGCTGCGGTGAAGGCGGCGGCGGAGACGCCGGGGGCCCGATTCATCGCCGGCGGCACCAACCTGCTGGACCTGATGAAGCTCGACATCGAGCGGCCCGCCCACCTGGTCGACGTCTCGCGGCTGCCGTTGGCGCGGATCGAGGCGGAGGGCGAGGGGCTGCGGATCGGGGCTGCGGCGACGAACAGCCAGGTGGCGGCGGACGTCGAAGTGCGCGCGCGCTATCCGGTGCTCGCCCAGTCGATCCTGGCCGGCGGCTCGCCGCAGTTGCGCAACAAGGCCAGCGTCGCCGGCAACCTCCTGCAGCGGACCCGCTGCGCCTACTTCTACGACACCACCAAGCCCTGCAATAAGCGCGAGCCCGGCTCGGGCTGCGGCGCGCTGGAGGGACTAAACCGCAACGCCGCGATCCTGGGCCAGAGTCACGCCTGTATCGCCACTCATCCCTCGGACATGGCCGTGGCCTTGGTCGCCCTGGCTGCAGAGGTCGAGACGCTGACGCCGTCGGGCGAGGCGCGGCGCTTCCCGTTGGCCGAGCTGCACCGGCTGCCGGGCGAGCGGCCCGAACTCGACACCCGCCTGATCCCGGGAGAGTTGATCACCGCTGTGGTGCTTCCACCGCCGCCAGCGGGCGGGCAGGTCTACCGCAAGGCCCGCGACCGGGCCTCCTACGCGGGGGGCCTCGCCAGCGTGGCGGTGGCCGGCGACCGGCTGGCGCTCGGCATGGTGGCCCACAAGCCCTGGCGCGCGACGCAGGCTGAGGCCGCGCTGAAGGCCGGGGCCTCGGCCGCGGAGGCAGTCGGAGAGGAGTTGAAGGAGGCCGCCGCGACCGGCCGCAACGACTTCAAGGTGACCCTGACCGCGCGCTTGGCCAGCGCCGCCATCTCCGAAGCCAAGGGGAGCGCCACATGAGCTCGGTCCGCGACTGGGAAGCGCCGAACCCGATCAAGGAAGGGCGGCAGGGCGTCTTCGGCAAGCCCGTCGACCGCTATGAGGGACCGCTGAAGGTCACCGGGACGGCCCCCTACGCCTATGAGGTCGAGACGCCGGCGCCGGCGGCCTATGGCGTGATGATCGGCGCTGCCATCGCCCGCGGGCGGATCGTCGCGGTCGACGCGGCCGAGGCTCAGGCGTCGCCGGGCGTGCGCCTGGTTTGGACCCATGCCAACGCGCCCGCTCAGCCGCCGGCCGGCACGCGCCGGCATCCGCGCAGCACCGCCGGCGCGCGGCCGGCTCTGGCTGGCGACCGTGTGACCCACTTCGGGCAGATCGTGGGCTTGGTGGTTGCCGACACCTTGGAGCAGGCGGCGGCCGCGTCTCACCTCGTGCGCCTGACCTACGCCGAGGAGCCGCCGACAGCCGACTTCCACGCCAGCCTCGAACACGCCACGGATCCGCCGGGCGAGGAAGACGTCGAGATCGGAGACTTCGACCTGGGCTTCGCCGCAGCCCCGGTCAGGCTCGACGAGACTTGGACCACGCCGATCCAGAACCATTGCCAAATGGAGCCGTGCGCGACGACCGCCTGGTGGGAGGGCGAGAGCTGCGTCGTCCACACCTCGGTCCAGATGGTGAAGCCGGCCCAGCACGGCCTGGCCGAGACGCTGGGCATCGACCGCGATGCGGTCCGCCTCCTCACCCGCTACATCGGCGGCGGCTTCGGTGGAAAGGGTCAGACCTACGACGACCTGACCCTGGCGGCGCTGGCCGCGCGGGAGTTAGGGCAGCCGGTGAAGGTCGCCTTCACCCGCCGTCAGATGATGCACGGCACGATCCACCGGCCGGCGACGGTCCAACGGGTGCGGCTGGGCGCCGACCGCGACGGCCGGCTCACGGCCATGTCGATCATGTCTTGGACGCACTGCCACCGCGAAGGCAGCTTCACCGAGCATGCTTCGAACTTCGCGCGCAGCCTGTATGCCGCGCCCAACCGCCTGACCGGCCACCGGCTGGTGAAGCTGGACCTGCCGGGCGCGGGCCCGATGCGCGCGCCGGGCGAGGCGTCGGGCACCTTGGGCCTGGAGTGCGCGATGGACGAGCTCGCCGAACAGCTCGGCCTCGATCCCATCGAGCTGCGGATCCGCAACGAGCCCGAGGTGGATCCGGAGACAGGCCGGCCGTTCTCGATGCGCCAGCTGGTCCGCTGCATGCGTGAAGGCGCCCAGATGTTCGGCTGGGATCAGCGCAACCCGAAACCGGGGCAGGTGCGAGACGGCCGGTGGCTGGTGGGCATGGGCATGGCCGCCGCCATCCGGGGAAACTTCCTGCTGCCGGCGAAGTGCAGCTTCACAGTCGACGGCGACGGCGTGGTCACCGTGCGCCAGGGTATGACCGACATCGGCACCGGGACCTACACGGTGCTCGCTCAGATCGCCGCCGAGACCCTGGGCGTGCCGCTGGCCCAGGTGCGGGTGGAGATCGGAGACTCTGAACTGCCGCCGGCGCCCGGCTCGGGCGGCCAGTTCGGCGCGGCCACGGCCGGATCCGCCGCCCTCGACGCCGGCATGAACCTGCGAAAGGCGGTCGCGGAGCTCGCGGTCGCCGATCCGGCGTCGCCGCTGCACGGCGGCGATCCGGCCCAGGTAGGCTTCCATGACGGCTTGGTGGCCATTGAAAACCGCACCGAGGCGCTTGCCGACCTGATCCGCCGCGCCGCCCCCGCCGGTGTGACGGCCGAGGGCGAGATCCGACCGGCGGCGGACGCCCGCAACTGGAGCCAGCACACCTACGGCGCCCACTTCTGCGAGGTAGGCGTCGATCCGGTCACCGGCGAAACCCGCGTGCGACGGATGCTGGGCGTGTTCGCGGCGGGTCGGATCGTCAACGCCAAAACCGCCAGAAGCCAGCTCACCGGCGGGATGATCTGGGGCGTGGCCTCGGCCATCCATGAGGGCAATGCGGTCGACACGCGCTACGGCTCGCTGATCAACCAGGACCTGGCGCAGTACGTGCTGCCCGTTCAGGCCGACATCGGCGAACTTGACGCCATCATGCTCGCCGAGGTCGACGACAAGGCCAACCCGCTGGGCATCAAGGGGGTCGGCGAGCTGGGCAACTCAGGCGCGGGCGCGGCGGTAGCCAACGCCATCTACAACGCCTGCGGCGTGCGCGTGCGCGACTATCCCATCACGCCCGACAAGCTGCTGCCCGGCCTGATCGCAAACGGCTTCTAGACCGCTTCCGGATCGGCAGAACAGTTCTGCGGAAACGGCGCTGGCGCAAGGCCAAGCTCGTTCCTATCTCCCGGTCGTTACGGGAGACGGGACGTGAAGATTCTGCTGTCGCTGATGGCGCTGGCCGGTTCGGTGGCCTTCCTGGTCCAGGACCTGACCATCCGCGCCCTCGATTATCTCTGAGGCGGCGGCCGGGGCGCTCAGCCCTGGCCGCGCTCGAGCACGCTCTCGGCCACGCCGCCCTGTTCGATCTTCACGCCGAGGAACCGCATCGTCCCGCCGGCGAAGCTGACGTCCGACACCGGCGTGTTCGGGTCCCGCGTCAGCCGGCTGGCGTCGCGCAGCGTCAGCTTCAGGGTCATATCCTCGCGCGCTACGCCGTCGGCGACGGCCGCCTCGATCTGGCTGCGGAAGCGCTTGTCAGGGGTCTCGCCGGGGCGGGCGCTGGCTGTCTTGGTCATCTAGAGGCCCTTGAATCCGTGTTCGCCGAAGACCCGCACTTCGCAGGCCCGGCCGCCGTCCAGCATCGTCCGTGCGTGGCGGTTCGCGGCCGCCTTGGCGATTTCCTTGTCCGCGGAGTGGCCGAAGCTCTCGCCCTCGTGCTCCACGCGCCAGACGCCTTCGTGTCGTGTGACGGTCAGGACCGCCCTGTCGGGAACTGCTCGCATTTTCATGTAATTAGCACAACTACATGGCAAAGCTGGCAGGGTTTTTTGGAAATACTGCTTGCGCTCTGGCCTGAAGAGCATCATTATTTTCTGGTCAAATATCGTTTTGGCTCGCCTGCCGTCTGCGCCGATGTCTTATGATTTTCGGCCAGCAACCACGTCGACCCTCTCCGAAAATTTGATCTCAACGCTCATCTTGGGCTTGAGAACTCATGTCCGAAAGGGACGATCATGCAAGTTGGCACCGTGAAGTGGTTCAACGGCCAAAAAGGCTTCGGCTTCATCCAACCTGACGAAGGCGGCAACGACGTGTTCGTGCACATCTCCGCCGTCGAGCGCGCGGGCCTGGCCTCGCTGCACGAAGGTCAGAAGATCGGCTTCGAGCTCGAGCGCGACAAGCGCAGCGGCAAGATGTCGGCCGGTCAGCTCCAGGCCGTCTAAGGTCTGAAGGAGGCCCGCTGTGGCGGGCCTCCGGTTTCGGGCGCGGTGGGCTTAGCCCGCCGCCGCCCGAAGCTCGCCCAGCACGCGGGCGAGGTCGCCCTCCCGGAAGGGCTTCTGCAACACCGGCGTGCCGCGGTCTGCCTCGCGAAGGCCCGCGTCGCCGTATCCCGTGGCGAAGGCGAAGGGCGCGCGGCGCTCGCGCAGCAGGTCCGCCAGCGGGAAGATGGGCTGCCCGCCCAGGTTCACGTCCAGCACCGCACAGTCCAGGTCGGCGCTCTTGGCGAGCTCCATGGCCTCGTCCAGCCGCGACGCCGGCCCGACGACCGTGCACCCCAGATCGCTCAACATGTCCTCGATCAGCATCGAGACCATCATCTCGTCTTCGACGACGAGGACTTTCAGGCCTTCGAGGCTCGGCTGGTCGGTCATGCTTGCGGCTCCTCGGCCCGGACGTTCGGGCCACGCGGCGTCTCGCTAATCACAACTCGGTCCGGTTGAACAGCATCTGAACGGCCTCGCGGCCCAGCGGCCGGAAGCGATGCGAAGGCCTGCAAGTCGGCGATCCCCCGATGGCGCATGTTCTGAGCACAACGCAAAGCTCAGCCGTAGGTTCCGTCAGATCCAATCTTCTTCGGGTTCTGGCGGGGAGACGCTCAGCAGCGTGATCTGATTGCCGCGCCGCTCGACCACGCGGAACCGGTGGCGGTGGAAGGCGAAGATCTCGTCCACCTCGGGGATGCGCTGGCACTCATGGATCAGAAGGCCGGCGACCGTCACCGCCTCGTCATCCGGCAACGACCAGTTCATGGCACGGTTCAGCTCGCGGATCGTGACCGAGCCCTCGACCGACACCGTGCCGTCCGGTTGCGGCTTCACGCCGGGTGCGACCACGTCGTGCTCGTCTTCGATCTCCCCGACGATCTCCTCGAGGATGTCCTCCAGTGTCACCAGGCCCTGCAGGGCGCCATATTCGTCGACGACGAGAGCGAAGTGGTTCTGCCGCTTCAGGAAGGCGGCCAACTGGTCTTTCAGGCTGGTGGTCTCGGGGATGAACCAGGGCGTCCGCAGCATGGCAGGGACGTCGAGGGCATCTATGTTCCCATCCGCGCGGGCCATGGCCTGCAGCAGGTCCTTCACGTGCAGAACGCCGACCACGTTTTCGGGCTCGCCGCGATAGATCGGGATGCGGGTGTGGCCGCAGTCCAGGGCCTCGGCCAGGATCTCGCGGGGCGCCAGGTCGCCGTCGATCATCACGATCGAGCGCCGGTGGACCATCACCTCGGACACGTCGAGGTCGGCCAGGTCCAGCACGCCGCCCAGCATCCAGCGGTCGCGCGTCTCCACCAGGCCTTCCGAGTGGTGGTATTCGACCGCCCCTCGGATCTCCTCGTGCGCAGCCAGCACATCTGTTCCGGCATCCAGCTTGATGCCGAAGGGCTTCAGCGTCTGGCGCACGATCCACTGCGCGCCGTCGGCCAGAGGGCCGAAGATCCGCACAACCCAGGAGGTCGGGATCGAGAGGGCGCGGGCGGTGTCGTCGGCCCGGGCGATGGCGATGGTCTTGGGCAGGATCTCGGAGAAGATCACCACCAGCACGGTCATCACGCCCGTGGCGACGACGGCGCCCAGCCAGCCTGGGAAGGCCGCGCCGAGGACCTGGGTCGTCACCACCGAGGCGAAGATGTTGATGACGTTGTTCGAGAGCAGGATCGCCCCGATCATCGTTTCCTGATTGGAGATCAGTCGATTGACCCGCCGCGCCGCGCGGTCGCCGTCGCGCTCGAGCTGGTGCATCCGGCCGCGGCTGGCGGCCGTCATGGACGTCTCGGCGGCCGAGATCATGCCGGACATGGCCAGCAGAAGCAGCAGGGTGGGCGCCAGGCCCGCGAGGATCGCCCAGATCACGGCCGGGCTCCCTCGGTGACCAGGAAGCGGCGCACGGCTTCGGCGTCGACGTCCCTGGCCACGAAGGCCTCGCCGATGCCGCGGGCGAGGATGAAGGTCAGCTTGCCGCCCTCGGCCTTCTTGTCCTGGCCCATGTGGGCGACCAGGCGCGCCGCGTCGAACGGGTGGCCTGGGACCTCGGACATCGTGACGGGCAGGCCGGAAGCAGCGACGCCGCGCACCGCGCGTTCGGCGTCCTGGCCGCTGCACAGGCCTTGCGCCGCCGAGAAGCGGAAAGCCAGGGCCTGACCCACGCCGACGGCCTCGCCGTGCAGCAGGGCCGCGCCGTAGCCGGTCTCCGCCTCCAGCGCGTGGCCGAAGGTGTGCCCCAGGTTTAGGAGGGCGCGGCGGCCCTGTTCGCGTTCGTCCTCGGCCACGATTTCGGCCTTCATCTCGACGGAACGCGCGACGGCGTGGGTCAGGGCCGCGGGCTCGCGCGCCAGCACGGCCGCACCGTGCGCCTCCAGCCACTCGAAGAAGGCGTGGTCGCCCAGCAGCCCGTACTTGATCACCTCCGCGTAGCCGGCGCGCATCTCGCGCTCGGGCAGGCTGGACAGCACCGACAGGTCGGCCAGCACCAGCTTCGGCTGGTGGAAGGCGCCGACCAGGTTCTTGCCGCGCGGCGTGTCGATGGCCGTCTTGCCGCCGACGGAGGAATCCACCTGGGCCAGCAGGGTGGTCGGGATCTGAACGAAGTCGATGCCGCGCTTGTAGATGGCGGCCGCGAAGCCGGCGAGGTCGCCCACGACGCCGCCGCCGAAGGCCGTGACGAGGTCGCCGCGGTCCAGCTCCAGCGCCAGCAGGCGGTCGGTGACGTCGGCCAGGCCCTCGAAGCTCTTGGTCTGCTCGCCCGGCGGCACGATCACCGGGTGGGCGGCGATCCCGGCGCGTTCCAGGGCCGCCGTCAGCCGTGCGCCGTGCAGGCTCCAGACGCTCTCGTCGCTGACAATCGCCGTGCGGCCCCGCTTAAGGAACGGCCGCATGTGCTCGCCGGCGGCGTCCAGCAGGCCATCGCCCACCAGCACCTCGTACGCCCGATGGCCAAGGCCCACTGGGATGCGCCTGGTCATTGGGCCGGCTCCTGCAGGTAGTCCGTCAGCGCCCGGATCACCTGGTCGACGGTGACGTGATGCGCGACGTCGCCGGTCTCGACCGTCACATCCGCCTGGGCATAGACCGGATAGCGCGTCTCGGCCTGGGCCTTCAGCACCTCCATCGGGTCCTTGCCGACCAGAAGCGGGCGAGTGTCCTTGCGCGAGACCCGGCGGGCCAGGGTCTCAAGGTCGGTCTTTAGCCAGACCGAGACCGCGCGCGATTTGATCAGCGCCCGCGTCTCGTCGTTCATGAACGCCCCGCCGCCCGTGGCCAGCACGTGCGGCGGCTGGTCCAGCAGGCGCGAGATCACCCGGCGCTCGCCGTCGCGGAAGGCGGCCTCGCCCAGGTCCGCGAAGATGTCCGAGATGGAGCGCCCGGCCGCGGCCTCAACCTCGGCGTCCGCGTCGCGGAACGGCAGGGAGAGCGCGTTGGCGAGCCTGCGCCCCACGCTGGACTTGCCGACGCCCATGAGGCCAACGAGCGCGATGGTGCGGCGGCGAAGCGGTTCGTAGCGGTCCATTGACGGCGGAGCCATACACGAGCCCGCGCCCTCGCGCCAATCCGAGGGCGCATGTAGGCTGGTCCCATGTCGCGTTTGCTCCTCGCCGCCGCCCTCTTCGCCAGCCTCCTGACCAGCGCCGCCACCGCGGCCGCCCAACCGGTGGAAGTGACCCCGCTCGCCGCGCCGGACGCCTTCTCCACGCCCGGCCGCGAGACCGGCCTGCCGGCCGACCTGTGGCGCGGCGCATCGGCCGAGACCCTGGCCAAGGTGCTGCCGCTGCTGGCGACGAAACCCCTCTCGCCGGCGGCCGCGCGGCTGGCTCGGCGGGTGCTGGCCACCGGCGCGCCCGCGCCGTCGGGCGTGGGCGACGATCCTGGAATTGTCGGCGCCCGGGCGAGCGCCCTCATCGCGCTCGGCGATCCCCAAGCCGCCGGAACGATCCTGGCGCGGGCGGCGGGCCTCGAACGGAATGCCGAACTCTCCCAGGCCGCCGCGGAAAGCGCGCTCCTGGCTGGGGACGAACAACGTGCGTGCGCCATCGCGGAGCGCTTGGGCGAGGGACGCGGGCAGGTCTACTGGCTGCGCCTACGCGCCTACTGCCAGGCCCTGGCGGGCCAGACCGCCGAGGCCCAACTCACCTTCGATCTGGCCCAGACCCAGGCCCGCGACGCCGTCTTCGGCCGTCTGATGGGGGCGAAGCTGGCGGGGACGCCGCCGGGCGCCGCGTCGCTCCGCAACGGGCTGGATCTGGCGCTGTCACGCAGCCTGGGTCTCGACGTCGTCGCCGCAAAGCCCGCCCCGGCGGTGGCGGCGGCCCTGACGCCCGAGGCCGATCCGTTCCCGCCGCCCCCGGCGCTGCCGGCCGACGAGGGGGCCGCATCCTCGGACGCCGCGGTCCTGCTTCTGTCCTCGGTGGGCGACACCCTGGTCAGCGACAGCCCCAGGCTGGCTGCGCTGAACATCCCCGCGGGCAAGATGCCCGGCGGACGCGCGCTCGCGCTTGACCGCGCAGTCGCGGCCGGCGCGATGGGCGAGACGGCGCTCCTGGCGCTGTGGACCGCGTCCGAAGCTGGCCCGGGCGGCCTGACCGCCGCGGACCGCGCCCAACTGGCCTACGCCCTGTGGCGCGTGGGGCTGCGGGACGACGCCGCCTACTTCGTCCTCGAGGGGCTCGCCGGCCTCAAATGAGCAGGGGCGCCGCCTGGGCCGAGGCCTTCCTCGAAATGATGGCCGTGGAGCGGGCCGCGGCGAAGAACACGCTGAGCGCCTACGCCCGCGACCTGGCCGATGCGGCCGGGTTCCTCAACGGGCGGGGCTGCGATCTAGCGGACGCCTCGCCCGAGGACGTGGAGGCCTACTTCCTGGACCTGGGCGTGCGGGGCCTCTCGCCGGCCACCGCGGCGCGGCGGCGGGCGGCCGTCCGCCAGTTCT
>NZ_JAPSKZ010000050.1:2418-21636 GCF_031181185.1 Phenylobacterium sp. | reverse complement strand
CAACATCGTGCTGGTGGACACCTTCTATCACCTGCGCCACGAGGGCCACGCGGCCGACGAGGCCGCCGTTCGCGCCGCGGCGCAGCGGTTCCGCCCGGTGCTGCTGACCACACTGGTGACCGTCGTTGGCCTGCTCCCGCTGATGTTCCAGGTCCACCCGAACTTCCGCGCCGGACACATCGAGTTCGCCGCCCCCGGTTCGGAATGGTGGGTCCAGCTGTCGGCCGCCGTCGTCTGGGGCCTGTCGTTCGCCACCCTGCTGACGCTGGTGCTGACGCCGGTGATGCTGGCCGCGCCGAAGGTCTATTCCGCCCGTTTCGTGCGGCTGCGGGACTGGATCGGCGTGCGCACGGGCCGGCCGCCGCGCCGCACCGCGCCGGTGATCTTCGACGACGACGTGCCAAGAGCGGCGGAATAGGCCTTTGGCCCTGACCCACCGGATCGCGACGGCTTCAGACATCCCTGCCCTCGAGGCCGTGATGGACGCGGCCATCGGCGAGTTGCAGCGCGGTTTCCTCACGCAGGATCAAATCGCGTCCAGCCGGATGATCATGGGGCTGGATCGGCAGCTGATCGCCGACGGCACCTATTTCGTCGTGGAAGAGGACGGCCAGGTCGCCGGCTGCGGCGGCTGGAGCCGCCGGGCGACCCTCTACGGCGGCGACCATACGCCGGGTCGAGACGCGGCCCTGCTGGACCCGGCCACCGAGGCTGCGCGCGTGCGGGCGATGTACACGAACCCTGCGTTCGCGCGCCGGGGCGTTGGCCGGCTGATCCTGCAGCTGTGCGAGGACGCGGCCCGCGCCGAGGGCTTCCGCCGGCTGGAGCTGATGGCGACGCTGTCGGGGCAGCCGCTGTACGTCGCGATGGGCTATGAGCCGATCGAGGCCATCGAGGACGCCCGCGGCGGCGCGGCCGTGCCGCTGGTGCGGATGGGCAAGACGATCCCCTGACGGCGAGGCTCGGAAACGGAGGCTGTACGATGGGCTGGCGACGGGCAATCAAGCCCCTGGGCTTCGTCGGCATGGGTCTGCTGTACCTCTGGACCCTCGGCCTCATCGGCTTGCTGATGCTGCTCACCAATCCGCTCACCGACGCCCATCTCCCGCTGCGCTCCTTCTTCGGCGCGTGGCCGTTCGTGATGCTCATCGGGCTGGTCGCGCTGGCCTGGCGCCACCGCGAGCCGGGAGTCTGGTGGTTGGCGTTGGCGATCGGCGTGGCGCCGCACCTGGTCGCCGTGCTCATCCGCTACGACGTGGTGAACTAGGCGCCTCGCGTCTGCCGCCGCCATAGGGCGGCGTACTCGGCGCCCTTGGCCAGCAGGTCCTCGTGCGTCCCGCGTTCCACGATGCGACCCCGCCGGAGCACCAGGATCTGATCGGCGTCGGCCACGGTGGACAGGCGGTGGGCGACCACCAGGGTCGTGCGCCCCGCCCTCACCTTGCGCAGGGTCTCCTGGATCGCGGCCTCGGTGGGACCGTCCAGGGCGCTGGTGGCCTCGTCCAGGATCAGCACGCGGGGGTCGGCCAGCAGCGCCCGGGCGATGCCCACCCGCTGGCGTTCGCCGCCGGACAGCTTCAGCCCGCGCTCGCCGACGCGGGTCGCCAGGCCGTCGGGCAGGCCGTCGATGAAGGGACCGAGCTCGGCGGCGTCCGCCGCCGCCCTCACCTCGGCGGGCGTGGCGTCGGGCCGCGAGAAGGCGATGTTGGCGTAGAGGCTGTCGTTGAACAGCGCCACGTCCTGCGGGACGAGCGCCACGGCCCGGCGCACGTCGGCCAGCTTCACCGACTTCATGTCCAGGCCGTCGATCAGCACCCGCCCCTCCTGCGGATCGATCAGGCGCATGGCCAGGCGAATGGCCGTGGTCTTCCCCGCCCCCGACGGGCCGACCAGCGCCGTCGTCGTGCCCGGCTGGGCCTCGAAGCTGACGTCGATCAGCCCGTGGGAGCGGGCGTCGTGGCGGAAACTGACGCGGTCGAAGGCGATCGCCGCGCCTCGGGCCCGGGCCGGCGGGAGGCTGGAGGCCTGCGGGGCGTCGACGATCTCGGGGCGGATGCCGCGCAGGGCGACCATCTGCTCCATGTCGATAAGGCCCTGGCGGATCTCCCGGTACTGGAAGCCCAGCATGCCCAGGGGCGCGTAGAGGCCCGAGAGCAGGAAGATCGCCGTGGTGATGTCGCCGATGCGCAGCTCCCCGCCGGCCACCTGCATGCCGGCCATCACCGTCATGGCGGCGAGGCCGACGTTGAGGATCAGCGCCTGGGCGGCGTTCAGCACGTTCAGCGAGGCGTTGGCCCGGGAGCTGGCGTCCACATAGTCGGCCATGGCGCTGGCGTAGGTGTCCACGAGACGCGGCTCGGCGCCGAAGGCCTTGAGCGTCTCGTAGTTCATCAGCGCGTCGGACGAGAGACCGGCGGCGCGGGTCTCGGCTTCGTTCAGTTCGCGCCGGTGCGACAGGCGCCAGTCGGTGATCTTGAAGGTGATGATCGCGTAAAGGACGAGCGTGCCCAGCGCCGTGAGTGCGAAACGCCAGTCCAGGCGCAGCACCATGACGATCATCGCCAGCACCAGCTCGATCGCCGTTGGCCCCAGGCTGAAGATCAGGCTGCGGATCAGGAAGTCGGTGGCCCGTGCGCCCCGGTCGATCACGCGCGAGAGCGCGCCGGTCTGCTTGGTCTGATGGAAGTCGAGCGACAGCGACAGCGCGTGGCCGAAGCTTTCCACGGCCGCCCGCGCCATGGTCGACTGCGACACGCGGGTGAAGATGGCGTCCCGGGCGTACGGCGCGCAGGCGGCCAGCAGCCGAAGCGCCGCAAAGCCGATGGCCAGGCCCACGAAGCTCGCCCCCAGCACCACGCCGCCTTGGGCGGCCGGCGTCAGGGTGTTGATGGCGTCGCCCAGCAGCACGGGCGCCAGCACGCCGGCCAACTTGCCGCAGAACACCAGGACGAGGGCGGCGGCGATGCGCAGGCGCAGCTGCGGCGCCCCCGAACGCATGACCAGCCGGCCGAGGTCGGCCATGGATCCCCAGAAGTCGAACTTGGCGCCGGCCGGCGCAACGGCGCCGATGCCGCCGCCGCTGCGGACCCGGTCGATATGGGCGTGCGCCAAGGCGTTCAGACCTCGACCGCAGACTTAGACGTCACTTTCGGGAACACGGCTTGCTTGAATCTCCTTAACCCTGGCCATAGCTACTTGGGTCTTCGCGGCGCGCAGGCAAGCGCGCATTGGCGAGACCTTTCCGTCTGGAGTGATCGTTCATGGGGCGTGACACTGAGCGCCTGCAGTCCGTCTGCGTCTTCTGCGGCTCTTCCGACGCCGCCGACCCGGCCTATCTGCGCGCCGCGGCCGACCTCGGCCGCGAACTGGCGGCCGCCAACCTGCGCCTGGTGTATGGCGGCGGCGGCGTGGGCCTGATGGGCGCGACCGCCCGGGCGGCGCACGAGGCCGGCGGCGCCGTGCTGGGCATCATCCCCGACTTCCTGGTCGGCCGCGAGCGGGCGCTGGAGACGGTGGAGCACGTGGTCGTGTCGTCGATGCACGAACGCAAGGCGATGATGTACGAACAGTCCGACGCCTTCGTGATCCTGCCGGGCGGCATCGGCACGCTCGAGGAGGTGGTCGAGCTGCTGTCGTGGCGCAGGCTGGACCTGCACGCCAAGCCGGTCGTCTTCTACAACCCGGACAACTTCTGGAAGACCCTGTTCGACCTGTTCCAGCACACGGTGGACGCCCGCCTCACGCCGCCCGCCTTCATGGACGCCTGGACCGCGGTGGACCGCGTGGAAGACATCGTGCCAGCGTTGCTCGACGAACTGACCCCGCGTTCCGACAGGGCGGCGCCGGCGCGGATGCTTTAGGGGTCAGCTGGCCGCGGCCACCGGCGGAATCTGAGCCAGGACCTTCTGGGCGTAGGGATCGTTGGCCACCTCGGCGAGCAACCACTCGCGGAAGGCCGCGATCTTGCCGGCCCGGCGACGGTCCTGCGGATAGACGAGCCAGTAGCTGCTCTCGCCGAAGTAGATCTCGAACGGCTGGATCAGCTGACCCGCCGAGAGCTCGCGCCCGAACATGACGGGCGAGGCGATGGCGACCCCGTCGTTGGCCATGGCCGTGGCGACCTCCAGCGTCTGGGTGTCGGCGGTGATCCGCGGGGCGGCAGGCGCGTCGGCGCCGTCGCCGATCACCCCGGCGGCGCGGAACCAGGCCTTCCACTCCCCGTCCGAGCCGACGCGTCGGGCTTCGAGCAGGCGCCCCGGGTCCGGCGGTACGCCCAGGGCCGCCATGGCGGCGGGCGTGCACAGCACCGTCTGGGCGGAGGGGAACAGCCGGATGGCCTCCATTCCCGGCCAGCCGCCACGACCGGCGCGGATGGCGACGTCGAAGTCCTCACGCGTCAGGTCCACCACGCGGTTGTTGGTGTCGAGCCGCACGGCGATCTTCGGATGGGCTAGCTGGAAGGCGCCGAGGCGGCCGGCCAGCCATTGGGTGGCCAGCGTCTGCAGCGTTGTGATGCAGAGGATGCCCTCGCCCGTCTCGGACAGGTCGTTGATGGCGCTGCGCAGGCTGGTCATGGCCTCGGTCGCGGCGCGGGCCAGGCGTTCGCCCGCCGGGGTCAGGATCACCTCGCGCGGGCGGCGGACGAACAGGCGGCGGTCCAGCCGCTCCTCCAGCGCCTTCACCTGCCAGCTGACCGCGGCCTGGGTGATGCCCAGCTCCTCGGCTGCCCGCGTGAAGCTGCCCAGCCGGGCGGCGGCCTCGAAAACGCGGATGGCGCTGAGCGGGATTCGGGCGAGGATGTCAGACATAAGGACGCTTTATAGATACAGCAGGAGACCGCGTTTGTCGATCAGCGTTCCACGGCCCATCTTCCCTCGCAGACAACAAGCCCTGCCACGGGAGAGTGACATGGAAGAACTGCACAAGATCCATAAGGATGTTCCGTTCGGCTACTGGGTCGACTGGGTCGTCCCCGCCTACCGGGCGATCAGCCGCTGGCTGCGCGGCGCGGACGTGCCGGGCTCGTCCCCGCGCCTGTCGCGGAGCCACTAGGGCACGTTGGCTTCCAGCTCCTCGAGCCAGACCCTGGCGGTCCCGTCGGAGGGGGCCCGCCAGTCGCCGCGGGGGCTGAGGTTGCCGCCCGAGATCACCTTCGGCCCGTTGGGCATCGCCGAGCGCTTGAACTGGCTGATCTCGAAGAAGCGGAACAGGAAGACCGACAGCCACTTCTTGATCGTCGCCAGGTCGTAGGCGTTGCGCGCCTCGTCCGGGAAGTGGGCGGGCCACGAGCCCGCGGCGACGTCCCTCCAGGCGTGCCAGGCCATGAAAACGACCTTCGACGGCGGCAGGCCGTAGCGCGTGATCCAGTAGAGGTTGAAGTCCTGCAGTTCGTAGGGGCCGACCTTGGCCTGGGTGCTCTGGATGGCGCCCGTCTCGGCGTCGGCCGGCACCAGTTCGGGCGAGATCTCGGTGTCCAGCACGGACAGCAGAGTCTCGGAGGCCGCCGTATCGAACTGGCCGGTCTTGGCGACCCACCGGATCAGGTGCTGGATCAGCGTCTTCGCCACCGAGCCGTTGACGTTGTAGTGGCTCATCTGGTCGCCGACGCCGTAGGTGCACCATCCCAGCGCCAGCTCCGAGAGATCGCCGGTGCCCAGCACGAAACCGTGCCGCTGGTTGGCCAGCCGGAACAGGTAGTCGGTGCGCAGGCCCGCCTGCACGTTCTCGAACGTCACGTCGTAGACCGGCTCGCCCTTGGCGAACGGGTGCCCCATGTCCTTCAGGAGCTGGGTCGCGGCCGGGCGGATATCGATCTCCTCGCCGGTGACGCCCAGGGCCTGCATCAGCTTCCAGGCGTTGGACTTCGTGCCCTCGCTGGTGGCGAAGCCTGGCATGGTGAAGCCCAGGATGTCCGAGCGCGGCTTGCCCAGGACGTCGAACGCCTTGGCCGCGACGATCAGCGCGTGGGTGGAGTCCAGCCCGCCCGAGACGCCGATGACGATGTGCTCAGACTTCGTGGATTGCAGCCTCTTTACAAGGCCTTGCACCTGGATGTTGAAGGCCTCGTAGCAGTCCTTGTCGAGCCGGGCCGGATCGTCCGGCACGAAGGGGAAGCGATCGATCGCGCGCTTCAGGCCCACGTCCTTGAAGTGCGGCTTGTGCTCGAAGCGGATGCGCCGGAAGAACTGTTCCGGATGCCCGTGGGCCATGGCCGCGTCGTTGAAGGTGGGCGAGCGCATCCGCTCCAGCCGCAGCTTCTGGACGTCGATGTCGGCGATCGCCATCTGCGGCCCGGTCGGGAAGCGGTCGGTGCAGGCCAGTTCGCGGCCCAGTTCGTAGATCGAGGCCTGGCCGTCCCAGGCGAGGTCGGTCGTGCTCTCGCCGGGCCCGGCCGCGGAATAGAGGTACGCCGCCTGGCAGCGGCTGGACTGCGAGGCGCAGAGCAGGCGCCGCTCGTCGGCCTTGCCGACCACGATGTTCGAGGCCGACAGGTTGCAGAGGATCAGGGCCCCGGCCAGGGCGCCCATCGTCGAAGGCGGGGCCGGCGCCCAGAAGTCCTCGCAGATCTCGGCGTGGAAGACGAAGTCCGGCAGGTCGGCCGCCTCGAACAGGATGTCGGTCCCGAACGGCGCCGTCTGGCCGGCGAGCGCGATTTCCAGGCCCTCGACGCCGTGCCCGGGCGCGAACCAGCGCTTCTCGTAGTACTCGCGGTAGTTGGGCAGGTAGCTCTTCGGGACGACGCCCAGGATCCGGCCGCGCGCGATCGCCACGGCGCAGTTGTAGAGCCGTCCGTTGTGCCGGACGGGCGCGCCCACCAGCAGCACGGGCGCGAGCTTGGCGCTGGCTTCGACCAGGCGGCCGATCTCGGCCTCCACCCGCTTGAGCAGCGCGTCCTGCAGGAAGAGGTCGTCGATGGCGTAGGCGCTGATCCCGAGCTCGGGGAACAGCATCAGGTCGCAGCCGGCCTGATCACCCTCCTCCGCCATGCGCAGCGTCTCGGCGGCGTTGAAGGCGGGGTCGCCCACCGCGACCCGGGGCGTGCAGGCGGCGACCCGGACGAAGCCGTGGGCGTGGATGGCGTAGAACGACTTCGTCACGACAGCTCCCGATCTCCCGCGCCCCGGATCGAACCAGGGGAAATGCTCAATCTGAGCATATATAGCGACGCCCCGACGGCACGGCAAAGCCGCACGGCCACAGGCCCGCCTTCAACGCGGCAGAAGCAAAAACGGCCCCGCGAGCGGGGCCGTCAGCCGGATCAGTCGTCGCGGTGGACCCGCTCGCGGCGCTCGTGCCGCTCCTGGGCCTCGAGGCTGAGCGTCGCGATCGGCCGGGCTTCGAGGCGGGCGACGCCGATCGGCTCGCCGGTCTCTTCGCAATAGCCGTAGGAGCCGTCCTCGATCCGCCGGAGCGCTTCGTCGATCTTGGAGATCAGCTTGCGCTGGCGGTCCCGCGTGCGGAGCTCGAGGGCCCGGTCAGTCTCGGACGACGCGCGGTCGGCCAGATCCGGGTGGTTCTCGGTCTCGCTTTGCAGGTGGGACAGCGTCTCGCGAGATTCGCGGAGAATGTCCTCTTTCCACTTCAAGAGCTTCTGCTTGAAATACTCAAGCTGACGCTCGTTCATGAACTCCTCGTCCTCTGAAGGACGGTATTCAGGACTCTCAGCCAGAACTGCGGCTGTTTTCATGAAATCCTCACGCCCCCTGGACGCCCTGAGACACGCGGTGGGTGTATAGCAAATCGAACGCTGGTTTCAACGTCACGAAATCGCGGGTGCGATTACGCCGCACGCCGGGCCTGCTCAAGCTTCGCAAGCTCGACTTCCGCCCGGAGCTCGATCTCGTCGAGCAGGCCCTCCAGCTTGGGATCGTCGGTGGCCTGGCGCTCGTCCCGGACGGCGCGACGCAGACGGTCAAGGTCGCCCTGGTCCAGCTCACCGCCCAGCAGCGACAGCTTCACGCCGTCCAGGACGTCGAGGATGCGGCCAGCGCGGGAGACCGAGCGCCGCTTGCGCTCCAGCGGCCCGCCCACGTCCTGCAGCGCGATCAGCGCCTCGACGCCCATCACGGCCGACGGACCCGCGACGCTCGCCGGCCGCTCGGCCGCCGTAGCGGCGGGCGCGGCGCCCAGCCGGAAGCCCTCGCCCGTGCTGCGCTGGGCCTTGCCCGGCCCGCCCGCCTGCGAAACGCCGCCTGTCCCGGTGACCTTCATCGGATACGCCGAACCTTCCTCAACTCGCAGTGGAGCTTCGCCGGTCAAACTTGCAGCATGGTTAACGGGCGGCAATTTCTGCCGGGACGAAGGCGCCGCATTAACCACGCTCCCTGCTGTTTTTGCTGATGTTTTACCGCTTCGGCTGACTGGCATGCTCCTCGCAGGGACGCGAGTGAAGCCAGCTTCAGTGAGCGCCATGCGTCCAGTTCGAGCCCTTGCCGCCCTCCTCTTCACCGCCGCCGCGCTTGCGGCGACGCCGGCGGCCGCCAAGTCGCGCATCAAGGACATCGTCGAATTCGAGGGCGTTCGCGAGAACATGCTGGTCGGCTACGGCATCGTGGTCGGCCTGAACGGGACTGGCGACGCGCTGCGGAACGCGCCCTTCACCAAGCAGAGCCTCGAGGCCATGCTGGAGCGGCTGGGCGTCAACACCCGCGACGCCCAGCTCAACACCAAGAACGTCGCCGCGGTCATGGTCACCGCCAAGCTGCCGCCGTTCGCGGCGCCCGGCTCGCAGATCGACGTCAGCGTCTCGGCCCTGGGCGACGCCAAGAGCCTGCAAGGCGGTTCGCTGCTGGTGACGCCGCTGCTGGGCGCCGACGGCAAGGCCTATGCCGTGGCCCAAGGCACGGTGCAGACCGGCTCGATCAGCGCCAGCGGCGCGTCGGGCTCGTCGGTGTCCAAGGGCGTGCCGACCGCCGGCCGGATCGCCGGCGGCGCTTCGGTCGAACTCGAAACCGGCTTCCAGCTGGCCAGCATGGGTCAGATGCGCCTGACCCTGCGCAACCCGGACTTCACCACCGCCCGCCGGATCGCCGACGCGGTGAACGCCCGCTTCCCCGGCTCGGCCATCGCCGAGAACCCGACCATCGTCGCGGTCCGGCCGGCCACGGGCGACCTGATGAGCTTCATGGCCCAGATCGAGAACCTGTCGGTCGAGCCCGACGCTCCGGCCAAGGTGGTGATCGACGAGGTCGCCGGCGTGATCGTCATGGGCGAGAACGTGCGCGTCTCCACGGTCGCGATCCAGCAGGGCAACCTGACCATAACCGTGCGCGAGCAGCCGGCGGTCAGCCAGCCGGCCCCCTTCGCCCGCACCGGCGAGACGGCGGTGGTGCCGCAGACCGACATCTCGGTAGATGAGGAGCGCGGCCGCCAGTTCCTGACCGTGAAGTCGGGCGCCTCGCTCTCGACGCTCGTCGCCGGCCTGAACGCGCTGGGCGTCACGCCGCGGGACATGATCTCGATCCTGCAGACGATCCGCGCGGCGGGCGCCCTGCAGGCCGAAATCGAGGTGATGTGATGACCGACCTCGCAGCCACCCCTGCCCTCCTCGCCCAGCCGGCCATGCCGACCGCCGCGGACCTGGCCAAGCGCGCGAAGATCCGCGAGGCCGCCGAACAGTTCGAGGCCCAGTTCCTGTCGGTGATGCTGCAGCCGATGTTCGAAGGGACCGAGCCCGACGGCATGTTCAGCGGCGGCGCCGGCGAGACCATGTTCCGGTCGCTGATGACCGAGGCGATGGGCAAGCAGATGACCAAGGCCGGCGGCATCGGCCTGGCCGACACCGTGCAGCGCGAAATCCTCAAGCTTCAGGGACTCGAATAGATGGCGATCGCCGCCCAGGACCCGCAGGACCGGGTCGAACAGCTGATCCTGCTGACGGAACGCCTGACCGAGCTGGTCGCCGAACAGGCGGCTGCGTTCGAACAGCGCCGGCCGCAGGACGCCGCCGCAAAGCTGGACGAGACCAGCCGCCTGGCCAACCTCTACCGGCACGAGTCCGCCCGCGTCCGCGCCCAGCCCGCGCTCGTGTCCGCCGCTCCCGTCGCCCTGCGCACCCGGCTGGTGCGGGCGACCGAAGCCTTCGACGCGGTGCTCGCCCGCCAGGGCCGCGCCATCGAGGCGGCGCGCACCGTGACCGAGGGGCTCGTGAAGGCCATTGCGGAGGAAGTCGCCGCCCAGCGCACCAAGGGCGTCTCCTATGGCGCAAGCGGCCGTGCGAGCGGCGACGGCACGGCGACCGCCATCACCCTGAATCGCCGGGCCTGATTCAAACGCTTGTTTGACGTTGCGTAACGGGGTTAGGCTGCGACTCGCCGTCGGGTGTGTCCGGCGGCCTGCGTTCTCAGGGCGGGGTGAAATTCCCCACCGGCGGTAATGCCCGGCTTCGGCCGGGACGAGCCCGCGGGCGCCTTCCTTCGCTCCTCGCGGAGCTTCGGAGGGGACGAGCAGACCCGGTGCGATCCCGGGGCCGACGGTTAGAGTCCGGTTATGAGAACGGTCGTGTCGTGGGCAGGCGGATTCCGTCTGCGCGCGTGCTCGGCCTGCTCCCTGAGTCGTGGTCCCTTCAGGCCCGGTCAGGGAGAAGACCATGACCCAAGTCCACGAATACCCCACCGCCAACGGCGCCTTCCGCGCCGCCCGCGTCGCCTTCGTGCACGCGCTCTGGCACGCCGACATCGTCCGCGAGGCCTACAACGGCTTCGTCGACGAGATCGTCAGCCTGGGCTTCGCCGAGAGCGCCATCGAGCGGTTCGAGACCCCCGGCGCGTTCGAGATCCCGCTGCACGCCCAGACGCTCGCCCGCAGCGGCCGCTATGCGGCGATCGTCGCCGCCGGCTTCGTCGTCGACGGCGGCATCTACCGGCACGAGTTCGTCGCCGAGACGGTGATCCGCGCTCTGATGCAGGTCCAGCTGGCCACCGAGACGCCGGTCTTCTCCGTCGTGCTGACGCCGCACCACTTCCACGAGCATGAGGTGCACCAGCAGTTCTTCCGTTCGCACTTCCGGGTGAAGGGCGCCGAGGCGGCCCGCGCCTGCCACGGCACGCTGGAAAGCCTGGCCCGCATCGCGGAGGCCGCGTGATGCAGACGCTGGACATCCCCGCGGGCTTCGCCCCGCACTTCCGCTCGAGCCCGCTCACCAAGCCGTGGGAGCCGCTCTACAGCCGCTCGTCCGGCGAGACCGTTGTCCTGGGGCTGCGCGCCGGCGAGGCGCACACGAACAGCCGCGGCTTCGTGCACGGCGGGCTGATCACATCGCTGGCCGACGTGGCCATGGGGCTGTCCTGCGCCCGGCGCCTCGGCGATCTGCCGAGCCTGGTGACCGTGAACCTCAACGTCGACTTCCTGGGCTCGGCGCTCACCGGCCAATGGCTGGAGTTCGACACCGTGTTCGTGCGGCCGGGCAGCACCCTGTGCTTCGCCCAGGCGTTCGTCACCGCCGACGGCCAGCCGTGCGCCCGGGCCAACGCGGTGTTTCGCGTCGTGAAGCGGAGGCCGGCATGACCTGCTACCTCGTGGGCCGCATCGCCATCCACGACCGCGAGCGCTATGGCCGCTACGCTCAGGCCTTCATGCCGGTGCTGAAGCAGTACGGGGGCCGTCTGCTGGTCTCGGACGAGAGCCCCGAGCCACTGGAAGGCGACTGGGAAGGCCGCAAGCTGGTTCTGCTCGCCTTCGACAGCCGCGAGGCGGCGCTGAGGTGGGCCAACTCGCCCGAGTACCGCAAGATCGCCGAAGACCGGATCGCCGGCTCGGATGCGGTCGTGGTGCTGGCGGAGGGCTACCCCTAGAGCCGCACCTGCCGCTCGACGCCGATCGCCTGAAGGAAATCGGCGTCGTGGCTGACCACGAGCAAAGCGCCGTCGTAGCCGCAAAGCGCGGCTTCGACGGCGCCGATCGAATCCAGATCCAGGTGGTTTGTGGGTTCGTCCAGGATCAGCAGGCCGGGCGGCGTATCGCCCATCAACACGCACGCCAGCGCGGCGCGCAGCCGCTCGCCGCCGCTGAGGGCCGAGACGGGCTTCTCGGCCGCGGTGTTCCGGAACAGGAAGCGGGCCAGCGCCGCGCGGGCCGCGTTGGGCGTCGCCTTCGGATTCAGGCGCAGGAAGGCGTCGACCAGTTCGCCGTCTTCGCCCAGCAACGCGGTCTGCTGGTCGAGAAAGGCCGGCGTCACGCCGCGCACGATGCGGCCGGCGGTGGGCTGCAGGGCGCCGGCGGCCAGCTTCAGCGCCGTCGTCTTGCCAGAGCCGTTCGGTCCGACGATCGCCACGCGCTCGGGCCCGACGAGCCGGAGGGACAGGCCGGAGACGACGGGCGGCGCGCCCGGATAGGCGAAGCCCACGTCCTCGAAGGCCAGCACCGTCTTGCCGGCCGCTACGTTCGACGGCGGCAGTTCGAAGCCAAGGCGGCGGACCCGCTCCACGCGGGCCTGGGCCTCGGCGAGCTCCTCGGCGGCCTCGGCCTTGAGGCGGTCGGCCAGCACCTGGCCGCGGCCGGCGCTTTCCTCCGCCCGGCGCTTCAGCCCGCCGGCGACGATCCGCGGCATCGAGCCCGAGCGGCCCAGACGCTTGCCGGCCGCGTCGCGCCGGGCCTTCCGCTCGGCGGCCACCTGGGTTTCGCGCGCCACCCGGGCCGCCTCCTTCTGAGCGTCGGAAAGCGCCCGCTCCGCGGCGGCCTCGGCCTCGGCCTTGCGCTGCACATAGAGCTCGTACCCGCCGCCGTAGACCTGGGCTCCCAGGCTGGTGAGCTCGACGATCCGGTCCATGCGCCGGAGCAAGGCGCGGTCGTGGCTCACGACGATCGCTCCGCCCTTCCAGCGGCCGAGGGTCTCGGCGACCAGTCCGCGGGCCTCGGCGTCGAGGTTGTTCGTCGGCTCGTCGAGAACCAGCAGGTCGGGCTCGGCGGCGACGAGGCCGGCCAGGGCCGCGCGGGTGACCTGGCCGCCGCTGAGGCTGGCGGCCGGGCGGTCCAGGTCGAGCCCGGCCAAGCCGACGTCTGCCAACGCTTCAGCGAGGCGCGCTTCCAGGGTCCAGTCGGCCTCGGCAAGGTCGTCGGCCGTTCCCTCGCCGCGTTCGATCCGGCGAAGGCGGGAAAGGGCATCGTTCACGCCAAGGAGGTCACTCACACTGGCGCCGTGCGGCGGAACCAGCGCCTGACGGAGCGCCCCGATGCGGCCCTGCACGGTGATGGAGCCGGAGGCCGGCGGAAGCTCGCCCAGGATCAGGCGGACGAGCGTGGTCTTGCCCACGCCGTTACGCCCGACGAGGCCGGTGCGCTCGGCGCCGAAAGCGAGCGTCAGCTTGTCGAGGAGGAGCCGTCCGTCAGGGGCGGCGAAGCTCAGGGAATCCAGTGTGACGAAGGAGGGCATGGTCGACCGTGTGCGCGTGGACGTGGCGGGCGGAGCGGATGTCCGTCGTCAGGCGCATGGTCGTCGTTCTCCTTCTCGAAGGCTCCTGATCTAGGCGCCCAGGGCCGCTGCGCCAACCCTCGCGACTTTCGGACCTGCCATCGGTGCGATGGCTTGAGGCCCGGGCGTCCCTGGCCGACCTAGGGCTCATGAGTGACCTGACGCACCTCGACTGGACCGCGCTCGCGGCCGACCTGGACGCGCACGGCTGCGCGATCGTCCCGGGCTTGCTGGATCCCGCCGCCTGCGCCGAGGTCGCCGGCTGGTACGACCGGCCCGAGCTGTTCCGCAGCACCGTCGTGATGGCCCGGCACGGCTTCGGCCGCGGCGAGTACCGCTACTTCCGCTACGCGCTGCCCGAGCGGGTGCAGGACCTGCGCACGCGCCTTTACACGCCGCTCGCGGCGATCGCGAACCGCTGGAACGAGGCCCTGGGCGAGGCTATCCGCTTCCCGGCCGACCACGCTGAATTCCTCGCCCGCTGCCACGCGGCCGGCCAGACGCGGCCCACGCCGCTGCTGCTGCGCTACGGGCCGGGCGACTACAACTGCCTGCACCAGGACCTCTACGGCGAACACGTCTTCCCCTTGCAGGCCGCGATCCTGCTGTCGGAGCCGGGGCGCGACTTCGAGGGCGGCGAGTTCGTGCTGACCGAACAGCGGCCCCGGATGCAGTCCCGGGCCGAGGTCGCGCCGCTGCGCCAGGGCGACGCCGTGGTTTTCCCGGTCCACCACCGCCCGGTCCAAGGGTCGCGGGGCGTGTACCGCGTCAACCTGCGCCATGGGGTCAGCCGCCTGCGCGCCGGTCGGCGGCACACGTTGGGCGTCATCTTCCACGACGCGCTCTGAGCTAGGCGAAGCGGGTCTTGAGGCCGAGGGCATTGGCCATCGCCGCGCCCGACGTGGTGTTGTCGAACACGCACCAGCTCTCCCGCGCCGGACCGGCCCTGATCTCCGCGGCCAGGTTGTCGAGCGCGGCGTCCTCGTAGGCCGAGTAGTACATCCGCGGCGAGCCGTGCAGCCGCCAGTAGGCGAGCCCGGGCCAGCCGCCGGGAACCGCCGCCAGCGGATGCCGGGCCGGATCGGCCGCCACGCGTGCGATGCGGTGATCCCTGAGCAGCGCATCGGCCTCGGCCTCGAACCAGGTCGGGTGGCGGGGTTCGCAGACGACCGGCCCCGGCCAGCCCTTCCGCAGGTCGGCGAAGAATGTCCGCGCCACGGCCGCGTCGTACGCCAGGCTCGGCGGCAGCTGGACCAGCAAGGGGCCGAGCTTGTCGCCCAGCTGCTCAGCCTCAGCGCGGAAGGCTCCCAGCGCGTCGCCGGCGCCGACCAGCCGCGCCTCGTGGGTGATCCGCCTCGGCAGCTTCACGGCGAAGCGGAAGCCGGGCGGCGTCGTGGCCGCCCACCGCGCGTAGGTGGCCGCCCGGTGGCTCCGGTAGAAGGTGCTGTTGATCTCGACCGCGTCGAAACGGGCGGCGTAGCGCGCGAGGCCGCCGCCTTCCGTCGGGAACGCCTCGGCCACCGCGCGCGGGATCGTCCAGCCCGCGGTGGCGATATGCAGCCTCGTCATGCCGGCGCGAACGTCCGGCCACGGCAAGGGTTCGCGCCTTTCGGACCTGTGTTGCCGAAGCTGCATTGGCCGCGCGCCGCCGCCCGACCATGTTCCGGCCACGCAAGTGGAGACACCCATGTCCTTCGTCGTCACCGGCCTCGCGCCAACCGAATTCCAGCCCTTGTTCGGGCTTTCCGACGCCGAGCTCGCCGAGCGCGGCGTGCGGCGGATGGAGGTCACGGCGCCGCTGGGCTTCCCCTGCCGGATCAGCCTGCAGGACCGCCCCGTCGGCGAGACGGTGCTGCTGCTGAACTACGAGCATCAGCCGGCGGACACGCCCTTCCGCGCGCGGCACGCCATCTTCGTCGGCGAACAGGCCGGCGCGGCGGCGCGCTACGTGGACGCGCTGCCGCCGGTGCTGGCGGCGCGGCCGTTCACCTCGCTCCGCGCCTTCGACGCCGAAGGCATGATGACCGACGGCGCGCTCGCGCCGGTGGCGGACCTTCCGGCCGAGATCGAGCGGATGCTATCCGCGCCGGAGACGGCCTACCTCCACGCCCACTATCCGGGCCGGGGCTGCTACGCGGCTCGGATCGATCGCGCCTGAGCCTTCGCAACCATCGGGTTTGACGCGGGTTTCGCCTCCGGTTTGACGGAGGAGACGTAAGAAGCCTTGCCCAGTCCGCTGAAGCTCGTGGGGGTGTTGATCGTCCTGGGCGCGCCTGCGCCCGCCCTCGCGCAGCCCGGCCTGGCCGCGATCGGCAACGGCGTCTCGGGTCCCGTCAGCGCTCAGGCGCCGGTGCGGGCCGAACCGGTCAGCTTCGCGGCCCGGCAGGCGGTCGCCGCGGCGCCCTTCGAGAAGCCCGGGCCGCGGGTGCTGAACCTCGTGGTGCGCGGCGACGACAAGCTGCGCGACGACGTCGAGCTGCGCGTCAAGGACACCTGGATCGAGGACGAGGGCCTGCGCGTGCAGCCGACGCGGGTCGCCTACAAGCGCCGGTTCTGAGCGCCTGTCAGTTCGGCCATCACCAGGCTGTCGCGGCCATAGACGTCCGCGTGGCGCAGAACCCCGCCGTCCGCCGGCTCCACCGTTCTGTAGATGATGTAGACAGGCACCGGCTCGGGCAGGTCCACCCGCTGGTTCACCCCGTCGGGCGGCGTACGGGCCTCGTCCCAACGCAGCAGCCAACGGGTAAGCCGATCTGCGTCGGCCAGGCGTATGCAGCCGGCGCTGAGCAGTCGCCGGCTCCGTTGCAAGGCGCCCCTGTCGGGCGTGTCGTGCAGATAGATGCCGAGTTCGTTCGGCAGCATCAGCTTCACCTTGCCCAGGATGTTGTTCGGCCCGGGCAGCTGGCGCACGCGCAGCTTGCGCTCGCCACGGGCGACGGCGGCCCAGTCCACCTCGGCCGGATCCAGGGTCCAGGCCTGCGGCGACCAGTCGGACAGGATCTCGAAGCGCTGGGCGGTCAGGAAGCCCGGGCCCTCGCGCAGGACGCGGGGCGCGATCTCGCCCTGGATCATGCCCTGCGGGAGGTTCCAGTAGGGATTGAAGCGCGCGTAGCGGATCACCCCGGCCATCTCGGGCGTCGCGGCGCTGGGCCGCCCGACGCCGACGGCCATCTCATCGATCACCTGGCCGTCCTCGTAGACCTTCAGCGTCGCGCTGGCGGCGTCGACGACGATGAAGCGCGGGCCGAGGGTCCGCGGCAGGCCGCGCAGGCGCGCCATGTTGGTCAGGATCAGGCGCTCGGTGGCGTCGGGCTGGGCGCCGGAAGCGCGGTTCGCGCGGTGTTCGGCCAGGGCGGCGCGCAGCTCCTCGTAAAGCAGGTTCATCCGCGCGGCGGCGGCCACGTGACGGTCGAGCTGCGGCGCGCGGGCGGCTGCCTCCAGCACGGGGCGCACGCCCGTGGGCGGGGGCGGCGGCAGCCGCGGATCGGTGAACGCCAGCCGGGCCGAAGCCGGTGGCGTCCGCAGGTCGGTGAGGTATTGGGCGTAAGCCAGCGACAGCGCGAGCTCGACCCGCGCCTGTTCGGCCGCGCCGCCCTGCCGGGCGCGCTCGAGCATCACCGCCAGGGCTTCCGGGCGGTATTCGGCCGGGTTCAGTCCGTCGCGGGCGGCGCCTTGCAGGAGGCCCAGGACAGCTCGCGCCTCCGGCCGCGGGCCGGCGGCCGCCATCCACAGCGGGCGGAAGCCCCGGGCGGCGTAGAATTGCTGCAGCTCGTCTTCGGACCCGCGCTCGCGCAACGCCTGGCGCAAGGCGGCAGCAAGCGGCGCAGCCTCAGGCTGCGCCGCCGCTTCCGAAGGCCGGAAGGCGCCGCTGGGAGCCCAAGGCGCGACGATCGCCGTCGCCAGGGCCAGCCCCTTCGCGATCCGGCCGAGACCTTGCGTCAGGCTCGACCGGACCGGCGGCGCGGACCGGGCCGGGTCACCCGCGTTCGCCAGCGGCATCCATCGCCGTGCCCGAGGCGTCGCCGCCGAACTCACTGGCGTTGGTCGCGCCGCTGGCTTGCGAGCCGTCGGCCGGCATGGCGCCGCTCGTCGAGCCGGTGTCGGTGGCCGAGCCCGTCGCCGAGCCGCTCATGGTCCCGGTCGTAGCGCCCGTCGTGGCGCCCGTGGTCGCGCCGGCGCCGGTCGCGCCGGTGTCGGTGGTGGAGCCGGTGGAACCCGTCGTCTGGGCGATCGCCACGGCGCCGAACAGCAGGGCGCTGGCGGCGCCCGCCACGAGAATGGTCTTCTTCATCGATCTGACTCCCTCAGTCCCTGGAATCTGGGACCCCAAGCAAACCTGCCGCCGAACGCCAGTGTTCCCGGAAGGCTCATTTCATTCCTGCGGCCGAACGCCAGCGGTGACGAAGCCGCTCGCCGCTCCTCCATTTTTCAAGGACGGGGTCGCCTCGGCGCACCGGGACCGCGGCTGCTGACACCGTGGTGTCAGCAGCCCTGTGGCGGACTGTCGCGCGGGGACTATGTTCGCCTTGCGTTCCCGTGTTATCGGTGACTCGCGTTACCTACATTCAGCGGTCTCGCCGCCGGGCCTCGCAGCAGGACCTTCCGCGGCGCTTTGCGTGTTTCCGGGACAGAATGGCCGACCACCAGAACCTCATCCGCGTGCGGGGCGCGCGCGAGCACAATCTGAAGGACGTCAACGTCGACATCCCGCGCGGGGAGCTGGTGGTGATCACCGGCCTGTCGGGCTCGGGCAAGAGCTCGCTCGCCTTCGACACGATCTATGCCGAAGGCCAGCGCCGCTACGTCGAGAGCCTGTCGGCCTATGCCCGTCAGTTCCTGGAGCTGATGAGCAAGCCGGACGTGGACCTGATCGAGGGCTTGTCGCCGGCGATCTCCATCGAGCAGAAGACCACCAGCCGCAATCCGCGCTCCACCGTCGGCACCGTCACCGAGATCCACGATTACATGCGCCTGCTCTGGGCGCGGGTCGGCGTCCCCTATTCGCCGGCCACCGGCCTGCCGATCGAGAGCCAGACGATCAGCCAGATGGTCGACAAGCTGTCTGCCTTGCCCGAAGGCACCCGCCTCTACCTGCTGGCCCCCGTCGTGCGCGGCCGCAAGGGCGAGTACCGCAAGGAGATCGCCGAGTGGCAGAAGGCCGGCTTCCAGCGGCTGAAGATCGACGGCGAGTTCTACCCGATCGAGGACGCTCCGGCGCTCGACAAGAAGTTCAAGCACGACATCGACGTGGTCGTCGACCGGCTGGTCACCAAGGCCGGGCTCGAGAGCCGCTACGCCGACAGCCTGGAGACGGCGCTGCGGCTGGCCGACGGCATCGCCGTGGCCGAGTGGGCCGACAAGGAGCCGGGCCAGGATGAACCGCGGCGGCTGATCTTCTCGGAGAAGTTCGCCTGCCCCGTGTCGGGCTTCACGATCAGCGAGATCGAGCCGCGGCTGTTCTCGTTCAACAATCCCTACGGCGCGTGCCCCGTGTGCGACGGCCTGGGCGCGAAGCTCGCCTTCGACGCCGACATGGTGGTGCCCGACAAGGAGCGCAGCCTGCACAAGGGCGCGATCTCGCCCTGGGCCAAGGGCCCCTCGCCGCTCTACACCCAGACCCTGCAGGCGCTGTCGCGCCACTACGGCTTCTCGATGGACGAGCCGTGGTGGAAGCTGCCCGAGGCTGCCCGGAAGGTGATCTTGTACGGCTCGGGCGACGAGAAGATCCGCTTCGTCTACGACGACAACGCGCGGAAGTACGAGGTCAACAAGACCTTCGAGGGCGTGCTGCCGAACCTCGAGCGCCGCTG
>NZ_JAPSKZ010000050.1:0-2408 GCF_031181185.1 Phenylobacterium sp. | reverse complement strand
ACCACCACACCGGGCTTATGTACGAGTAAAACACCCCCTTCGTGGGGGGGCCGCCCACCCCCCCGCGCCGCTGGCGCGAGACCGACAGCTCGTGGGTGCGTGAGGAGCTGGGCCGCTACCAGTCCGAAACGCCGTGCGAGGCCTGCCAGGGCTACCGTCTCAAGCCCGAGGCGCTGGCCGTGAAGATCCACGGCAAGCACATCGGCGAGGTCTCCACGCTCTCGATCAAGCACGCGCGCGAGTGGTTCGAGGCCCTCGACGGCCAGCTGACCGACAAGCAGATGGAGATCGCCCGGCGGATCCTGAAGGAGATCAACGACCGGCTGCGGTTCCTGGTGAACGTCGGCCTCGACTACCTGAACCTGTCGCGCGGCTCGGGCACGCTCTCGGGCGGCGAGAGCCAGCGGATCCGGCTGGCCAGCCAGATCGGCTCGGGCCTGACCGGCGTGCTGTACGTGCTGGACGAGCCGTCCATCGGCCTGCACCAGCGCGACAACACCCGCCTGCTGACGTCGCTGAAGGGCCTGCGCGATCTCGGCAACTCGGTGCTGGTGGTGGAGCACGACGAGGAGGCGATCCTCACCGCCGACTACGTCATCGACATGGGACCGGCCGCGGGCGTGCACGGCGGCGAGATCATCGCCCAGGGCAAGCCTGACGAGATCATGGCCAACCCGAAGAGCATCACGGGGCAGTATCTGTCGGGCGCCCGCGAGATTGCGGTGCCGCAGGATCGGCGGCCCTTCTCCAAGAAGCGGATGCTGCGGGTCGTCGGCGCCGCCGGCAACAACCTGAAGGGCATCACCGGCGAGATCCCGGTGGGGACGTTCACCTGCATCACCGGCGTGTCCGGCGGCGGGAAGTCCACCTTCACGATCGAGACGCTCTACAAGGCCGCCGCCCGCCGGCTGCACAACGCCTCGGACGCGCCCGCCCCGCACGAGCGGATCGAGGGGCTGGAGAACTTCGACAAGGTCATCGACATCGACCAGTCGCCGATCGGCCGCACCCCGCGGTCGAACCCGGCCACGTATACCGGCGCCTTCCAGCCGATCCGCGACTGGTTCGCCGGCCTGCCGGAATCGAAGGCGCGCGGCTACGGCCCCGGGCGGTTCTCGTTCAACGTGAAGGGCGGCCGCTGCGAGGCCTGCCAGGGCGACGGCCTGATCAAGATCGAGATGCACTTCCTGCCGGACGTGTACGTCACCTGCGACGTCTGTCATGGCCGTCGGTACAACCGCGAGACGCTGGAGGTGATGTTCAAGGGCAAGAACATCGCCGACGTGCTCGACATGACCGTCGAGGAGGCCGCCGACTTCTTCAAGGCCGTGCCGCCGATCCGCGAGAAGATGGAGACCCTGAAGCGCGTTGGCCTCGGCTATGTGAAGGTCGGCCAGCAGGCGACCACGCTCTCCGGCGGCGAGGCGCAGCGGGTGAAGCTGTCGAAGGAGCTGTCCCGGCGGGCGACGGGCAAGACGCTCTACATCCTCGACGAGCCGACCACGGGGCTGCACTTCGAGGACGTGAAGAAGCTGCTGGAGGTGCTGCACGAGCTTGCCGACCAGGGCAACACGGTCGTCGTGATCGAGCACAACCTGGACGTCGTGAAGACCGCCGACTGGATCGTGGACTTCGGTCCCGAAGGCGGCGACGGCGGCGGCGAGATCGTGGCCCAGGGCAGCCCCGAGGACGTGGCCTCGAACCCCCGCAGCTGGACGGGCCGCTACCTGGCCGAGTTGCAGCAACGCCACCGAGACCGCCCCGGCGTGCGGAAGAAGAAGCTGGTCGGGGCGAAGACCCTCCGCCTACCCTCCCGCGAAAGCGGGAGGGTCCGATCATGAAGCTCTATGGCGCGCCGATGCCGGCGCCGAACCCGCGGCGGGTGCGGATATTCCTGGCGGAGAAGGGTATCGACCTGCCCGAGACCCCGATCCGGTTGATGGAGGGCGAGCACAAGAGCCCCGAGCATCGGGCGCGCAACAGCCTGGGCCAGATCCCGACGCTGGAGCTGGACGACGGGACCTGCATCTCGGAGACGGTCGCCATCTGCCGCTACTTCGAGGAGATCCAGCCCGATCCGCCGCTGTTCGGCCGCTCGGCCCTGGAGAAGGCCCAAGTCGACATGTGGGTCCGGCGCGTCGAGTTCACGGTCATGACGCCCGTGGCCAACGTCTGGCGTCACGCCCACCCCTACACGGCCAAGCTGCTCACCCAGTTCAAGGATTTCGGCGAGTCCAATCGGGAAACCTACGCCGGCGCCCAGCGCTGGCTGAACCGGGAGTTGGCCGACCGCCCCTACTTGGCCGGCGAGACCTTCAGCGTGGCCGACATCTGTCTCTTGAGCACGGTCGACTTCGCCGACTGGATCGGCCTGCCGCTGTCGGAGGACGCCGTCCATCTGCGGGCCT
>NZ_JAPSKZ010000049.1 GCF_031181185.1 Phenylobacterium sp. | reverse complement strand
CGGGAAGTCGACCGCCGCCTCGAACATGGCCAGCGCCTCGGTCAGGGCGTCGCTCCAGCGGGCCTGCACCTCCGACAGGCGCCCGCCCAGCTGCTCCAGGGCCTGCCGCCGTTGCGCCTCGGTCTCGGCGTCGATGAGGTCGGCGACGCCTTCAGCCTGGGCCAGGTCCAGCTTGCCATTCTCGAAGGCGCGGCGCGTGAACTCGCCCGGCTCGGCCAGCCGCAGCCCCAGCCTGGCCAGCGCCTCGACCAGCGCGCCGACGACGGCCGTCCCGCCGTGCACGTGAAACTCCGCGGCGTCCTCGCCGGTGTAGCTGGCCGGACCCTCGAACCACAGGACCAGAGCCTGGTCGATCTCGCGGCCCTGCCCGTCCGCCAGCCGGCGCACGACGGCGCGACGCGGCTCGGGCAGATCCCCGGCCAGGGCTTGGACGGCGCCCCGGGCTTCGGGTCCGGACACCCGCACGACCGCCACGGCCGCACGGCCGGCCGCCGTCGCCGGCGCGAAGATGGTGTCGGTCATTCCTTGGGCGACGTCCCGCCGAGCCCCGTCTCCATCATCCGCCGGAACTGCTCCTGGGCGCCCGCCCCGAAGCTCATCCAGTTCTTCAGGTACTCCTCGGGCGACAGCATCGAGATGTTGGCGTCGATGCGCTTGGTCATCTCCTGCATCAGGTGTTCGTTCAGGCCGCTCACGTCGGGGAGCCCCAGGAAGCGGCGCGCCTCCTCCGGCGTGCAGTCCACCTCGATCGTCATCTTCATCGCGTCATGCCCTCGTGCTGGAGTTCCATATGGCCGTGGGGGGCGGTCCCGCGCTAGTACCCTTGGCCGAAGGGCCTGCACACGGAGAGCACGACATGGGCGAACGCACCACCATCACCACCGCCGACGGCAGCTTCTCGGCCTATGTGGCTCGGCCGCAGGCTGACAAGGCGCCCGCAATCGTCGTGATCCAGGAGATCTTCGGGGTGAACCAGGTGATGCGCGACATCACCGACGAGCTGGCCGCCCAGGGCTATCTCGCGATCTGTCCCGACCTGTTCTGGCGGATCGAGCCGGGCATCGACATCACCGACCAGTCCGAGGCCGAGTGGAAGAAGGCCTTCGAGCTGTTCAACGCCTTCGATGTCGACCAGGGCGTGAAGGACATCGCCGCCACCATCAAGCAGGTGCGGGCCGACGCGCACTGCAACGGGAAGGTGGGCGCGGTGGGCTATTGCCTGGGCGGCCTGCTGGCCTTCCTCACCGCCACCCGCACCGACGCGGACGCCTCGGTTTCGTACTATGGCGTGGGCATCGAGAACCGCGTCGGCGAGGCCGAGAAGCTGACCCGCCCCCTGCTGATGCATGTGGCCGAGGAAGACCAGTTCGTGCCGAAGGAGGCCCAGGCGGTCATACTCCAGGCGCTGCAGAACCACCCGCAGGTCGAACTCCACACCTATCCGGGGCGTGACCACGCCTTCGCGCGCAAGGGCGGCCAGCACTACCACGAGGCCGACGCCGGTCAGGCCAACGCGCGGACGGCGGCGTTCTTCAAGAAAACCCTGGCCTAGTGGTGGCGACGATGCGTGCTGTCCAGTTCGCCCGCACAGGCGGCCCCGAGGTGCTCGAGCTGGTGGAGGTCGAGACGCCCCCGCCGGCGCCTGGCCAGGTGCTGATCCGGCACGAGGCCATCGGCATCAACTTCATCGACACCTACCACCGCAGCGGCCTCTACCCGGTGAAGCTGCCCACGACACCCGGCGGCGAAGCCGCAGGCGTGGTGGAAGCCCTCGGCGACGGCGTCACCCGGCTGAGGGTGGGCGATCGCGTCGCCTACTCGGGCGGCTTCGGCGCCTATGCGGAGGCGAATGTCGTCGCGGCCGAGCGGGTGGTGAAAGTCCCCGACAACGTCGATGCGCGCGTGGCGGCCGCGTCCCTGCTGAAGGGCATGACGGTCGAGGCCTTCGTCCGCCGCTGCTACCCGGTCCAGGCCGGCCAGACCGTCCTGGTCCACGCCGCCGCCGGCGGGGTCGGGCAGATCATGGTCCAGTGGCTGAAGGCGATCGGCGCGGAGGTGATCGCCACCGTCGGATCGGAAGCCAAGGCGGCCCGGGCGCGTGAACTCGGCGCCGACCACGTCATCCTCTATCGCGAGCAGGACGTGGCGGCCGAGGTTCGGCGGATCACCGGCGGCAAGGGCGTGCCGGTAGCCTACGACTCGGTGGGCAAGGACACCTTCGAAGGGACGCTGGGCAGCCTGGCGCGGCGCGGCTGGTTCGTCAGCTTCGGCAACGCCTCGGGTCCGGCTCCGGCGGTCGAACCGTTCAGGCTGTCGCGGGGGGGGTCGCTGGTCTTCACGCGGCCCACGCTGTTCGACTTCATCGTGACGACCGAGGAGCTGGACGCCAGCGCCCAGGCGCTGTTCGAGATGATTGGCTCCGGCAAGATCAAGATCGAGATCGGCCAGACCTTCCCCCTTGCCGAGGCTCGCGCGGCGCACGAGGCGCTGGAGAGCCGGGCCACGGTCGGCGCCAGCCTGCTGATCCCATGATCTCCACCCCGCCTGTCGCGCACGGAGACGCACTCCTGCACGGCCGGCGGGGCTAATTTCGCGAGAGCCGCTATTTTCCAAAACGAAGGGGCTTCGGTGTCCCGAAGCGCCTGAAATCGCTCGGCTTTCCAGAACAGCCGTTTAGGTGTTCATCGACTGGAAGAAGTCGTCGTTGTTCTTCGACTGGCGCAGCTTGTCGAGCAGGAACTCGATCGCGTCCTGAGCGCCCATCGGGTTCAGGATCCGGCGCAGGATGTAGGTCTTCTGGAGGTGCTCCTTCGGCGTGATGAGCTCCTCCTTCCGGGTGCCCGACTTCAGCACGTCGATGGCCGGATAGATCCGCTTGTCGGCCACCTTCCGGTCCAGGACGATTTCCGAGTTACCGGTGCCCTTGAACTCTTCGAAGATGACTTCGTCCATCCGGCTGCCGGTGTCGATCAGGGCAGTGGCGATGATCGTCAGCGACCCGCCCTCCTCGATGTTCCGCGCGGCGCCGAAGAAGCGCTTCGGCCGCTGCAGGGCGTTGGCGTCGACGCCGCCCGTCAGCACCTTGCCCGAGGACGGCACCACCGTGTTGTAGGCGCGGCCCAGGCGGGTGACCGAGTCCAGCAGGATGACGACGTCACGCTTGTGCTCGACCAGGCGCTTGGCCTTCTCGATCACCATCTCGGCCACCTGGACGTGGCGGGTCGCCGGCTCGTCGAAGGTGGAGGAGATGACCTCGCCCTTCACCGTGCGCTGCATGTCGGTGACTTCTTCCGGGCGCTCGTCGATCAGCAGCACGATCAGGTAGCACTCGGGGTGGTTGGTCTCGATCGACTTGGCGATGTTCTGCAGCATCACCGTCTTGCCGACCCGCGGCGGCGCGGTGATCAGGCAGCGCTGGCCTTTGCCGAGCGGCGCCACGATGTCGATCACGCGGCCCGAGCGGTCCTTCAGCGTCGGATCGTCGATCTCCATCTTCAGCCGCTCGTCGGGATAGAGCGGCGTCAGGTTGTCGAACAGCACCTTGTGCCGGACGCTCTCGGGCGCCTCGAAGTTGATCTGGGTGACGGCGACCAACGCGAAATAGCGCTCGCCTTCGCGCGGCGCACGGACCGCGCCCACCACGGTGTCGCCGGTGCGCAGGCCGAACTTCCGGATCTGGGAAGGGCTGACATAGATGTCGTCGGGGCCGGGCAGGTAGTTGGCCTCAGGGCTGCGCAGGAAGCCGAACCCGTCCTGCACCACCTCGAGCGTGCCCGAGCCCGAGATCTCGACGCCTTCGTCGGCGAGGGTCTTCAGGATCGCGAACATCATGTCCTGCTTGCGCATGGAGTTCGCGTTTTCGATCTCGAGCTTCTCGGCGAAGCTGAGCAGGTCGGCCGGCGACTTGTCCTTCAACTCCTGAAGGCTCATCTGCGACAGGCCCATGGCGGCGATGGCCTTGGAGGCCTCGCTGGGTTCGTCGACTTCCGCTTCCTGGGCGGCGTCTTCGACCTGGGCCTCAGCGGCCTGGGGCTCGAGGGTCTCGGTGTCCGGGAAGTCTTGGGTTTCGTCTTGCATCTTGATTCCACTTGGGAATTCGAGCCGCTGCCGGACAGAGTCCGGGCGGTCCTCGGGTAACGTATGAGCGGCCCGAAAGGGTCGCCGGTGGATTTCGTTTCGGGAGCCGGACCGCGGCGCGGACGTCCGCGCGGGTCGGCGAAAAGGCGGGGCGCGCCGCATTGCACGACGCGTGCGGCCAGCAGGACCACATGCGGCCGGGGCGGTCAAGCGCGCCGGCCGTCACATGAGATGGGATCAGCGGGCGCCGAATTCCAGGACCACGGCCAGGACGGCGACGACCGCGACCAGGAACGGGATCTCGTTGGTGGCGCGCCAGAACTTGGCGCTCTTGGGCCGCTCGCCGGCGGCGATGCGGCGGCCGGACTTCGACAGGAAGCCGTGCCAGCCGGACAGGAAGATGACCGCCGCCAGCTTCACCAGGATCCAAGGCTGGGCCAGGAAGTCCCAGCCGCGGCCGGCCACGAAGACGTGGAAGTAGATCAGCGCGAGGCCGAGGATCCAGGTGATGCTCATCGCCGGATTGATGATGATCTTCAGGAGCTTGCGCTCCCAGACCTGGAAGTGCGCGTCGAACTCGCTGCCCGGCGGGGCCGTCTCGGTGTGATAGGCGTAGAGCCTGGGCAGGTACATCATCCCGGACATCCAGGCGATGACGGCGATGATGTGCAGCGCCCGCAGCAGATTGTACCAGTCCATCACGCCCTCCCCTGTCCCTGGCGGCAGGCGCACTTTCCATAATCCGCCGGGCACAGCCAAGGTCCGAACGGCGCCGGATCCGCCGCCGCCTCGCTCTGCACCGCGTCGGCCAGGGTCCCGATGAAGCTTTCCGCGACCGTGGGCGTCGGCGCCCGGAGATAGGTGGCGATCCCCTGCTCGCGGGCGAGATCGGCATATTCATGGTCCAGCTCGACCAGCGTCTCCACGTGCTCGGACACGAAGGCGACTGGGCAGATCAGGAGCCCCTTGCCGTCGGCGGCTGCGCGGCGGACCTCGTCGTCGGTGGCGGGACCCAGCCACTCCAGGCGCCCCACCCGGCTCTGGTAGCAGACCTTCCAGTCGGCGAACTCCGGCAGCAAGGCGGCGATGGCGGCGGCGCTCGCCTCGACCTGCGCCTGATAAGGGTCCCCGGCCTCGACGATCCGCTTCGGAAGGCCGTGCGCCGAGAACAGCAGGCGCACGTTCGCGGGCCGCCCGGCGGCTTCCCAGGTCTGGCGGATGGCCTGGGCGTAGGCGGCCACGAAGCCCGGCGCGGTCGGATAGCAGCAGACGGTGCGCGTGCGCCCGGGCCCCTTGTAGGCCCGGATCCAGTCGCGGATCGACGAGGCCGAGGTGGTCGTCGAGAACTGGGGATAGAGCGGGAGGAGGACGATCTCGTCGGGCGCGAAGGCGGCGACCGCGCGCGCCGTCTCGTCCGCCCGCGGTTTCCAGTAGCGCATGGAGATGAAGACGCGGGTCTCGACACCCGGCGTCCGGCGACCGAGCTCCGCCTCCAGCGCCCGCGCCTGCTTCTCGGTCTCGGGCAGCAGCGGCGAGCGACCGCCCATGATCGCGTAGTTGGCCTGGGCCGTCCTGTTGCGAGTGGTGGCGATCAGGGCCGCCAGCGGATAGCGGGCGAGCGCCGGTAGCTGGATGATCGCCCCGTCCCGGAACAGGTTGAACAGGAACGGCCGCACGGCCTTCAGGCTGTCGGGGCCGCCCAGGTTGAAGAGGACGACCGCGCGCTTCACGACGCGCGCTTGCCGGTGACGCGCTCGACGACCCGGGCGATGTGCTCGATCGGGGTGTCGGGCATCACGCCGTGGCCCAGGTTGAAGATCCAGGGGCCGTCGCCCCACTGGGCCAGCAGCTGGTCGACCCGGGCGTCTAGCGCCGGCCCGCCCTGGCGCAGCAGGAGGTTGTCCAGGGCGCCCTGGATGCAGCGGCCCTGCGCCTGCAGCCGGCGCCCCAGCGCGGCCGTGGCCTGGGTGTCCAGGGCGATCCCCTCGACTGGAACGCTTTCGGCATAGGTCTCGACCTGGGCGCCGGCGCCCCGCGGGAAGCCGATGATCGGCGCGGCCACGCCTGCGGCGCGGACCTTCTCGACGACCGCGGCGTGCGGCTTCACGACGATCCGTTCGAAGACATCCTCGGAGAGCCCCTCGGCCCAGCTCTCGAACAGCTTCAGCGCCTGGGCGCCGGACTTCGCCTGCAGGACGAGATAGCGGGCGGTGGCCTCGACCAGCACGTCCAGCAGGGCGTCCAGCTTCTCGGGCTCGGCATAGGCGAAGGCGCGGGCGGCTTCGCGGTTGGAACCGCGGCCCTCGAGCATGTAGGTGGCCACCGTCCAGGGCGCGCCGGCGAAGCCGATCAGGGCCCGGTCCGGCTCGAGCTCGGCGCGGACCCGCTGCAGGGTCTCGCCGACGGCGGCCAGGCGTCCGGTGGAGGCCTCGACCTGGTCCCGCAAGGCGGAGATCTCGGGCAGCGGGCCCAGCCTCGGCCCCTCGCCGGCCTCGAACCACACGTCCTGACCGAGAGCGCGCGGGATCAGCAGGATGTCGGCGAAGACGATGGCGCCGTCCATCGGGAAGCGGCGCATGGGCTGTAGCGTCGCCTCGGCCGCCATCTCGGGGTGCAGGCAAAACGCGATGAAGTCCGGCGCCTTCTCACGCAGCGCCCGGTACTCGGGAAGCGAACGCCCCGCCTGCCGCATGAACCAGATCGGGGGACGTTCCTGCGCCTGACCTTGAAGGGCTCGCAGGAGCTTCGGAGTGGGCTCGCTCATCGGGAGCCTTAAAGCCCGCCCCGCCCGTTCGCTCAAGCCCGGCCCGGGACAGCCCTCTTCTCTTCAATCCTTAAGATTCTTGAAAAGAGATGGAGAAGGAGAGACTGGGCCTGTCGAGGACGTGGATAACCGGATTGTCCCTGCGGCGTTGCGTGTCTTTTCCCCAGGATGTTCGAAGCTGGGCCGTAAGGTTCTCCCGTCCTGTGGATCGCGGGGATCGTCCGCCAACCCCTCTGACGGCATTAAGATTCCATTAACGGATCGGGGGAGGAACGGCGGCCGGGGAACGCCGCGGCGGCGCCTGTCGACACCTGCGGCCGGATCGGCGCCCCGCCGGGCGGGCCTGTTGGTTAAGGAAGCGTAAACGGGCCATTTCATCCCGCTCATCCCCGGCGGGTCTGCATCACGCCCGCCCGACCGGCGCCTATCCCCATCGGCGCTCCCGTTCGCTAAGAGGGGTTCCACAGATTTCATCCCCAACTTCCTGGGTGCGACCGATTTGCCGACCACCAGCCCCCAGCGCCTCGCCACCTACTTCCACGTCCACCTGGTGTCGGACTCCACCGGCGAGACCCTGAACGCCATGGCGCGCGCCGTGTGCGCCCGGTTCGAGAACGTGCTGCCGATCGAGCACATCTACGCCCTGGTCCGCTCGCAGCGGCAGCTGGACCGGGCCCTGGGCGACATCGAGGAGGCGCCGGGGATCGTCCTGCACACCATCGTCGACGACAAGCTGCGGCACGCGCTGGAGGAAGGTTGCCGCCGGCTCGACATGCCCTGCATCCCCGCCCTCGATCCCCTGGTCAGCGCCATGCAGCGCTACCTGGGCGCCACGACGACCAGCCGGGTGGGCGCGCACCTGCGCCTCGACAATGACTATTTCAACCGCATGGACGCCCTGAACTACGCCATCGGCCACGACGACGGCCAGGGCGGCCAGGACCTGGATCAGGCCGACGTGGTGCTGGTGGGCGTGTCGCGGACCTCCAAGACGCCCACCTGCATCTACCTGGCTCATCGGGGCGTGCGGGCGGCGAACGTCCCGCTGGTGCCCGGCCGGCCGGTGCCGGAAAAGCTGTTCACGATGAAGAACACGCTGATCGTCGGCCTGACGATCTCGCCCGACCGGCTGATCCAGATCCGGCGCAACCGGCTGCTCAGCCTGAAGGAGAACCGGGAGTCGACCTACATCGACGTGGATTCGGTGCGCGAGGAGATCGTCTATGCGCGGCGGCTCTACGAGCGGCACGGCTGGCCGGTGATCGACGTGACCCGGCGTTCGGTGGAGGAGACGGCCGCGGCGGTGCTGAACCTGCTGCACGGCGGCCACGGCCAGGTGGAGGTGCTGGGATGAGCGAGCCGATCATCCTGGCGTCCAAGAGCGCCGCCCGGCGCGCGGTGCTGGAAGGCGCCGGCGTCCCGTTCGAGAGCCTCGTGGCCGGGGTCGACGAGGATGCGGTCAAGGCGTCGCTGCTGGCCGAGGGCGCGCGCCCGCGCGAGATCGCCGACGCGCTCGCCGAGCTGAAGGCGCTGCGGGTGAGCCGCGGCCGCCAGGGCTTCGTCATCGGCTCGGACCAGACGCTGGAGCTGGAGGGGCGGCTCTACGACAAGGCCGAAACCCTGGACGAGGCGCGCGAGCGGCTGAAGCTGCTGCGCGGCAAGCCGCACAAGCTGCATTCGGCGGTGGTGGTGGCCAAGGAAGGCGCCCCTATCTGGCGCGAGGTGGTCACCTGCACCCTCACCATGCGCGAGTTCTCGGACGATTTCCTGGAAGCCTATCTCGCCAGCGAGGGCGAGCAGGCGCTGGGCTCGGTGGGCTGCTACCGCCTGGAGGGCCCTGGCGCGCAGCTGTTCGCGCGGATCGAGGGCGACTACTTCGCCATCCTGGGCCTGCCCTTGCTGGGTCTGCTCGATCTCCTTCGTCGCCACGGAGCGCTCGCCGCATGAAACCGCCGATCACCGGACGCACCATCGTGGCGGGCGTAGCGGGCAATCCCGTCGCCCATTCGCTGTCGCCGCTGATCCACAACGCCTGGCTGGAAGCCGCCGGGATCGACGGGGTCTATGTGGCCTTCGCGCCGGACGCGGATCGGTTCGAGGTGTTCGTGGACGCCTTCCGGAGCGGGGCGATCCGCGGCCTGAACGTGACCACGCCGTTCAAGGAGGTGGCGCTGTCGGTCGCCGAGGTCGTCAGCCCCCGCGCCGAGATGGCCGCAGCCGCCAACCTGCTGACCTTCGGAACGGACGGCCGGGTGTCGGCCGACAACACCGATGGCATCGGCCTGCTGGGCGCCCTGGCGGCCCAGGCGCCGGGGTTCGATCCCAAGGCTGGACCGATCGCCGTCCTGGGCGCGGGCGGAGCCGCGCGCGGCGCGGTCGCCGCCCTCGTCGCCGCTGGCGCGCCGCAGGTCCGCATCGTCAACCGGACGCTCGCCAGGGCCGAGGCGGTGGCCGGCGCGGTCGGCGCGGGCGCCGTCGCCTGTCCGCTGGACGCGGCCGCCGAGGCGTTCGATGGAGTGACGGCGGTGATCAACGCCACTTCGGCCGGCCTGTCAGGGCAGCCAGGACTGGACGTGCCGCTGGAGGCCGCGCCCGAGACGGCCGTCATCATGGACATGATCTACAAGCCGCTGGAGACGCCGTTCCTGGCCGAGGCGCGGAAGCTGGGCCGCCGCACGGTGGACGGCCTCGAGATGCTGATCCGCCAGGCGGAGCCGTCGTTCCAGGCGTTCTATGGCGCCGCGCCGCCGGCCGATGTGGACGTGCGCGCGCTCGCCATGAAGGCGCTCGGCCAATGAAGGTCATCGGGCTGACCGGCTCGATCGGGATGGGCAAGTCGACGACGGCGGCGATGTTCCGCGAGGCGGGCGTGCCGGTTTACGACGCCGACGCCGCGGTGCACGACCTCTACGACCTGGGCGGGGCGGCCGTCGGCCCCGTCGGTGAGGCCTTCCCTGGCGTCGTGAAGGATGGCCGCGTCGACCGCGAGGAGCTGCGCAAGCGCGTCCTGGGCGACCCGGAGGCGCTGAAGCGGCTGAACGGCATCGTGCATCCATTGGTCGGTCAGGACCGGGTCGGCTTCTTCAAGGCGGCCGAGGAGATCGGCGCCGACCTCGTGGTCCTGGACATTCCCCTGCTGTTCGAGACCAACGGCCACGAGCGGGTGGACTATGTGGTGGTGGTCTCGGCGCCGCCGGAGATGCAGCGCGAGCGCGTGTTGGCGCGGCCCGGCATGACGCCCGAGCGGCTGGACGCCATCCTCGCCCAGCAGACCCCGGACGCCGAGAAGCGCGCGCGCGCCCATTTCGTCGTCGACACCGGCAAGGGGCTGGAGCACGCACGGGGTCAGGTGCTGACGATCATCGCCGCCCTGCGCGCATCCGCCAGTTGAAAGGCCGGCGCGAAGCGGGCCATTGAAGGGTCATGGCTCGCGAGATCGTCCTCGACACCGAAACGACCGGCTTCGACCCCAAGACCGGCGACCGGCTGGTGGAACTGGCCTGCCTCGAGATCGAGAGCTTCGTGCCGACCGGCCGCAGCCTGCACATCTATATCGACCCCTGCCGAGACATGCCCGCCGAGGCCGAGAAGATCCACGGCCTCTCGACCGCCTTCCTGCGCGGCAAGCCGCGCTTCGAGCACCCCGAGGTGGTGGACGCGTTCCTGGAGTTCATCGGCGACTCGCCGCTGGTCGCCCACAACGCCGCCTTCGACCGCAGCTTCATCAACTGGGAGCTCGCGAACTGCCATCGGGAAGAAATCCCCGAGCACCGCTGGATCGACACCCTGGCGCTGGCGAAGCAGCGCTTCCCCGGGATGCACAACTCGCTGGATGCGCTCTGCAAGCGCTTCAAGATCTCGCTGGCCGAGCGCGAGAAGCACGGGGCCTTGATCGACACCAAGCTGCTGGCGGCGGTCTATCTGGAGCTGCGCGGCGGCCGTGAGCGGCGGCTCGAGCTCACCTCGGCGGCAGCGGCCAACGCCGTCCACGCCGCGACGCGCAACGCCTACGGCGCGCGGCCGCGGCCGCTGGCGCCGCTCTCGACGGAAGAAGAGCGGGCGACACACGCCGCCTTCATCCGCGAGGTGGTGAAGAGCGAGGAGCTCTGGGGGAAGTTCGGCCTCTAGGCGTGGCCGACGTTCTCGCCTTCCTGCGCCTTGCGCGCGGCGTAGACGCCGGCGAAGTCGATCGGATCCAGCATGAACGGCGGGAAGCCGCCTTCCGAGGTCACGTCGGCGATGATCCGGCGGGCGAACGGGAACAGGAAGCGCGGGCACTCGATCAGCAGCACCGGCTCCATGTCCTCGGCCGGGATGCCGGCGATCTGGAACACGCCGCCGTACAGCAGCTCGACGACGAACAGCGCGCCGTCCTCGCGGGTGGCCTTGGCCGAGAGCTTGAGGTCCACCTCGAACAGCCCGTCCTCGCGGCCGCGGGCGTTCATCTCGACGCCCAGGTCGATCTGCGGCTGGCCCTGGGCGGCCCGCAGGGCCTCAGGCGCCCGCGGGTTCTCGAACGAGAGGTCGCGGATGAACTGGGCGAGGATGCGGATGCCAGGGCCTTCGCCCTCTTGCGCGCCCGGCGCGCCGGCCTGGGTTTCGGACATGGTTCGGCTAAAATCCTGTTGTAGACGCGGTGTTTCGCGTCGTATCGGCCGGCCCGGCTAACATGGCGCCTCGGGGGATGCAACGCCGCCCCTGACGGCGGCGTTCCGGCAGCCTATATAGAGGCGTTGGACCCCAGCCGTCCTCCTAGCCAAGGCAGAGAGTTGCAAGTCCTCGAGCTGATCATCTTCGCCGGCCTCGCGGCCATCGTGCTCTACCAGCTCTATTCGGTGCTGGGCCGGCGCGTGGGACGCCAGCCGGAAGACCAGCCGGCGGCGGAAGCCGCGCGCGGCGGCGTGCGCCCCGTCGAACCCCCCATCGAGCCGGTGGACGAAGGCGTGGCCCTGACCGGCCTGGCCGCCGTCAAGGCGCTCGACCCGACGTTCGACGTCAGTCGCTTCCTGGGCGGGGCGAAGTCCGCCTATGAGATGATCGTCCGCGCCTATGCCGAAGGCGACCGCGCCACGCTGCGCAACCTTCTGGCGCCCGACGTCCTGGCCAGCTTCGAGGCCGCCATCGACCAGCGCGAAGCCGAGGGCCGGACCGAAACCGTCGAATTCTTCCACGCCCCCCGCGCCGATCTCGAGAAGGCCGACGTGGGTCCCGGCGACATGGGCCGGGTGACCGTGCGCTTCCTCGCCGAATTCCGCAGCCGCTCGAAGGGGCCTGAAGGGGAGGCGGTGGACGACCGCCGGACCGCCGAGCTCTGGACCTTCGAACGCAATCTTAAGAGCCGCGACCCCAACTGGACGCTGGTCCACGTCGACGCCGCGGAGGCGTAAACAGCCTTGAGCCTGCGCCCGGTCCTGGGAGCCGCGTTGGCGGCCCTGAGCCTCGCCGCCTGCGCGACGCCGGCGGCCATGGCCCCCCAGGGACCCGTCGCGCCCCAGCCGAGGCCGGCTCCGTCTCTGCCCGTGCCACCCATCGTCGAACCCTGGGGTCGGGTGGAGTTGGGGACGCTGCCGGGCTGGCGAACCGAAGACCACGCCGAAGCCTTTCGCGCCTTTCGCGAGACCTGCCATGCCGCCCGGCGGCGGGAAATGGCCGACGCCTGCGCCCGCGCCCGCGCCCGCGGTCCGCTCGGACCCTCCGACGCGCGGGCGTTCTTCGAGGACGTCTTCCAGGCCCAGGCGCTGCCTGGCCAAGGCGTGCTGACCGCCTACTTCGCCCCCGTCTATGCGGCCCGGACGAAGCCTAGCGGCGAGTTCAGCATGCCCGTCCGACCGAAGCCGGCCGACCTGGTGAACGGCGAGGCCTATGCGGACCGCGCCGCGATCGAAGCCCGGCCGGCGGACGACGCCATCGCCTGGATGCGGCCCGAGGAGCTGTTCTTCCTGCAGATCCAGGGTTCGGGCGTGCTGGTGTTCGAGGATGGCCGGCGGATGAAGGCGCTGTACGCCGCCAACAACGGCCGGCCGTTCGTGGGCATCGCCAATCCCATGCGTGACCGCGGCCTGCTGCCCCGGGACAACACCTCGGGCGAGATGATCCGGGCGTGGCTCGCCGCCAACCGCGGTCCGGCGGCCGACGAGATCATGCGGCTGAACCCTCGCTACGCCTTCTTCCGGCTGGCGCCCGACGACGGCAAGCCGCCGGCCGGCGCGGCGGGCGTCCCGCTGCCCGCCGGCCGCGCCATCGCGGTGGATCCGGGCTTCCACACCTACGGCGACGTCCTCTGGATCGACGGCGTGGCGCCCATGCTGGCCGGCGCCTTCCCGACCTACCGACGCCTGGTGACGGCGCTGGACACCGGCGGCGCCATCAAGGGGCAGGTCCGGGCCGATCTCTACCTCGGAGAAGGCCCGGCCGCCGGAACCGAAGCCGGCCGCGTGCGGCACACGCTGCGCATGTACCGGCTGGTCCCAAGGTCATGAAGCGGCCGCTGAAGCCCGAGGAGATGCGCATCTGGTCGGTGGTGGCCGCCACGGTCCATCCACTGCCCGGCAAGGCGACGCCCAAGAAGCCGACGCCACAGACCCTGGACGCTCCGGCGCGGATCGATCCGAAGAGCATCAAGCGGCGCGCCCCTGAGAGCACGCGCGAGGGCGTCGACGACATCGAGCCCAACCGCAAGACCCGCATCGCCCGCGAGCGCGATCCGATCGGCGCCCGCATCGACCTGCACGGCATGACCCAGGAGCGGGCGCGGGCGGCGCTCGAGGCCTTCCTGACCCGCGCCTGGGACGAGGGCGTCCGATCGGTGCTGGTGATCACCGGCAAGGGCGTGCAGGGCGACGGCGTACTGCGCAAGTCCACGCCGGAGTGGCTGGCCGCCAAGCACCTGGCGCACATCGTCGCCGGGGTCTCGGAAGCCCACCGCCGCCACGGCGGGGCAGGCGCCCTCTATGTGGCGCTGAAGCGGAAGCCTCGGGGCTAAGCGCCGCGGGACGCCTTCTCGGCCAGGCCCGAGGTCCCTTCGCGCGCCTCCAGGCGTTCGGCCACCTCGTCCAGGGACACGCCAGCCGCGGCCAGCACCACCAGCCAGTGGTAGATCAGGTCGGCGCTTTCGGCGGTGAGGCCGTCGCGGTCGCCTTGGGCCGCGGCGATCACCGTCTCGACCGCTTCCTCGCCCAGCTTCTTGGCGGCGCGGTCCAGGTCGGCGAGCAGCTGGGCCGTGTAGGAGGTGGAGGTGTCGCCGGCCTTGCGGCTCTCGATCACGGCGGCCAGGCGGCCGAAGACATCGGTGAAGCGCTGGTGGGGCATCAGGCGGCCTCCTCGGTGACGCGGACGGGCAGGCCCTCGGCGGCCATGGCGGACTTCACCTCGCCGATGGAGACCTCGCCGAAGTGGAAGATCGAGGCGGCTAGCACCGCATCGGCCCCGGCGCGGACGGCGTCCACCATGTGCCGGGCGTTTCCGGCGCCGCCCGAGGCGATCACCGGCACGCCGACGGCCTGGGTGACCTGGCGCAGCAGTTCGAGGTCATAGCCGGTCTTGGCGCCGTCGCGGTCCATGGAGGTCAGCAGGATCTCGCCCGCCCCGTGCTTCACGACATCGACGGCGTAGTCGACCACGTCGAGGCCGGTGTCCTCGCGCCCGCCGTAGATGAACACCCGCCAGCGGTCGCCTACCTTCTTGGCGTCGATGGCTACGACCGTCGCCTGGCTGCCGAAGGCGTCGGCGCAGCCCGAGATCAGCGTGCGGTCCTTCACGGCGGCGGTGTTGATGCTGATCTTGTCGGCCCCGGCCAGCAGCAGGCGCCGGGCGTCCTCGACGGCGCGGATGCCGCCGCCCACCGACAGCGGCATGAAGCAGACCTCGGCCGTCCGGGCGACCACGTCGAAGATCGTGCCGCGGTTCTCGTGGCTGGCGGTGATGTCGAGGAACATCAGCTCGTCGGCCCCGGCGGCGTCATAGGCCCGGGCCTGTTCCACCGGGTCGCCGGCGTCGCGCAGGCTGACGAACTGCACACCCTTCACCACCCGGCCGTCCTTCACGTCGAGACAGGGGATGACCCGGACATTGAGCATCAGGCGGCGACCTTCAGGGCTTCGGCCGGATCGATGGCGCCGTTGTAGAGTGCGCGGCCCAGCACGGCGCCGGCGATGGGCGTGCCGGCGCGCGCCTTCACCTTCACCAGGTCGTCCACCGAAGCGAGGCCGCCGGCGACGATGACCGGAATGCGGACGGCGTCGGCGATGGCCCCGAAAGCCTCGACGTTGAAGCCCATGACGGTGCCGTCGCGATCGATGTCGGTGATGATCAGGGCGCCGACGCCAGCGTCTTCGAACCGCTTGGCGACGGTGATCGCGTCGAGGTCGCTATCGGCGGTCCAGCCCTGGACGGCCACCTTCCCTTTGCGGACATCGACGCTGACGGCGATCTGCTCGGGGAAGAGGCGTGCGGCGTCGAGCACGATCTGCGGCTCCTTCACCGCGACGGTGCCCAGGATCACCCGGCTGACGCCCGCCTCGATCCAACGCTCGACGTCGGCCAGGGTGCGGATGCCGCCGCCAAGCTGCACCGGGATCGACACCGAGGACAGGATAGCCTCGACCGCGGCGGCGTTCACCGCCTGGCCCTGCACCGCGCCGTTCAGGTCGACCACGTGCACCCAGTGGAAGCCGGCGTCGGCGAACGACTTCGCCTGCGCGCCGGGGTCGTTGTTGAAGACGGTGGCGGTGGACAGGTCGCCGTGCAGCACGCGCACGCACTGGCCGTCCTTCAGGTCGATGGCGGGATAGAGGATCACGGGCGCCACTCCAGGAAGTCGGCGAGGAGGGAGAGGCCAGCGCCTTGCGACTTCTCCGGGTGGAACTGCACGCCGGCCATGTTGCCGCGCGCGACGGCCGCGGGGAAGCGGCCGCCGTGGTCGACATAGGCCGCAACGTCGGCGGCGTCTTCTGCGAAGAAGGCGAAGGAGTGGGTGAAATAGACGGGTCGGTCGTGCAGGCCGCGGAAGACCGGGTGCTCGGCGACCTCCAGCAGGGCGTTCCAGCCCATGTGCGGGACCTTGGCGGCGGGATCGGCCGGCTCGATCCGCTTCACGTCGCCTTCGATCCAGCCGAGGCCGGCGGTCTCGCCGAACTCGAGGCCGCGGCTGGCCATCAGCTGCATGCCGACGCAGATTCCGAGGAACGGCCGGCCCTTGCGGCGCACCGCCTCGTCCATGGCCTCGATGACGCCGGCGCGCTCACCCAGCGCGGCCATGCAGGCGGCGAAGGCGCCGACGCCCGGCAGGACGACCCGGTCCGCCTTGGCGATGACCTCCGGATCGTGAGTGACGACGATGTTCGCCCTGCCGTCCGCCGCGCGGACCAGGGCCTTCTCGGCCGAGCGCAGGTTGCCCGACCCGTAGTCGATGAGCGCTACCCGCTGAGTCATCGCCAAGCTCTCGAAAACCCTTCTCCCCCTGCGGGAGAAGGTGTCAGCCGAAGGCTGACGGATGAGGGGTCGCACCGGAGCCATCGCCGCAAGCCGTCGCGGAGCTTCACCGAGGGGTCTGGGAGACCCCTCATCCGACCCGCTCCGCGGGCCACCTTCTCCCGCAGGGGGAGAAGGATGTCTGCGGGCGACCCGATCGTCATGTGAGGATCAGAGCACGCCCTTGGTGGAGGGGGCGTGGCCGTGGGTCTTGGGATCGAGCTCGACGGCCTGGCGCAGGGCGCGCGCCAGGGCCTTGAACCCGCTCTCGGCGATGTGGTGCGAATTGGCGCCGTACAGGCATTCCAGGTGCACGCACGCGCCCAGGTTCATGGCGAAGGCGTGGTGGAATTCCTTGAAGAGCTCGGTGTCCATGTCGCCGACCTTGGGCGTGCGGAACTCGGTCTTCCAGATCAGGTAGGGCCGGTTGGACAGGTCGATGGCGCAGCGCGACAGAGTTTCGTCCATCGGGATGTAGGCGTGGCCGAAGCGGCGGATGCCCTTGAAGCCGTCCAGCGCGTCCTTGATCGCCTGGCCCAGCACGATGCCGGTGTCCTCGACCGTGTGGTGCATGTCGATGTGCAGGTCGCCCTTGGTCTCGACCTTCAGGTCGATCCCGCCGTGCCGGGCGAAGCTGTCCAGCATGTGGTCGAAGAAGCCGATGCCGGTGGTGACGTCCGACACGCCGGTCCCGTCCAGGTCCACCCAGACGCGGATCTGGGTCTCCTTGGTGTCGCGGCGGACTTCGGCCGAGCGGCTCATCGATCAGTACCCCTTGGAAGCCGCCAGGTCCTTGAGCGAGACCTGCGGGCGCGGGCCGTAGTGCGAGATCACCTCGGCCGCCGCCAGGGAGGCCAGCTTGCCGCACTGCTGCAGCGGTCGCCCCCGGGACAGGCCGAACATGAACCCGGCCGCGTATTGGTCGCCCGCGCCGGTCGTGTCCACGACTTTTTCCACAGGCTCGGCCGGCACCGTCAGGCGCTCGCCCTGGCTCAGGATGATCGAACCCTGCTCGCTGCGCGTGACGGCGGCCAGCTTCACGCGCTGGCGCAGGGCCTCGGCGGCTTGGTCGAAGCTGTCGGTCTCGAACAGGGCCAGCAGCTCGGCCTCGTTGGCGAACAGCAGGTCGACCTGGCCTTCGATGAAGCCCAGGAGCGCGCCCCGGTGGCGCTCGACCACGAAGCTGTCGGAGAGCGTGAGCGCGATCATCCGGCCCGAACCGTGAGCCAGGGCGGCGGCCTTGGCGAAGGCGCGCCGCGCGGCCTCGGCGTCGAAGAGGTAGCCCTCCAGGTAGACGATCTTCGAGGCCTCGATGACGTCGGCCTCCACGTCGGCGTCGGTGAACTGTACCGAGGCGCCCAGGAAGGTGCACATGGTGCGCTGGCCGTCGGGCGTAACGTTGATCATCGACACGGCGGTGGCCGGGCCGCCGCTCAGCGGCGCGTTCTCGAACCGCGCGCCGATGCCGCGCATGTCCTCGGCGAAGAGCCGGCCGAGGTCGTCGTCGGCGACCTTGCCCATGAAGGCGCCCCTGCCGCCGAAGCTCGCGAGGCCCGCGATGGTGTTGGCCGCCGAGCCGCCCGAAGCCTGGATCTCGGGCGACATGGTCGAATAGAGGGCCTGGCTGCGGGCCTGGTCCACCAGCTGCATCGAGCCCTTCGCCAGCCCCTGGTCCGCGATCCAGGCCTCGGTCGTCGGGCCGATGACGTCGACGATGGCGTTGCCGATGGCGGCGACGTCGTAGAGCTCTGGCATTGCTGGACTTCTTCCCCGGACGCGAGTGCGCGCCGATTACAGGGAAAGCGGCGGCGCGGCTAGCGCCCGATGAACAGATGCCGGCTGGGGCACAGGTCGGCGACCGGGCACCCCTCGCATTTCGGCCGGCGGGCCACGCAGGTGTAGCGGCCGTGCAGGATCAGCCAGTGGTGGGCGCGGGTCAGGTAGGGCTCGGGCACGATGGCCATCAGGTCGGCCTCGACGGCGTCCGGCGTCTTGCCGCTGGAAAGCCCCAGGCGATGCGAGACACGGAAGACGTGGGTGTCGACGGCGATGGCGGGCTCCACCCGCAGCTCGTTCAGCACCACCGAGGCGGTCTTGCGGCCGACGCCGGGCAGGGCCTGCAGCTTCTCGCGCTCCAGCGGGACTTCGCCGCCGTACTGCTCCACGAGGATGCGGGAGAGCGCGATGACGTTCTTGGCCTTGGTGTTGAAGAGGCCGATCGACGAGATGAAGGGCTTCAAGCCCTCTTCGCCCAGCGCCAGCATCCTCTCCGGCGTGTCGGCGACCTGGAACAGCTTGGCCGTGGCCTTGTTGACCGACACGTCGGTCGCCTGGGCCGAGAGGGCGACGGCGACCACCAGCGTATAGGGGCTGTCGTAGTCCAGCTCGGTGCGCGGGTCGCTCTCCAGGCTCTCGAAGCGTGAGAACAGCTCGGCGATGCGGGCCTGCTCGGCCGGTTTCAGGGGTTTTCGCTTCAGGGCCTTGGCCATGCGGGTAGATGCCGCTGACCGCCCGCCTTCGCCAAGAGGGCGCTTGGGCGCAAGCGGACCTCGAATTATCGTGGGGCTCGCATGATCCCGGCGCTGTACATGGATGCGGTCATCACGCCCAACCGCTCGCTGTCCGAGCGGGGGTTCGTCATCCTCATCAGCATCATCACCCTCGCCAACATCGCCTCGGCCGCGGTCTTCGTGGCCATGGGCGCGCACTGGGTGCCGATTTTCCTGGGCATCGACCTGGCCGCCGTCGTGGTCGCCTTCCTGATCAGCTTCCGCCAAGCGCGCAACGTCGAGCGGGTGCAGGTCAGCCCGCACCAGGTGGTGGTCACCTACGAGACGCCGAAGTGGACGCGGGTGGTGTGGGAGAGCCCCACGGCCTTCACGCGCGTGAACGTCGAGCGCGACGCAGAGGACGGTCGCGTGGTGGACCTGAAGCTGGCGTTGTCGGGGCGGGAGACGGCGGTGGCGGCGGCGCTCAGCCCGCGCGAGCGCGCCGACTTCGCCCGCGCCCTGGAAGACGCGATCTGGCGCGCACGCCGCGGCGCCTAGGCTTGGGCGACAGCCTGTTTCAGCGCCTCGAGTCGACGCCCGTCGGCCGGGTGGGTCGACAGGACCTCGGGCGGCTGGCCCTTGGCGTCGGTGCGAGTCGCCATCCGCTCCCAGAACCGCACGGCGGCGCGAGGGTCGAGACGGGACCGGCGCATGAGATCGACGCCGACGGCGTCGGCCTCCAGCTCGTGCTTGCGGGAGTAGGGCAGGATCACGCCGAAGACGGCGCCCATGCCGAGCGCCGCGCCGATCTCGTCCGTCCATTCGCCGGCGTCCTGGGCGATCAGCAGCTGGGCGACGGAGACGCCGGCCTGCACCGCCAGCTCCTGGCTGACCCGCTCGGCGGGATGGCGGGCGATGATATGGCCGATCTCGTGGCCCAGCACCGAGGCGATCTCGGCGTCGGAGCCCGCGAACTCGAAGAGACCGCGGAAGAAGCCCACGCGCCCGTTCGGCAGGACGAAGGCGTTGAAGTCGGGGCTGTCCAGCACCGTGAACGACCAGTTCAGGTCCGACCGGCCGGAGGCGGCCACCAGCGGCGCGGCGATGCGCGCCAGGCGCGCATGCGCGGCGGGATCGCGCACGGGCGGGATCTCGGCCTCGATTTGGGACCAGGCCTGGTCGGCCAGGCCGGCAAGCTGCCCGTCGTCCACCAGGACCAGCTGGTTGCGGCCGGTGACCGCGTTCTCGCTGCAGGCGGCGAGCGAGAGCGCCCCCAGCCCCGCCAGCAGTCCGCGCCTGGAGAAGCAGAGGCCGCACATGGTCAGAGAATGAACTTCGAAAGGTCGGCGTTGCCGGCCAGTTCGCCGATCCGGCCGGTCACGTAGGGCGCGTCGATGGTCACCGTCTCGCCGGTGCGGTCGGCGGCGGTGAAGCTGATCTCCTCCAGCACCTTCTCCAGGATGGTCTGAAGCCGGCGCGCGCCGATGTTCTCGACCGACCCGTTCACGGCGACGGCGGCGTCGGCCAGGGCGTCGATGGCCTCCTCGGTGAAGGTCAGCGTCACGCCTTCGGTGGCCAGAAGCGCCTGGTGCTGGCGGATCAGATTGGCCTCGGGCTCGGTCAGGATGCGACGCATGTCCTCGCGGGAAAGCGCCTTAAGCTCCACCCGGATGGGCAGCCGTCCCTGCAGCTCCGGCAGCAGGTCCGAGGGCTTGGCCACGTGGAAGGCGCCCGAGGCGATGAACAGGATGTGGTCGGTCTTCACCGGGCCGTGCTTGGTCGAGACGGTCGTGCCCTCGATCAGCGGCAGCAGGTCGCGCTGTACGCCTTCGCGGGAGACGTCGGCGCCGGCGCGGTCCTGGCGGCTGGCCACCTTGTCGATCTCGTCGAGGAAGACGATCCCCTGGTTCTCGGCCAGCTCCAGGGCCTCCTGGGTCAGGGCCTCTTGGTCGACCAGCTTGTCGCTCTCCTCGGCGATCAGCGGGGCCCAGGCGCCGGACACGGTGGTCTTGTGGGTCTTGGTGCGGCCGCCGAAGGCCTTGCCGAACATGTCGCCGAGGTTCAGCACGCCCATGGACGCGCCGGGCTGGCCGGGGATCTCCATGGCGCCGAAGGGCGAGGACGTGTCGGCCAGCTGCAGCTCGACCTCCTTGTCGTCCAGTTCGCCGGCCCTGAGCTTCTTGCGGAAGGCCTCGCGGGCGGCGGTCGAGCCGGGGCCGGTCAGGGCGTCCAGGATGCGCTCTTCCGCGGCGGCCTCGGCCCGGGCGCGGACGCCGGCCCGGCGCTTCTCGCGGACCATGGCGATGGCGCTTTCCACCAGGTCGCGGACGATCTGGTCGACGTCGCGGCCGACGTAGCCCACCTCAGTGAACTTGGTGGCTTCGACCTTGAGGAACGGGGCCTGGGCGAGCTTCGCCAGCCGTCGGGCGATCTCCGTCTTCCCCACGCCGGTGGGGCCGATCATCAGGATGTTCTTCGGCGTGACCTCGTCGCGCAGCTCGTCCGGCACGCGGCGCCGGCGCCAGCGATTGCGGAGCGCCACGGCCACGGCGCGCTTGGCCTCGGCGTGGCCGACGATGAAGCGGTCGAGCTCGGAGACGATCTCGCGCGGGGAGAATTCGGTCATGTTGGGGGCTAGATAGTCACGAGTTCGCGGGTTTCGGAGGGGGCGGCGCCTCCAAGAGCTCGTCGAACAGAAGCCGCCAGCCCGGCTTGTCGTTGCGCCAGACGCGCACGTAGTGGCCGCGCGTCTCGGTCCCGTCCTTCGTCCAGCGGGCCGCGCCGTAGGTCCAGGCGAGGTCGCCGGCCTTGGACGCGCTGCCGCCCAGGGGCGCATAGTCGATGGCGGCCGCGCGGGTCGCAAGCTCGGCCTCGATCTCGGCTCGGTTCGTCGGCGGCCTGGCCTTGGAGCCGGTGATGCGACCGTCGTCGGCCACCACCGCCAGGAAGGCGGCCTTCACGTCGGTCCTGGCCTTGGCGTGCAGCTCGGCCTCGACCCGGGTGACCTCGCCCATGGCCTTGGCGGCGGAGCCGGCCTGGCGCTCGGAGAGGCGGGCATAGGCGACGGGCGAGTCCTTCGGCGCCGCGCCCGCGGTGCTGCTGGGCGGGCCGCCG
>NZ_JAPSKZ010000273.1 GCF_031181185.1 Phenylobacterium sp. | reverse complement strand
GGCGTGGCTGGAAGCGAACGACCGGCCGGGCGTGACCATCATCACGTCCGATGCGGACCGGCGCGTCCAGCACATGGCCGAACTGATCCGGCGCCACCCCGAACTAGGCGAGCCGATGCAGGCCGGCATGTCGGAAGTCTCGGTGCTCTGGACTGATCCCTCCGGGGTGAAGCTCCGGGCCCGCTTCGACAAGCTGCTGCCAGCCTTCGTCGTCGACCTGAAGACGTTCGGCGGCGACGCGCGCGGGGACACGGTGAGGCAGCAGTGCCTCGGCCTCGTCGCTAATCGATCGATGGACGTCCAGCGGTTCCTCTACGCCCAGGCTCGCGCCGCCATGGCCTCGCTGCCGATCATCGGCGCCAAGCCGAAGGAAGCCGAATGGCTCCAGAAGGTCGCAGCGGTCGAGCAGTGGCAGTGGTGCTGGATCTTCTACCGCCGGCAGGATGATCGGAAGGGCCATGCGCCCGTCGTGAAGCCGATCCTTCGCAGCGCCGGCGACGCCACATACCTGACCGGCGAGCGCAAGACCGCCATTGCCCTGCAGAACTACCGGACCTTCGTCGATCGCTTCGGCTTCGACGTGCCGTGGGCGGTAATCGAGGTCACTGAGGAACCGCAGGACCACGAGTTCCCGCCGTGGATCGAGCGCGTCCACGAGCCGGTCACCTTCCCCTCTGACATCAAGGACGCAGCCTGACATGAACGCCGTCGCCGAGCGCCCCGCGCGCCCCCAAGACGTGGTCCGCCACCAGCTCGAGGCCATGACGCCACAGTTCGCCCTGGCCTTGCCGCCGCATGTACCGGCCGAGCGGTTCGTCCGCATTGTCATGACGGCAGTGCAGTCGAACCCGGACCTCCTGAACAAGGACCGGCAGTCGCTGTTCGAGGCGTCGATGAAGTGCGCTCAGGATGGGCTCCTGCCGGACGGCCGGGAAGCGGCGCTCGTCGTTCACGGCGCCAAGATCACCTACATGCCGATGGTGGCCGGGATCCTTTCGAAGGTCCGGCGGTCGGGCGAGCTCAAGTCGATCAGCGCCCACGTCGCCTATGAGCGCGACGAGTTCGACTACATCCTCGGCGACGAAGAGCGCATCCACCACAAGCCGTTCCTCGGCGAGGACCGCGGCAAGCCCATCGCCACCTACGCCGTCGCCCATACGAAGGACGGCGGGGTTTATCGCGAGGTCATGACCGAGGCTCAGGTCATGGCGGTGAAGGCGATCAGCCGGGCCAAGAACGGCCCGTGGCGGGGACCGTTCGCCGACGAGATGCGGCGCAAGACGGCAATCCGACGCCTGTCCAAACGGCTGCCCATGTCGACCGACCTGCTGGCGGTGATCGAGCGCGACGACGAGCTCTACGACCTGAACAAGGCCCAGCCGGTGCAGGTCCGGCGGCTGCACGCAGACTTCGAGGCCCTGCCGGCGCCGGAGCCGGAAGAGGACCAGGTGCCCGACTCCCCCCTTGGCGACGACGACATCCCGACCTTCGACCCGGAAGAAGTCGAAGCGAGCGGGCAGGGGGCTGAGGCTCCGTCCGGCGACGACGACGTGTTCCCAGGGGATCGGTGATGTGCAACGCCTGCGGTTTTCAGTGCTCCGCATCCGACGGCTTTTCGGGATGCGGCTGCGATCACTGTGATGAGCCGGACTGCTGGTCTGACGACGCGTTCGACGAAGAGTTCAGGGACGATGAGGACCCAGTCGAGCGCCACGCGATCACCGCGAGAGCGAAGGTGAGCACGTCAGCAAGGTTGGCGAGGGCGGCTAAGATTTGTGTGGCCATGAAGGCGGCTCCGAGTGGTGAGTCGCCAGAGCTTCGGGCCTCTCCCGAACCGGCAACGCGGGTCTGGAGCTCAGTCAAATGCGAGGCAGTCCCCTCGTCAGGGCGGGTTGTGTGCCGACCTGCTGGCCAGGAGGTCGACAGTAGGAGCCCGCTTGCGCACCGCGCTGAGCGACAGGTTGCGCCGCAGGAGCGGAAGCAGGCGGCCGTACAGGTGCACTCGGACTTCAAGCGGCACAATGGGTCGTGGGGACCAGATCACGAAGTCGGCGACGCCCCGCGCCAAGCCGTCGGCCCGGTCGATGCTCAGCGCGAGGTTCATCTCAATCGCCCGCCGGCCGCCGTGCGGCTGGTAGGTGTTGAAGTCGAGGCTTCCGTCGATGTTTCTGTCGCCGTCATCCTCGTGCCGGCGGCGGAAGTCGCTAAGGTAGGCCAGTTTGTCCTGGAACAGAGCATCCTTCGGGATGCGGATATTCACATAGGCTTGGGCGTGCGGCTCGAGGTCGGCCACAGTCAGGGTAGCGAGCCAGAAGTCGTTGCCCTGATCTTCAGCCACCAGCTGGATGCGGCGCCGGTCGCGTTCGGCCCGCGCCAGCCACTGCCAGCACAGCGAACCCATCGACAGGGCGAGGGCGGCGGCCGTGCCTACCCCCTGCAGCCAATCCGTGATCGTCGGCCCCGCCATAGACGAAGGCTGGCACAACCGAACGCTGCTCGCCAGACGGTCGTGCCGCCAGATGCCCTCTCCGCCGTCCAGCTCCAACCGCATGGGCGGGGAGTAGGATGACCGCCGCAAACGACAACGGCTTCAAGCTGGCTTACACGCCGGCGGAGGCCGCCCAAGCGACGGGTCTCGGCAAGACGACCATCTATGAGCTGCTCAAGGATGGCCGGCTGAAGCGGGTGAAGATCGGCCGCAGCACGGTTATCCCCAGGTCATCTCTGCTGGCCCTGCTGGGCGAAGAGGCTGACGCCGCTTAGGGCGCATCTTAGGGCGGAACGGCAGGGCGCTCGCCAAATGCCCGCGCTGCGGCAAGGCTCGGCGCCCTCCGTCTCCGCCAGATCCTGCCGAGCGACGCCGCCGCCGCCGATCGCAGGCCCCCGTTCATGAAACCGGACCGCCGCCCAGGGATTGCAACGGGAGTAGTTTCCCCGGACGCGTTCCATGTCTGCCTGTCCGCCTCCTCCCCGCCGCCCGATCGTTCCGCGCAGATTGGAGCGCGGCCATATCGTCGCGCTCACGGCGGTCGCCGTGGCGGCCTTCGGCCTGTTGGGGCTTCGGGCCGTGGAGCTTCCGCAGCCGCGTCCGGTGAGCGACAGCGATCGCCTGCGCATCGAGGTCGTGCCGCCGGTCGAGCCGAAGATCGCGCCGGGTTCGGTGATGGAGGTCGGGGAGCTGGTCGA
>NZ_JAPSKZ010000272.1 GCF_031181185.1 Phenylobacterium sp. | reverse complement strand
GCCCTCGGCATTGGCCTTCACCACATAGGGCGGCGCCATGACGTGTTCGCGCGCCACCTCGAAGCGGTTGTAGAGCCCGCCGCCGGGGACGGCGACGCCGGCGGCGGCCAGCACGGCCTTGGCCTTGGCCTTGTCCATCGCCAGGGCCGACGCAAGCACGCCCGAGTGCGTGTAGGGGATCGCCAGCGTCTCCAGGATGCCCTGCACGCAGCCGTCCTCGCCCCAGGCGCCGTGCAGGGCGTTGAAGCAGACGTCGGGCTTCAGCTTCGCCAACACCTCGGCCAAGTCGCGGCCGGCGTCGATGCGGGTGACCTTCGCGCCCAGCCGCTCCAGGGCGTCGGCGCACTCCCGGCCCGAGACCAGGCTCACCTCCCGCTCGGAGGAGATGCCGCCCATGAGGACGGCGACGTGGTGTCCGGAAAGCGGGGCGGCCATGGCTTCGACTCGTGGGGCTGGGAGGTCTCCGCCCGCCGTCGCGCACGAGGGCCCGCGGGTCAAGTGCGCCCCGTCGCCGCCGCGCCCCACCCATGCTGCCAGGATGCTGTCAGCAGGCCCGCCGCATCCTCGCGGGCATGAGCGTCGCCACCGCCCTGGACCACCTCCCCCGCCCGCCCTGCGCCGAGCTGCTCGGCTGGGAAGTTCTGGACGCCCGTCCGGCCGACGGATGGATCCGAATGCGCTTCGAAGGCCGGCGCGAGTTCACGAACCCCGCGGGGTTCGTCCAGGGCGGCTTCCTCGCCGCCATGCTGGACGACACGATGGGTCCAGCGATGTTCGTGCATTCCGAGGGGCGGCTCTACACGCCGACCATCGACCTTCACGTGAGCTTCCTCAGCCCGGCCAAACCCGGCCCCATCTTTGGCGAGGGCCAGGTGGTCCAGGCCGGCAAGAGCATCGCCTTCCTGGAAGGGCGGCTCACGGACGCGGACGGCGTGGTGCTCGCCCGCGCCACCGCCAGCGCCCGGATCGTGTCGGCCGAGAAGGCGCTGGGCTAGCGGCCCGCCTCTTTCCGGAAGTCGATCTCGCTGTTCGCCGCCGTGTGCAGGAAGCTCGCCCACACCGCCACGTTCTGCGACAGCTCGGCAGGATCGATCTTGTCCAGAGTGTCGTCGGCAGAGTGGTGCAGGTCGAAGTAGCGGCTGGCGTCCTGCTCGAACTCGACGAACGGCGCTCCTGCGCCCACGAGCCCCGAGACGTCCGCGCCCCCGAAGCGCGGCGCCTCGCGGCTGACGATCACCTTCAGCGGCGCGATGGCTCCGCGGAATGCCTTCATGGCGGGGTGCTCGAGGCTGCCCTTGGGCAGGCGAACCTGCCACACCCGGCCGGCCCCGCTGTCGCTCTCGCCCACCACGACCATCTGCGCCACCTCGTCCTTATGCGCCGCGAGGTAGGCTTCGCTGGAGCCGCCCTGCTCTTCCGAGCCCCACATGACCACGCGGATGGTGCGCTTCAGCGGGCCCTGGCTGGCGGCCAGCTTGGCGGCGGCGGTGGTGATGGCGATGCCGGCCGCGTCGTCGACCGCGCCCGTGCCCGGGTCCCAGGAATCCAGGTGTCCGCCGACGATCAGCACGCCCGCGTTCGGGTCGGTCCCGGGGATCTCGCCCGAGATGTTGTAGGCGGGCGCCTTCGGCTCGAACCGCGAGGTCATGTTGAGCTTTATCGTCACCGGCTTGCCGCGGGCGACCAGCCGCTCCAGCAGCTCGGCGTCCGGCGTCGACAGCGCCGCGGCGGGGATCCCCGCCGGCTGGGCGCCGCCGGTGTGCGGCAGCCGCGTGTCGTCCGTCGACAGCGAGCGGACCAGATAGGCGACGGCGCCCCGCTTGGCCGCCTCGACCGCGCCGCTGCGCCGCTGGGGCCCGACGGCGCCGTACCCGGAGCCATCCTGCGAGCGGGTCATGACGCCGGTGACGACGGCGATCTTGCCCTTCAACGAACCTTCGGGCTGGGCCAGCAGCTCCTCGTAGGTGCGGAAGAGCGCCACCTCGGCGGTGAGCCCACCCTTTGGCGTCGAGACCGAGCGGCCGAGGCCCAGGATGTGCAGCTTGTGCGGATGGGGGCCGACCACCTCGGCGGACTCCTGGCCGCGGAACCAGGCGGGCGTGGTGAAGGTCTCGACCTTCACGTTCTGGAAGCCCAGCCGCTTGAACGTCGCGACGCTCCAGTCCTTGGCCCGTTCCATCTCGGGCGAGCCGACCATGCGGCCCCCGATCTCGGTCGTCAGCGACTCGGCGATCTCCCAGGCGGTGGAGTCGGAGAGCGCCTTGTCACGGACGGCGACGGCGGTGGCGGAGAGGTCCTGGGCGGCGGCGGGCGCGGCGGCCAAGAGGCTGGCGCTGACGGCCAGAAGGGCGAGATTACGCATGGCCTGCGGGTGCGGCATGCGCGGAGTCCCGTCAAGCTTGACCGTACTTATGTCGACCCAAGCCGAACTTATGGCGGCCGGAACCCGCCGAGCCTCGGTCAGGCGGGCTTGCCGATCCGCTTGATCTCCCAGTCCAGCTCGACGCCGAACTTGGCCTTCACGTCGGCGCGCACCGCCTCGCCCAATCCCTCCAGGTCGGCGGCCGTGGCCTCGCCCGTGTTGATCAGGAAGTTCGAATGCAGCGGCGAGAACATCGCCCCGCCGCCCTGGCCGCTCGCGCTGAAAGCCTTGCCGCGCCAGCCGGCCTCGTCGACCAGCTTCCACGACGAATGACCAGGCGGGTTCTTGAAGGTGGAGCCGCCGGTCTTCTCGCGGATCGGCTGGGTCTTTTCCCGCCGCTCGGTGATCTCGGCCATGCGCGCCTCGACGGCGGCCGGCGCGTCCGGTCGGCCCTGATACAGCGCCCCCAGGAAGATCAGTTGCTGCGCCGCGGCCCGTGCGGACTTGCGGTAGCTGTATTCGAGCTCGGCGTTGGACAGCGTGATCCGCTCGCCCGAGCGTGTCAGGGCGTAGGCCTCGACCAGCACGTCCTTGGTCTCGGAGCCGTAGCAGCCGGCGTTCATCACGACCGCCCCGCCGATCGTCCCGGGCACGCCGCGGTAGAACTCGAGTCCCGCGATCCCGGCCTTTCCGGCCTCGCGGGCGACGGTGGCGTCCAGGGCAGCGGCGCCGGCGTAGATGCGGCAATCGTCGCGCGGCTCGACCTTGGCGAAGGCCCTGCCCAGCCGGATCACGACGCCGTCCACGCCGCCGTCGCGGACCAGGGTGTTCGAGC
>NZ_JAPSKZ010000271.1 GCF_031181185.1 Phenylobacterium sp. | reverse complement strand
GCCTCGCGACGAAGCCGTCCTGCGCGAGTGGCTGACGCGCGAGGGCGTCACCGGCTATGCGCGCATGCTGCTGGTCATGGAGCGGTTCGGCTATCCCGACTTCATGAGCGCCTCGGCCGAGGCGCTGATCGACGGCCAGTACGCCAGGCGGCCTGAGCTCCGCCCGCTCTACGACGCGGTCGTGGCCGCATCCCTCGACGCGGGCGACGTGACCGTGCAGGCGCGCAAGACCTACGTCTCGCTGTTGACCCCCAGGCGCACCTTCGCGCGCGTGCAGGCCGCCAAGGACCGCGTCGACGTGGCCCTGCGGCTTCCGGCCGACTCCGCCGGCGGCCGGCTGACGCCGTCGCGCGTTCACGACACCATGCCGGTGCAGTTCAGCCTGGCCCGGCCCGAGGACCTGGACGCCGAGGCGCTGGAGCTGCTGAAGCGCGCCTACGACGAGAACATCTGAACAGGGGCCATCCGCCATTGACCCGCGGGCCGCCCTTGCGTATATCCGCGCCTCCAATTTTGCCCGCCCGGTCTCGGCCGGGCGCGATCCGTTTCGAGAGCTTAGACGAATGGCCAATACGCCTGGCGCCAAGAAGGCGGTCCGCAAGATCGCCCGCCGCACCGAAGTGAACACCGCCCGCCGCTCGCGCGTGCGGACCTTCCTCCGCAAGTTCGAGGAAGCCCTGGCTTCGGGCGACGCCGGCGCCGCCAAGGAAGCCTTCGTGAAGGCCCAGTCCGAGCTGATGCGCGCCGTCAGCAAGGGCGTGGTCCACAAGAACACGGGCGCCCGCAAGGTGTCGCGGCTGGCCGCCCAACTGAAGAAGCTGTCGGCCGCCTAAGAGGACTGGTCGGGGAGCCCCGGCTCCCCCTCTTCACCGCTAGGAATTCTGCGAAACAGCGTCCGGTCCGGGCGCTGTTTTTTCGTGCGCGCGGCGCCCGTTTTCCGGTCGCGGTTTTGAAACCAAATCGGGTGGGTTTTCGAAGTCATTCGGGCGCCGCTCCCCTGCGTCCGGTGCGACCTGTGCGGCAAATCTGCTCAGCGGGCGGAGCGCTTTTTTTGGCTTTCCCTTGGCGGCAAAAGGCTCCGCTATGAGTCAACCGAAATATCCGTCGACAGCGCGAAGAATCACCGTTGACCGGCGAGGCCCCCCGACTAGTCTCAGCGGTCTTACAGGCGTCTTTGAATGATCTCGTGATTACAGCGGGACGCCGGCGGAGCACATGTGTTCGCCGGATAAGAGCTTGTGTGTGTTGAGAAAAACCGTGGTTGGGGGTTCGGGGCCTAGCCATGGCGTCGCAAGGTCGATGGGGTTGTGAGGGATGACAGGCAGGGGGGCTGCGGGAGCTATGGCAGGTGCGCCGGCGGGGGCCGTGTGGACGAAGACTTGCCAGGTCCTGAAGCATGAATTGGGAGAGGCCACGTTCGGCTCCTGGCTCGGCCAGGCGGCCCTGCGGGAGTCCGGTGATGAGGTTTGCGTGGTCGCCGCGACCGGCGTGGCCCGCGACTGGATCCGCCGGCATGCGTGGCGCCGTATCGGCGAGCTGTGGGCGCAGAACGATCCGCTGGGCCGCCGGCTGGACCTGAAGTCGCGCATGGAGGTGGAATCCGCCGGCGCCGTCGGCCGCGCGCCCGTGGTCGCGCCCAGCGCCGCCAACGCCGAGCCTGCGCCTGCGGTGTTCGAGATCGAGGCGGTCGAGGCCGTGGCGCCCGTCGCCGCCCGCCAGGGACGCCTCCAGGGCCTCCAGGAGCGGTTCTCGTTCGACACCTTCGTGTCGGGGCCGGCCAACGAGTTCGCCTTCGCCGTCGCCCGCCGGGTGGCGTCCTGGTCGGATGGCCACTTCAACCCGGTCGTCTTCCATGGCCCTTACGGCTTCGGGAAGACCCACCTGCTGAACGCCCTGGCCTGGGAGGCCATGCAGGCCGAGCCCAGCAAGCGGGTCGTCTACCTGACCGCCGAGCGGTTCACGACGACGTTCGTCAAGGCGCTGCAGGACAAGCAGACTCAGGCGTTCAAGGACGACCTGCGCAACGCCGACCTGCTGCTGATCGACGACGTCCACTTCGTCGCCGGCAAGACCCAGACGCAGGAAGAGCTGTTCCACACGCTGATCGCGCTGGTCGAGGACGGCCGCCGCGTGGTGCTGACCGCCGACCGCTCGCCGAACGAGCTTTCCGAGATGGAGCCCCGGCTGCGCTCGCACCTGCAGGCGGGCCTCGTCTGCGGCATCGAGCCGGCCGACCGGAACCTGCGGCTGGGCATCCTGGAGCGGAAACTCCAGACCCTGGCCAACCAGGGTCGCTTCGTGCCCTCCGCGCGGCCCGAGGTGCTGCAGTTCCTCGCCGACCGTTTCACCGACAGCGTGCGCGAACTGGAAGGCGCCCTGAACACCCTGGTGGCCCGCGTCGGCGGGGACATCGCGCGTCTGACCCTCGACGAGGCCCAGGCCATCCTGCGCCCCCACCTGTCCGTCAACGAGCGGAAGGTGACGGTCGACATGATCCAGAAGACGGTCGCCGAGCACTATGCGCTGAAGCAGGCCGACCTGATCTCCGAGCGCCGCGCCCGCGCTGTCGCCCGGCCGCGCCAGGTGGCCATGTGGCTGGCCAAGCAGATCACCACGCGGTCGCTGCCGGACATCGGCCGCCGCTTCGGCGGACGCGATCACACGACCGTCCTGCACGCCGTGCGCCGCATCGAGGCCCTGAAGGCCGAGGACGCCGCCATCGCCCGCGACATCGACGTCCTGCTGCGCAAGCTGCGCGGCTAGGCTCCAGCGCGGTTTCAGAGAGCGCCTAACGAAAGGCCCGCCGGAAACGGCGGGCCTTCTGCTTTGCCGCCGCACAGCTGCCGCAGCGGCGGCGCGCGGCCAATGCAAAGGGCGGCCGGATCGCTCCGGCCGCCCTCTCAACTCACGCAGGTGACGTCGGAGGTCTAAGCCTCTTCGGTCGCCGCTTCTTCCTTCTTCGACAGGTCCTCGCCGGTCTCCTGGTCGACGACCTTCATGGAGAGGCGGGTCTTGCCGCGGTCGTCGAAGCCCAGGAGCTTCACCTTGACCATCTGGCCTTCGCTCAGCACGTCCGAGACCTTGTTCACGCGCTCGTTCGAGATCTGCGAGACGTGGACGAGGCCGTCCTTGGCGCCGAAGAAGTTCACGAAGGCGCCGAAGTCGACGACCTTCACGACCTTGCCGGTGTAGATCATGC
>NZ_JAPSKZ010000270.1 GCF_031181185.1 Phenylobacterium sp. | reverse complement strand
CGATCTGGTCTACATGGGCCGCCTCCCGCCGCCGAAGGGCCAGAAGGACGAGGATTGGGAGGACCGGGAGCAGCTCCTGTTCCGCGCCACCGCCTTCGGCGACGAGGTGGATCGTCCGCTGCTGAAGTCGGACGGCTCCTACACCTATTTCGCCTCGGACATCGCCTATCACCGCTCCAAGTACGAGCGCGGCTTCTCCGCCATGATCGACGTGTGGGGGGCCGACCATGGCGGCTACGTCAAGCGCATGCAGGCGGCCGTGAAGGCGGTCACGGAGGGCAAGGGCGATCTCGACGTGAAGCTCTGCCAGCTCGTCAAGCTCCTGCGCGGCGGTGAGCCGGTGAAGATGTCCAAGCGCTCGGGCGACTTCGTGACCCTGCGCGAGGTGGTCGATGAGGTCGGCCGGGACGCGGCCCGCTTCATGATGATCTTCCGCAAGAACGACGCTCCCTTGGATTTCGACCTTGCCAAGGTGGTCGAGCAGTCCAAGGACAATCCGGTCTTCTACGTCCAATACGCCCACGCCCGCTGCGCCTCCGTGTTCCGGCAGGCGGCGGAGGCGTTCCCCGGTGCCGACTTCTCGGCGGCACAGCTTGGGAAGGCCGACCTTTCGATTCTGAGTGACGAAGCGGAAATGGACATCATCCACCGGATCGCCCAGTTCCCCAGGACGATCGAGGCTGCGGCCGAAGCACATGAGCCTCACCGGGTGGCGTTTTACCTTTACGACCTGGCCAGCGGCTTCCATAGTTTATGGAACAAGGGCAAAGACTTGCCGCAATTACGCTTTGTTAATCTAACTGATAAAGATTCAACACAGGCGAGACTCGCTCTCGTGCACGCCCTGAAAGGTGTGCTCGCATCTGGTCTCGCAATCCTGGGCGTCACGGCACCTGACGAAATGCGATAGTGTTTCTTGAGGCGAATCAATCGCTTACGAAGCATCCGCGTCGGGTTCTGTCACGTCGTGCCGGCGGAGCAGCAGGTGCTCTTGTCGCGTAACTGGAGATCCGGCGCATGAGCGAATCAGTGAAGCCCCGTTTTGCCGTCGACCTCAGCGAGATCGAACGGCAACTCGCCCAGGCGGGCACCCCGCAGTCTCAGCAGGTCTCGGCCGGGCGGAGCGATCCGCTGGCGGAGTTGGCCCGGATCGTGGGGCAAGACGATCCATTTCAAGCCATTTTGGCCAATGACGGTTCCGCCCGTCCGCGGCAGCAAAGCTCTTCCATCGACGACCTTTTCGCCGTCCGCGACACCATGCCGCAAACGTCGCGGGAGACGCCGGCCCGCGCTTCGCAGGCCGCACATGTCGTTCCGTCCTTCGATCACGGCTCGTACTCTCAGAGCCGTGCCCCTGAGGCTGCTTACGCCCATCAGGCTAATTCGCAGGATCAGGATGCCTATGGCAACGAGGCCTATGCCCAGGACTACTACGCCGATCAGGCTGGCCAGTACGGCGACCAGGACTACGACCAATCCCAGGACTATGCGCCGGCCGAGAAGGGTCGCTCCCGCAAGGGGGTGATCGCGGTCGCGGCCGTCGTGGGCGCTGTCGTGCTGGGTGGCGGCGGAGCTTATCTGGCTTCCGGTTCCTCGGCGGTCACGGGCGGCGAGCCTCCCCTGGTGAAGGCGAGCAGCGAGCCGACGAAGGTGCAGCCGCAGAACCCGGGTGGGGTCGAGATCCCGAACCAGAACAAGCAGATCTACGAGCGGGCCAATCAGAACGGGGCGACGAAGGTCGTCAACCGTGAGGAGCAGCCGGTCGACGTGCAGCAGGCCGTGCGCCTGAACGGCAGCGCCGTGGCCGACGCGACCGGCGGCACCGTTCCCGGCGGAGCGGTCAAGCCGCAGCAGACCGCCAGCCTGAACCTCGGCGAGCCGAAGAAGGTCCGCACCGTCACGATCCGGCCCGACGGCACGGTGGCGGGATCAGAGCCGCCGGCCGCGCAGCCTGCGGCGCCCGCGGCCATGACCCTGCCGCCCCAGGCGCAGGCCGCTCCGGCAGCCCGTCCGACGCCCACCAGCCCCGTTCAGGTGGCGTCGGCACAGCCCAGGCCTGCAGCCAGCACTCCTGTGGCGGCTCCGGCAACTCCCGCACCGACCCCGAAGCCGGTCGCGGCGCCCGCCACGCCTGCCAGCACGCCGGCTCCCCAGCAGGTCGCTTCGGTTCAGCCGGTTGCCCCAGCGGCTGCGGAGACGACGGCGATCGGCGGATTCTCGGTCCAGCTCGGCCTCGCGAACTCTGAGGCTGCGGCGCAGACCTCCTTCGCGTCCTTCCAGCGCAAGTATTCCGACCTCGCGGGCATGCCGGCCCTCATTCGGAAGGCCGAGGTGAACGGCAGCACCATCTATCGCGTCCGGGTCGGCCCCCTGTCCAAGGAGGAAGCCTCCTCCCTCTGCTCCAAGCTGCAGGGTCAGGGCGGCCAGTGTTTCGTCGCCAAGAACTGAGGCGGCTGGAACCGGGTCAGCTTGGCGGCTGAGATTCCTTGACCCTGCCGAGCAGGGGACGTAAGGCGCGGGTATGAAAACCCGCGCCTTTATTGCTGGATGCTCCGGCACTGAGCTCACCCCCGACGAGGTCGCCTTCTTCAAGGAGGCCGATCCCTGGGGCTTCATCCTGTTCCGACGCAACGTGGCGAGCCCGGAGCAGGTGAGGGCCCTGTGTGCCTCCTTGAGAGACACCGTGGGGCGGTCGGACGCCCCGATCCTGATTGATCAGGAGGGTGGCCGGGTTCAGCGCCTGGGGCCGCCGCACTGGCCGAAATACCCGTCCGGCAGCACCTATGGCCGTCTCCATGCCAACGATCCGCTGGTCCAGCGCGAAATCACCCGGCTCGGGGCCCGTCTGATCGCCCACGACCTCCGCTCCGTTGGGATCACGGTCGATTGCCTGCCGGTCCTCGACGTGCCATCGCCGGGCGCCCACGACGTGATCGGGGACCGGGCCTACGGCAGGACGCCGAGCCAAGTCGCGATCCTGGGCCGGGCTGCCGCCGAGGGTCTCCTGGCCGGCGGCGTGCTGCCGGTGGTCAAGCACATGCCGGGCCATGGCCGGGCCGGCGCCGACAGTCACCTGGCGCTCCCCGTGGTCGAGGCCCCTCGCGAGGAACTCGAGCGGCATGATTTCGCCCCGTTCCGCATGCTCACCGACATGCCGCTCGCGATGACCGCGCACGTGGTCTATACGGCCCTGGATCCGGAGCACCCGGCAAC
>NZ_JAPSKZ010000269.1 GCF_031181185.1 Phenylobacterium sp. | reverse complement strand
GGTGGTGTCGTGGGGTGGCGGCTCGCCGGCCCGCTGGTGCGGGTAGGGCTCGGGCTTGAGGTCGAGGCGTTTGATGATGCGCTCGGCCTGCTGTTCGAGGGTGAGGGTCGCAAAGACCGGATCGAGGTCTTCGTATTCGAGGGCGCGGTCGAACTCGGCGGCGAGCTCGTCGTCGTCCTCCCAGTCGGCCTCGCGCCAGGTGAGGGTTTCCACCCGGTGTCGGATGCGGTCGTCGCGCTCGCGGGCGCGGCGCTCGGCTTGGGCCTCAGCGATGCGCTCCTCGTCGCGGGCGAGCGCCCGGACGTCCTTCCGCAGCTTCACGCGCAGGGCATAGGTCAGGCGGATGGAGCGCGCGGAACGGTCGAGGGGCTCGGCCAGCTGGACGAGCTCGGCAGGCTCGGAGGCCGCCTCCACCTGGCCGTTGATCTTCTGGATCATGGCGAACTGGACGTCGGCGACGGCGGCGAGCCGGGCGTCGATCTCCTCAAGCATGTCCATGTCGCTGATCATGAACAAAAAGAGAACATAGATCGGCCGCTGAGTCAAGGATTGCAGCGCAAAAGCAGAGGGCCCGGCGTCGCCGCCGGGCCCTCGCTTAGTTTCCGACTGTCGTCGGCGATCGAGATCAGAAGTTGATGTCGATCGTCGAACGGCGGTTCAGCGGTTCCTTCACGCCGTCGCCGGTGGCGACCGCGGGTTGGGTTTCGCCCTTCCAGTCCACCGACAGGGCGGTCTGGTTCACGCCAGCGCCGACCAGGGCGTCGGCCACGGCCTTCGCACGGCGTTCCGACAGGCGGACGTTGTAGGTCTGCGAACCGGAGGTGTCGGCGTGACCGACGACCACGACGCGGGTGGCGTTGCCGCCCTTGGCGTAGTTCGCGGCTTCCGTGACCACCGTCTGGGCTTCCGGCGTCAGCACGTACTGATCGAACGGGAAGTAGACGATGAACTGCTTGGCCTCGTAGGCCGGCGCCGGCGGAGGCGGCGGGGGCGGCGGAGGCGGCGGCGGGGGAGGCGGCGGCGGCGGGGGCGGCGGCGGGGGCGGCGGAGCCGCGAACGAGTACCGCAGGCCGAGCGTCACCGACTGGTCGCGGTATTCGCCGCTGAACACGCCGGGTTGCAGGCCGCTGGCGACCGAGCCGCTCGAGGCGAAGTCGACGTCCGAACCGCCGAGGTAGCGGTAGGTCAGGTCGACGTTCAGGCGGTCGGTGGCGCGCCACGCCAGGCCGGCGATGACCTGCCAGGCGAAGGCCGTGTCGTCGTCGTCGATCGTCAGGTTCTGGATCGCCGGGTTGGCGCCCGTCGGGCCCGTGATCGTGCCGGTGATGTTCGAGAACTGACCCGTCACGTCCATGGCGACGTGATTGATGCCGATGCCGGCGCCGATGAACGGGTTGAGCGTGGAGCCGGGCAGGATGTCGTAGATGACATTGCCCATGACGGTCCACGAGGTCACGTCACCGTCGGGCGAGCCGCAGGTCGGCGCCGCCGCGGTGCGGGTGACGCCCGGGGTGCAGAGGCCGAGAACCGCCTGGTTCGAACCGCCGCGGACGGATTCGATGTCGCCGCCGCGATAGCCGAGTTCGAGTTCGACGCGCCAGTTGTCGTTCAGCTGGTAGCCGAGACGCGCGAAGCCAGCCCAGTCGTCTTCCTGGTTGAAGTCCCAGGAGTACGGGGAGCCGTTCGCGGCGTTGTTGGAGCTCTCGAGCTCCATCGACTCGGGCCAGTGGTACCCGAGGTCCACCGCGCCGTACCAGCCGACTTGCGCCTGGGCGGCGGACGCGGCGAACGCCGCAGCCATCGCAGCGCCTGCCAGGAGTTTCAACTTCATAATCAGAGCCCTCTCGTTGCCCTCAGGTGGTGCGGCCAATCGACCCAGCCGCTCTTATAACAAGGCCGTTGGGTTGCGTAAGTGTCGCAGAAGCCACACTCCCACCCCAATCTGGCCACCCTCTTCCAGCCTTATCCAGGACGCTAAACGACGCCTTAACAGTGATCGGCGCCGCCCGGTGAGTTGATCCCACCCTCGCGGCCTAGCTGCAGACCAGGCTTCTGCCTCGCCCGCTGGAAAACCTCAAGTCGAACAACTCTCCTGTTCAAGGCCAAGCTCGCCACAACCGTGCGCGAATGCTGCCCGAACTATCTGTAAGTATTTGTAAAGCCGGGAGACTGACGCAGCCGTCCGCTGCGGAGCAACGTCCGCGCGAGCGCGTCCCAAGGTGTGGCTCCCCGCCGACATCCATCCCCTTCTGACTTCAAGCGCCCCTGTCGAGCCTTCGCCACCAACGTGCACGGCAACGCTTGGTTCCCGAACCTGAACCGCAGCTGACAGATTTTTTTCGGCGCCGAAATTTCGGCGCCGATCAGGCGCCGGCAGCGTCGCCCTTCGCGCGGCGGAACTTGCGGCTGCGGCCGCCCATGGCGTCGGGCCGGTTGAGGGCCGCGCGGAATTCGTCGCGCCGCTCGTGGATCGAGGCGATCACCAGGCCCATGGGCACGCCGATCTCGACCAGGACGGCCTCAGACAGCTGCAGGCTGGCCTCGACGGTTTCCGGCACGGCGTCGGTGGCGCCCAGATCATAGAGCCGCTGGGCATGCCGCGCATCGCGCGCGCGGGCCACGATGGTGAGGTCGGGCCGCATCGCCCGGGCCACCGCCACGATGGATTCGACCCCCTCGGGATTGTCCATGGTGACGACGACGGCGACGGCGTCGGAAAGACCGCACCGTTCGAGGAACTCGGATCGGGAGGCGTCGCCGAAGTAGATCGCCTCTCCGGCGCGGCGGCCCTGCTCGACCAGGCGCGGGTCGAGTTCGGCGGCCACCCAGGCGATCTGGTGGCGCTTGAGCATCTCGCCCACGAGGCGGCCGACCCGGCCGTAGCCGACCACCAGGACCTTGGGCTCCGGGGCCTCCTCCTCGTCCGCGGCGCCTTCAGGATCCGGCGGCAGTTCGCTGGGCGCGATGCGCCGGCCGCCGAGCCGCAGGCCCGCCATGGCCAGCAGCGGGATGCAGAACATGGAGAGGGTGGCCGCCACCAGGGCCGTCTGGCCGACCCGCGGATCGACCAGGCCGCCGCTCATGGCCTGGCCCAGGATGACGAAGGCGAACTCGCCCGCGCCCGCCAGCAGCAGGGCCGCCTCGAGCGCCGAGCGGGTCTTCAGGCCGAAGGCGCGCGCAAGCCCGAAGACGACCGCGGTGTTGAAGGCGATCATGGCGATCGCCGCGCCAATGATCACCAGGGGGCGTTCCAGCAGCAAC
>NZ_JAPSKZ010000048.1 GCF_031181185.1 Phenylobacterium sp. | reverse complement strand
AGAACGCCAGCACCGCAGCGAAGAGCGCCAGGTAGAGGCCGGCGAACACCCACATCGGCAGGTCCCAGTAGATCAGGCCATTGACCCAGCGCATGATCATCGGGTCCTCGGTTCCGCCGCCGGTCAGGTCGTCCTGCCAGACGGTGAGGAAGCAGGCGCGGCCCAGCACCGCCTGCGCGGCGACGACGATCCACGAGACGAGGTGCAGCAGTCGCCACCACCGGACCCGCACCCAGGGCCAGCCTCGCCAGGCGCCCAGCGGAATGGCGACCAGCCCCAGCACGTTGAAGGCGATCACCAGCAGATGAATGGCGAGCACCAGCTGGCCCAGGACGGCGGTCATGCGACGACCTTAGGCCCGCGCGCGTTCAGATGGCATGCGCTTCCTGTGCGACGAGATGCTGGTGCGGTTGGCCCGGCTGCTCAGGGCGGCGGGGTACGACACCTATCTGGCGTCCGGGGGCGAGCCCGACACCGGCCTCCTGAAGCTGGTCCGCGAGGAGGGCCGCATCCTGCTCACCCGCGACAAGCAGCTGGCGGCCGCGGCGCCGGAGTCGGTGCTGATCGAGGGGCGCGGCGTCGAGGAGGAGGCCGAGAGCCTCTCGCGGGGCGTGGTGCTGGACTGGAACTTCGCGCCCTTCACCCGCTGCGTGATGGACAACGCCCACCTGCGCGAGGCGACGTTGGACGAGATCGATCGGATGCCCGCCAGCGCCCAGGCCGGCCAGGGGCCGTTTCGCGCCTGTCCCGCCTGCGGCCGCCTTTACTGGCCGGGAAGCCACGTCCGCCGGATGGGCGAGCGCCTGGAGGGCCTCGGCGCCCCATTGCGGCCGCAAGCTTGACTAGAAGCCCGGGCTCTTCGACCTAGGGACCGACACCGCCAAGAGAGGAGCATCCCATGCGCAAACTGATCGTGCTCGCCGCCGCCGCCTCGGCCCTGCTGGTGGGCGCTTGCAACACCATCTCCGGCATCGGCCGCGACGCCCAAGCCGCCGGCCGCGCCGTCACCGGCGCCGCCGAAGACGCCAAGCACTAGGAACAGGGCCGCGCCTCCCGGGTTCGTTTAGCGACGAAACCGAGGAGGCCCCATGTCCACATCCAAGCACCCCGGCCCCGGCGAAGCCCGCCCGCCCCGCGACGACCTTGAGGACGATCCCGGCATCGGCGCCTCCCGGGGGACCACCATCGCCGGCGAGGATCCGCACATCCTGCGCGACGAGGGCGAGAACACCGAGGAAGGCGACGTCGCCAACGACGCCGACGCCCTGGGTCAGCCCACCGCCAACAAGAAGCACCGCACGAATCCGTAAGGCTGCGGCCGAACGCTCCCTTCCCCGGGTGGACGTGAAGAGGCATATGGCCCGCCTATGGCCGAAATCGTCCACCCGCTCATGCGCTCGATCTTCCGAGGCGTGCGCCACAAGTGCCCCGCGTGCGGCGATAGCCGCCTCTTCTGGCGCTACCTGAAGGTCGTCGACCGCTGCGAGCGTTGCGACCACCGCCTGTCGCAGTATCCCGCCGATGACGGCCCCGCCTACGTGACCATCCTGCTGGTCGGCCACATCATCGTGGCCCCGCTGCTGCTGTTCCCCATCGTCTGGGAATCCGACCCGCGATGGTCGCTGCCGATCATCCTGGGGTCGATGGCCGCCATCACCCTAACCGCGCTTTCCGGCGTGAAGGGCGGCTGGATAGGGCTGATGTACGCCCTGGGCGCCAACGACCGCGACGCGCGCCTGCACACCGCCGACGCCGCCGACTGACGGCCCAGCCTCTCGGACCCGCGCCGTTTGCGCAGGACGTGTTGTCACCTGTGGCGCCTGACTGCGTGGCGGCGGGAGCAGCCTGGGGACGAACGGTCTGCGACTGGTCCTGCTATGCGAGGGGGATCAGCTTCGTGCGTATGAAATCGATGCGGCCAAGAAGGTTCTCGGCGCGCTCTCGGGTTGGAGCGACCGGAATCGGATAGCTGTCCGAGAGATCGCGGCCTGCCAGGACGTTGTCCGCCCAATCCTGGGCGATGGCGCAGTACAGCTCCAGCGCAAGAGCCGGCGTCGGCGTGTCGTCGGTCTCGAAGTGCATCGAGGGCAGATTGCCCACCACGACCCAACGCTCGGCGTCTTCGGGTACCGCGCCAGGCTCACGCCGGGCGAGGAAGAGCGCGATGACGGGAGCAACGCCAAAGCCGAGAACGAGGTCTGCGATGGGCGGATTCCACCTGTACGTGCGTAGATAGCGCCAAGCCTCGGCGCGCAGCACCTCAAGCTGGTCGAGTTGCTCCTGGCTCTCGTAATCGAGGCTTTCACCCGTGGGAAACGAGGAGGTGTCGACCAGCTGGCTCATCTCAAGATGCTACCGCGCTCCCACGGAAGGGCAAGAACGAAAAGGGAACGACAACCGCCAAAAGCGGATCGCAGATTGCACATTCGGCGAGGGTGCGGCCCGCGCCAGACGGAACCTGGGCTGTGGCGCGGACGTTGGCTTCAACGGCGCAGGTCGGGGACAGCACGAGGAGAGCTGAATGTCCCTTGGCACCATCCTGATCATCATCCTGATCCTGCTCCTGATCGGCGCGCTGCCGAGCTGGGGCTACTCGCGCGGCTGGGGCTACTTCCCGAGCGGCGGGCTGGGTCTGGTCCTGGTGATCGTGATCATCCTGGTCCTATTGGGGCGTATTTAGACCGGCGGCCCTTGGCGCAGGCCGCGTTCACCCCCTAGCATCCGCCCCCAAAGCCAAGTTGGGGGAAATGCATGACGGCCACCGAAACCGGGGCTGACACACAGGCGCCGTCCGCGGCCACCGCCGCCGGACTGACGCCGCTCCAGAGGGCGAAGGCCATTGTCGGCGGATCGGCCGGCAACCTCGTCGAATGGTACGACTGGTTCGCCTACTCGTCCTTCGCCCTCTACTTCGCTCCCCACTTCTTCCCGAAGGGCGACAGCACCGCCCAGCTGTTGCAGACGGCGGCCATCTTTGCGGTGGGCTTCTTCGCCCGGCCGTTGGGCGCGTGGCTGATGGGCCTCTACGCCGACTGGAAAGGCCGGCGCGCGGCGCTGGCGCTCAGCGTCGGCATGATGTGCCTGGGCGCGCTCGCGATCGCCGTGCTGCCGGACGCCCGCAGCATAGGGGCCTGGGCGCCGCTGGGCCTGCTCGCCGCCCGCATCCTGCAGGGCCTGTCGGTCGGCGGCGAGTACGGCGCCAGCGCCACCTACATGTCCGAGATGGCGGGCCGTGCGCGCCGCGGCTTCTGGGCCAGCTTCCAGTACGTGACCCTGATCGGCGGCCAGTTGCTGGCCGTCGGCGTGCTGATCCTGCTGCAGAACGTCATGGACCGCGCCGCCCTCGAGGACTGGGGCTGGCGCATCCCGTTCGTGATCGGGGCGCTGCTCGCCGTCGTCGTCTTCTGGATCCGCACGGGCATGGACGAGAGCCCGTCCTACGTCGCGGCCAAGGCGGAGGGCGCCGAGCGGGCGCGAACGATGATGCTGTTCGCCAAGTACCCGCGGGAGAGCGCGATCATCTTCGTGCTGACCGCCGCCGGCTCCTTGGCCTTCTACGCCTACACGACCTACATGCTGAAGTTCCTGAGCCAGACGGCCGGCTTCTCCAAGCCGGTGGCCAGCACCATCAACGGCGTCACCCTGGTGATCTTCATGGTGGCCCAGCCGCTGTTCGGATGGCTGTCGGACAAGTTCGGCCGCAAGACCACCATCGCCGCGGCCTTCCTGGGCGGCGCGGTCGCCACCTACCCGGCCATGACGGCGATCTCCGGGACCGCCTCGCCCGCCACGGCGCTGGCGCTCGTGGCGCTGCTCCTCCTGCTGCTCTCGGGCTACACGGCGGTGAGCGGTCTGGTGAAGGCCGAGCTGTTCCCGGCGCACGTGCGGGCCCTGGGCGTCGCCCTGCCCTACGCCATCGCCAACGCCATGTTCGGCGGCACGGCCGAGTACATGGCCCTGTGGTTCAAGGACATCGGCGCCGAGAGCGGCTTCTACGTCTACGTCTCGGTCATCATGGCGGCGGCGTTCCTGGTGGCCGTGCGGCTGCGCAACACCAACGTGCACAGCCTGATCAAGGAGGACTGAGCCCGTGGCGCCGCTCGACATCGCCGCCTTCGCCGTCTTCGCCATCGCCTGGCTGTTCTACGAGCCGCTGCTGACGCTGGTGGCCAAGCGGCGCGGCGGGGTGCTGAACACCGACATGACGGTCATTCGCACGGCCTGGATGACCAACATGACGGGCCGCGACCCGCGGCTGATGGACGGCCAGCTGCTGGGCCACGCCCTCAACTCGGCCTCGTTCTTCGCCTCCTCCAACCTGCTGCTGATCGCGGCGGCCGCGGGCGCCCTGTTCGGCGGCGAGAACACCTTCCGATCGGTGTCGGCGCTGGAGGTGATCAAGACCTCGTCGCGGATGCTGTTCGAACTGCAGCTGGCCCTGGTGCTGGTGGCCCTCGCCCGCGGCCTGCTCGACTTCATCTGGTCGATCCGCCAGTTCAACTACTGCATCGCCGGCATGGGCGCGGTGCCCGACCCGCTGGCCGACCCCGAGAAGCGGAAAGCCTACGGCGAGGTCATCGCCCGCATCCTCAATCCTGCGCTCTCCTCCTTCAACGCCGGCGTCCGCGGCTACTACTTCGCGCTCGCCGCCGCGGCCTGGCTGTTCGGCCCGATCGCCTTCATCACCGCGACCCTTGGCGCCGTGGCCCTGTTGCTCTGGCGGCAGCGCTCGTCGCGGGCCGCCGCGGCCATCCGAGACCTGCGCAAGCTGCTGGAAAGCTAGGCCAGCCCCAGTTCCGCGCGCGCCTTCCTGGTCAGCTTGGCGGCGATCAGGCCGTGCGACGTCGCGACCCAGTCGGCCACGTCCGCCTCGTCCACATCGGCCAGGTCGACGATCACCCACTGGCCCTTGGCGAGGTAGGGCGCCTGGCGCGCCGGCCCGCCCTCCGTCAGCGCCATGAAGCCGATCTCGGTGACCTTGAACGACAGCGAGCCCTCGCCGGCGATGGCGAACACCTTGCCGCCCACCTTGTAGACGTCGTGGCCGCCCCACTGGATGACGTGGGTGGTCGCCGGCAGGCCCAGCGCCACCTTCGCCACGGTCTCGTGCGTCGCCGCCCCCACGGTCGCCGTCTTAGGCGCCGACGCCGACGCCGATCGGGCAGGTCACGCCCGTGCCGCCGATGCCGCAGTAGCCGTGCGGGTTCTTGGCCAGGTACTGCTGGTGGTAGTCCTCGGCGAAGTAGAACGGCCCGGCCGGCGCGATTTCGGTCGTCACCTTGCCGTAGCCCTGCTTCGACAGCGCCTGCTGGTAGGCCTCGCGCGAGGCCTCGGCCTCGGCGGCCTGGGCGTCGTTCACGACATAGATGCCCGAGCGGTACTGGGTGCCGATGTCGTTGCCCTGGCGCATGCCCTGGGTCGGGTCGTGGTTCTCCCAGAACACCTTCAAGAGGTCGGCATAGGTGACCGCCTTGGGATCATAGACCACCAGCACCGCCTCGGCGTGCCCGGTGCGGCCCGAGCAGACCTCCTCGTAGGTGGCGTTGGGCGTGATCCCGTTCTGGTAGCCGACGGCGGTGACGTAGACGCCGGGGATCTGCCAGAAGACGCGCTCCACGCCCCAGAAGCAGCCCATGGCGAAATAGGCGGTCTCGAGCCCCTGCGGATAGGGGCCCTTCAGCGCGCGGCCGTTGACGAAGTGGGTCTCGGCGGTGGGGATGGCGGCGGGCCGGCCCGGCAGCGCCTCTTCAGGCGTCGGCAGGTCCAGGGACTTCTTGGCGAAGAGCATCGAAACGGCTCCGGAAATGGGGGCGGCTTCCTAGATAGGACGTGCGCGCAAAGGATGCATCCCCGCCGCGCGCCTCGCGCTTGCCCTGCGAGGCATCCTGACTATATTCGCGCCCTCTCCGCGGGAGCCGTGGGGTGAGGTGGCCGAGTGGTTGAAGGCGCACGCCTGGAACGCGTGTATAGGTGAAAGCCTATCGAGGGTTCGAATCCCTCTCTCACCGCCATCCTGCTCCGCTCCGGCGCGCTTCGCAGCACGGAGCGGTCCGAGAACCCCACAAACAGCACGAGCAGGCCAGCGCAAACCGGTGCGCGCCCGGACGCGTGAGTGCGTCGGGCGGAGGGCGCGCCGCAGGCGCGCGGGTCTGTCGATGGGCTGAGAGCGGCGAAGCCGTGTGGCTCGTCAGGGGCGCGGACGCCCCTAGCCGGAGCCGTGCCAGCCGGGCTCCGCCATGGGATCAGGTTCGGGCCCGCCTTCGGGCCCGGGCTCTGGAATGCGCCGGGCGCGGCCCTCGGGCGTGATCTCGAAGCCCAGGGTGGCGAGCACCCGGGCGACCTGGTCGGCCAGGGGTTCGTCGAGGAAGGTCTCGGTTTCCGACACCGCCTGCACGGCGGCGTAGATCTCGTCGCCGAAGGCCTCGGCCTCCGCCTCGTCCATGTCTTCGGTCTCGTTCCAGACCAGGGCCTCGACCTTCTCGCGAAGCGCCCACTGGCGATCGATCGCCTGGCTGCGCCGGCGCTTGGTCTCTTCCCGAGCCTCGGCCGCCGCCTCGCGCCCGGCGTCGCGGACCAGCTTGGCCTCCAGGGCCACGCTCTGACGCACCGAGCGGGACACCCGCTGGAACACCATCGCCGCCCGCGCCCGGTGCTCGGGCGTCTCGGCGGTCTCCGCGTCAGCCCGCGCCGCGCGCGCCAGCCCCATGCCGAGCTCGGAGAGCTCCGCCAGGATGCGCGCATGCCGCGCGGTCATTTCGGCGAGATCGACCATGAACAAAAGGAGAACACAAGAACGGCCGGAACGCAAGCGCAATTTGCGGTGGGCGGCGAAGCCCGCGCGATGTCAGTTCTGCGCCGTCGCGGACATTCTGGCTCCGCACGAAGCGGACCTTCAGACGTGCGGCGCTAGCAAGTCTGCTTTGGGTCGGTCGCGGACCTTAGGCCCCGTAAGCGGAGCGGTCATCCGCGATGTCGCAAGGCATCGACGATGATCTGGAAGGCCAGCAGGTTCTGACGACGGCTGGGATAATACAGGAAATATCCGTCGAACGGCGGCGACCAGTCGCTCAGCACCTGCTCCAGCGCGCCCGAAGCGATCTGCGTCTCAACGACGCTGTCAGGCACATAGGCGATGCCGAAGCCGCTCACCGCCGCATCGATCATCGCGTAGGAGTTGTTGAACGTCAGCTGGCCGTCGACCCGCACGCGCAGCGCATCGCTGTCCTTCTCGAACTCCCAAGCATAGAGGCCGCCGGAAGTCTCGTGGCGCATGTTGATGCAGCGGTGACGGACCAGGTCCCGCGGGTGCTGCGGCCTCCCCCGCTCGGCGAAGTAGTCCGGCGATCCCACCGCCACTAGCCGCCAGTCCGGACCGATGCGGACGGCGATCATGTCCTTCTCGACGCTTTCGCCGAGCCGGACGCCAGCGTCGTAGCCCTCCTCGACGATGTTGCGAAAGGTGCTGTCCAGCGCGATCTCCACCTTGATGTCCGGGTACTCGCGAAGCACTGGCTTCAGCTTGGGCCATACCACCGTCTCGAGCGCGTGGTCGGACATGGTCAGCCGGATTGAGCCCGATGGCTTGTCGCGCAGCGCCGTGAGCGCGGCGATCTCCGCCTCGATCTCGCCCATGCGCGGCGCAATTGTCTGCAGCAGCCGCTCGCCCGCCGCCGTCGTGGCGACGTTGCGCGTGGTCCGCGTCAACAGGCGAATGCCCATCCGCGCCTCCAGCTGCTTGATCGCATAGCTCAGGGTCGACTGCGCCACGCCCAGCCGCGCGGCGGCCTTGGTGAAGCTGCGCTCCTCGGCCACCGCCTGGAACCAGGTGAGTTGGTTGAAGTCGGTCCGCTCCAGGCTGACCTCCTGACGGCGAGGATTATTCGGCTCATTCGATTAGTTCATACGGATTGGAACGGCTAATCGTTTTGGCCGCCGAAGCTACCTATTCGGCATGACGTTCTCCGCAACCGCCGAAGCCGAGCCGACCCCAGCCTCCGCCGCCTGGGGGGCGGTCCTCTCCATGGCGCTCTGCGTGGCGATGCTGATCGCGTCGGAGTTCATGCCGGTCAGCCTGCTGACGCCGATGGCCGAGGGCCTGCGCGCCACCGAAGGCCAGACCGGTCAGGCGATCTCGATCAGCGGCCTCTTCGCCGTCGTCGCCAGCCTGCTCGTCAGCACGATCGCGGGCCGCCTGAATCGCAAATGGGTGCTGGTTGGATTGACCGCCCTGATGCTGCTGTCGCTGGTGCTGGTGGCCGCCGCGCCGAACTTCGCGGTGCTGATGACCGGCCGCGCTCTGCTTGGCATCTGCGTCGGCGGCTTCTGGGCGCTGGCCACTGCGGTTATCATGCGCCTGGTTCCGGCCGCCGACGTGCCGCGCGCGCTGGCCGTGATGTACGGCGGACAGGCCATCGCGGCGGCCCTCGCAGCGCCCATCGGCAGCTACCTGGGCGGCCTCTTCGGCTGGCGCGAGGTGTTCTGGGCGCTGACCCCGATCGTCGCCGCCAACCTGGTCTGGCATGTCGCGGCCTTGCCTTCCCTGCCCGCCGCCGGGCGGCAGGATTTCGGGACCATGCTCCGCCTGCTGAGGCGCCGATCGTTCCTGCTGGGCCTTACCGCCTCGATGCTGTCGTGGGGCTCGGCCTTCACGATGTTCACCTACCTGCGCCCCTTCCTCGAGCGCGTGACCGGGGCGGATTTGACCACGCTCTCCGGGCTGCTGCTGGTGCTGGGCTGCGCAGGCTTTGTCGGCACGTGGGCCTCGGGCCGCTTCCTCAAGGGCGAAGTAGCCCCGGTTCTGAAGCTGCCGGCCCTGCTGATGGGGGGCTGCACCCTGGGCCTCCTGTTCCTGGGCGGCTCGCCTCTCGCCGCCGGTCTGCTCCTGGCCCTCTGGGGGGCGATGAACACCGCCATGTCGGTCATCTGGATGACCTGGATGTCGCAGAACGCCGACGACGCCCCGGAAGCCGGCGGCAGCCTGATGGTCGCCGCCATCCAGACCTCGATCCTCTTCGGAGCTGTGATCGGCGGGTGGTTGCTCGACGGTCTTTCGATCCAGGCGACCTTCATCGGCAGCGCAGTCCTGGCCGGCGCCGCGGTCCTGCTCATCGGCGACGGCCGCAAGCTCCTGAAATCCGCCTGACACCCGCGTCTCTAACCCGAACCGGAAACCCTGAATGTCCGAGACCCTCCCCGACACCTCCAAGGCTGCGGCCTTCGGCTTGGACCGCCGCCGCCTCGTGACCCTGGCCGGCGCGGGCGCCGTCGCCATCGCCGCTCCGACCTTCCCAACCTCAGCAAAGGCTCAGATCATGCCCAACACCTGGGACAAGACCTTCCCGAGGAGCGACAAGGTGGACCACCGAAAGGTGACCTTCACCAACCGCTTCGGCATAACCCTGGCCGGTGATCTCTACGCGCCCAAGCGGGCCTCCGGACGTCTGGCTGCACTGGCGGTCAGCGGGCCCTTCGGCGCCGTGAAGGAACAGTCCTCGGGTCTCCACGCCCAGACGATGGCTGAACGCGGGTTCGTGGCCTTGGCCTTCGATCCCTCGTTCACGGGCGAGAGCGGCGGCCAGCCGCGCAACATCGCCTCGCCCGACATCAACACCGAAGACTTCAGCGCGGCTGTCGATTTTCTCGGCCTCCTGCCTAACGTGGATCGCGAGCGCATCGGGATGCTGGGCATCTGCGGCTGGGGCGGCATGGCGCTGGGCGCCGCGGCCGTCGACAAGCGCGTCAAGGCGGTCGCCGTCAGCACCATGTACGACATGACCCGCGTCATCTCGAAGGGCTACAACGACAGCGTCACCGCGCAGCAGCGCACCGCCACCCTCGAGCAGCTGGGCCGGCAACGCTGGACGGACGCCGAGAAGGGCAGCCCCGCCTACGGCCCCGTGATGAACGAGCTGAAGGGCGGCGAAGCCAAGTTCCTGGTGGACTACCACGACTACTACCGGACCCCGCGCGGCTTCCATCCCCGGGCCGTGAACTCGAATGCGTCATGGGCGATCACCAGCGCGCTGTCCTTCATGAAGGCGCCATTGCTCGCCAACATCGCCGAGATCGCGCCGCGCCCGGTGCTGCTGATCCATGGCGCCGAAGCCCACTCCCGCTACTTCAGCGAGACCGCGTACGCGGCTGCAGCCGAGCCGAAGGAGTTGGTGATCATCCCCGGCGCGAGCCACACCGATCTCTATGACCGGGTCGACGTGATCCCCTTCGACAAGCTGACCGACTTCTTCCGGCGCGGGTTGCCCGCGTGATGGCCGGAATCCTCGCCCTGCTGGCGGCCTCAACCCTCTCGATCCCGGCGGCCGACAGGAAGCCCATCATGGAAATCACCCGCAACGCCGACCTAAAGGTGGTTGTGGGTCCCGCGGAGTACTTCACCGGCCGCGTCACGATCTCCGGCCAGTTCCAGCGCGAGCCCCCCTCACGCGTCGGCGGAGCTATCGTGCACTTCGAACCCGGTGCGCGGACCGCCTGGCACAGCCACCCGCTTGGCCAGACCCTCATCGTCACCGAGGGCGTCGGCTGGACGCAGATCGAGGGTGGCCCGAAGCTCGAGTTCCAGGCCGGCGACATCATGTGGTGCCCGCCGGAGCACAAGCACTGGCACGGCGCCACGCCGCGCCAAGCCATGACCCACATCGCCATCCAGGAAGCCCAGAACGGCGCCCCCGTCACCTGGATGGAGCACGTGACGGACGAGCAGTACCTCGCCGGAACGCCAGCGCAGGAAGGCGCGAACACCCATGACTGACAATATCGCAGGCAAGACCATCGTCATCACCGGCGCCTCCAGCGGCATGGGCGCGGCGGCCGCCCGTCACCTCGCCGGCAAGGGCGCCGCCGTCGTTCTCGGCGCGCGGCGCAGCGACCGGATCGAGGCCGTCGCGGCGGAGATCACTCAGGCGGGCGGGCGCGCCATGGCCGTCACCACCGACGTCACGAAGGCCGAGGATCTCAGACGGCTCGTGGAAGCCGCGGTGGAGACCTACGGCGGCATCGATGTGCTCATCAACAACGCCGGCGTCATGCCCCTGTCGCCCCTGGAGCGGCTGAAGATCGCCGAGTGGGACCAGATGATCGACGTCAACCTGAAGGGTGTGCTCTACGGGGTCGCCGCGGCGCTCCCCCACATGATCGAGCAGAAGTCCGGCCACATCATCAACTTGTCTTCCGTGGCCGGCCACAAGCTCTTCGGTGGATCGGCCGTCTACTCCGCGACCAAATTCGCTGTGCGCGCCCTTTCTGAGGGCCTCCGCCAGGAGGTGGCGGCCTACAACATCCGCATCACGATCATCTCGCCCGGAGCGGTGAAGACCGAGCTCCTCGACCACATCACCGAGAAGGACGTGCAGCAGGCGAACCAAGACTATGTGGCTGAAGTCGGCGTGCCCGCCGAAACGTTCGCCCGGCTGGTCGCCTTCGCCATCAACGAGCCGGCGGATGTCGGGATCAACGAAATCCTGTTCAGGCCCACTGCGCAGGAGCTCTGAGCGTCTGGCTTCAGGTTCCACGGCCGGGGCCCCATCCGGCCGTTCCGCCTGGAAGCCAAGGCGGATAACTCTTGACGAGAAGGCCTGAAGCCGACCTCCCGAACGTCCTCTCTCGACGCGAAGCGGACATCGTGCAGCACAGCTCGGGTCCGGACCGGAAAGCAGTCCGCCCCAGGTCCGCTAAGAGTTAGGACCAGACGTGGGCAGGCGGCCGTAATGCGCTCGGCCTCGGCGCCGACCGGCCCCCTATCGCGGCGCCGGGGGACGCTGTGGGCGGCGCTGGGCGACCATCGGGTGCAGCAGGCCGCCGTGGTAGGTGACCGTCCCGCACATGCGGTCGCCGGCGCCGGAGAGGACGGCGTCGTAGGCGACGTCGCCTTCGGGGGAGCCCACGACCAGTTTGACCTTCCGGTCGCTGACCGTGAGGCTGCGCACGATCACGGGGGCGGTGCGCACCGGCGTCAGGGTCCCGGCGTAGCGCCCGTCGAGGCGGCCGAGCGACAGGAGGCCGAAGCTGGGGACGCCGCCGACGTCCATGTAGAAGTCCCACAGGCCGGCGAGGTCCGGCTCGCGGGCCGCCGGGGCGCCGGCGGCCGGGGATGGGCTCGGGGCGCAGGTGGTCTCGAGGACCGTCGTCTCCCGCGCCAGGGCCGTGGCGGGAACGGCGGCGGCGGCGGCGAGCATCAGGGCGCAGGCGAAGGGTTTGGGTCGCATCGGGTCTCCGGCAGAGCTGGTTCGGGTTCGCCGTCGTCTCGCCCGGCTCTGTGGCCTGGACAACGGGCCAATCCGCCAACGCCATTCGCGGTCCGGGAATTTACGGGAATGCCGCAGGCGGCGAAGGGAGGGCCGTTTTGGGCCTGAGAGCCGTCAGGCGCTGCGCGCGTCGAGGCCCGAGCGCACCGCCGCGAGGTAGGTGCGGCCGACCGGCACGGTCATGCCGCCCGTCAGCTCGACGAGCGTCTGGTGGCCGTCGCGGCGCAGGCCGGCGACTTCCTTGCGGGCGACCCACCAGCGCCTGTGCGTCTGGAAGCCGAGCTGCGCCGGCAGGAGCTGAACGGCTTCGCCGAGCCCCATGGAGATGAGGGCCGAACCGCGGCGCGTGTGGACCAGCAGGTAGTGGTCCTGCGCCTCGAGGGCCAGGAGGTCGCGTCCCAGGCGTTCGGGAACGCGGGCGAAGAACCGGTCGGCGTCGGCGTCGAGGTTTTCCGCAGGAGGCGCGGGGCTGGGCTGCGCGGGGCTGGGGGGCGCGAGGAACGGCCACAGGGCGATCCCGGCGATGACCAGCTCGACAGCCGCCACCGAGAAATAGAGCGACACCAGCTGATCCGGCCGCGTCGAGCGCCCGGGCAGCACCACTTCGAGCGCCCAGGCCACGACGAACATCATCGGCAGGGTCGAGATCAGTCCCACGAGGACGATGGCGGCGACCTTCGGCAGGCGGGCGAACGCCGCCGCAGGACGGAGGGCCTGGAAGGCGGCGATCGCCAGCGCGTAGCCCGTGGCCACACAGCCGAACCAGAAGGCGTAACGTTCCGGGGCCGCCAGCGACCGGAACGAGCCGAACGGCCCCGTGAACCCCAGAAACACGCCCAGCGCGACCACCCCGTAGAGGCTGACGAAGAGCGGGGAGGTCCAGGTTCGCGAGGCGGTCGAGGGCATCTTGCGGCGGAGGCGAAAAGCCAACGCTAGGCGCGGGCGCCGGCGTTGTCGAGCCGAGCGGACCGGGCCCGCGCAGGCGCCCTCACCGCGCCTTCGCCGCCTGGACCTCGATCTCGGCCAGCATGCCGGGGGCGACGAGGCCGGCGACCTGCGAGGTGATGCGGGCGGGCTTGTTCTTCAGGGGGCCATAGACGGCGTTGTAGGCCTCCATCATGCCGGCGAAGTCCATCTGACCGCCCTTGGCGGGGTCGCCGACGAGCAGGACGCGCATCATCACCACGTCCTCCCAGCCGTAGCCCTGGGACGTCAGGATCTCGCCGATCTGGTCGAGGATCGAGGCGACCTGGGTCTTGGTGTCGCCGAAGGTCTGCTGGTCGCGCGGCGCCTGGGGATTGTGGGCCTTGGGCGTGATGCCGCTGACGTACAGCATCTCGGACCCGGCGGGCACCTTCACGGCGCGGGAGATGAAGGCGTTCGTGGGGTTCACGTGGACGTTCTGGGCCTGGGCGGCGCCGGCCGTGAATGCGAGGGCGAAGAGGGCGAGCGCGAGGGTCTTCATGCGGGTCTCCGGGGCGCGGCTGGTCGGCTGGGCTGCTGGGCGGCTCAGCGCAGCTCCAATAGCTCAATCTTGCGGAACTCGACCGGGTGGCCTTCGCCCTGCAGCGAGATGTAGCCGCTGCCCAGCGGGGCGCCGCTGCGGGCTGGCAGCAGCTTCGGGTCGGCGGCGAACTCGCCGAACTCCTCGGGCGCCAGGCGGACGTCGCCGTATTCCATCACCACCTCGCCGTTGACGGTGTGGCGGATGAGCCGGGCGCCGCGCACCTCGACCTCGAAGCGCACCCACTCGCCCTCGGGATAGGTCTTGGAGCTCGAGTTGCGGCAGTGCGCCTGCAGCGGGACGCCGCCGATGGAGACGGTGACGCCGGGCGTGCAGACGTTGCCCGTGGGGCGGGTCTGGCCCGGCGGCGCGTCGGGGGCGGCGGCCAGGAACTGGGCCTCGATCGAGACGGGGAAGCGCTGGTCCAGGGCCATCGTCTCCGGCGGCTGGCCGTGCAGCATCACCCCGCTGTTGCGGACCGCCCAGGCCGGCGCGCCGGGGACGGCGGGACCGACGATCCGGTACTCCAGCCGCAGCCGGTAGTGCGACAGGGGCGTGCGGTAGATCAGGTGGGCGAACTCGTCCTTGAAGACGTCGTACCGGTCGTAGGCGACGCGCAGGACGCCGTTCTCGACCCGGAAGGTGTCGCGCCAGTTCTCGCCCAGGGGCCGGTGGTTCACCTTCGGAACCCAGCCTTCGAGGTCGCGGCCATTGAAGATGGGACGCCAGGTGTCGGCCGCGGCGGCCGGACCTGCGAGCGCCGCCAGGATAGCGGCCAGGCGAAAGGTGCGGCTCATGTGGCCCAGCCCGCGCCGATCTCCTTGAGCGGCACGCAGCCGCGGTACTCGCCCGGGACGGGATCGTACCGCAGGGCCTTCGTCGCCCCGGCCTCGGAGGTGAAGTAGCCCATGGTGGCGAAGTCGCGCAGCGCCAGGAACCAGTGCGGCCTGGGCGGCTGGGCGTTGGCCGCGGCGGTCGCCTCGGCTTCGGCCCGGCGCAGGAGCTCGTCCTGGCGGCCGGCGGGCAGCGCCGCGAACGGGGCGCCGAACGCGCCGCGGGCCTGGGCGTCGAGGTGAAGCAGGCCCGAGCGGACCCGCTGGGTCTCGTCGGCCTCGCACCAGGTGGCCAGCAGGCGGTCGACGTACTGGGGCACGCCGGCGGCCGTGGCGCCGGGGGTGTCGGTGGCCGGCATGATCCGCTCGCAGGCGGCGGTGAGCGTGCGCGCCTCGTCGAGGGTGAGCGCCCGGGGCGTCCAGGCGGGGATGGCCGGCGCGGTCTGGGCCTGGGCGACGGCGGGTACGGCCCAGAGGGCGGCCAGCGCGCCGGCGAAGGCTTCGCGGCGATTGAGGATCAGGGCCGACATCACAGGTCTCCCTTGCGGCCGGCCTCCGCCGCGAAGGCCGCGGCCCGGGCGGTGAGCGCCATGTAGGTCAGGGACGGGTTCACGCAGGCTGCGGACGTCATGGCCGCCCCGTCGGTGACGAACACGTTCGCGCACTCGTGCAGCTGGTTGTGAGCGTTCAGCACCGAGGTCTTCGGATCGCGGCCCATGCGCGCCGTGCCCATCTCGTGGATGCCGAGACCCAGGGCGTAGTCGCCTTCGTAGGGGCTGACGTGCTTGAAGCCGGCGGCCTCGAGCATCTCGGCGGCGGCGGCGGCCATGTCCTTGCGCATGGCCCGCTCGTTGTCGCGGATCGTGGCGTCGAAGGTGACGGTGGGCAGGCCGTGCTTGTCCGTCACCTGGGTGTTCAGCGTCATGCGGTTGTCGGCGTAGGGCAGGATCTCGCCGAAGCCGCCGAGGCGGACGCCCCAGGGGCCGGGCTGGGACAGGGCGGCCTTCCGCGCGGCGCCGAAGCCGTCCATCCCGCGGTCCCAGCCCAGGCGGCCGGCGCCGCCCTGGTAGCCGAAGCCGCGCAGGTAGTCCGGGCGGCGGGTGGCCGGGTCGTCGAGATTGCGGAAGCGGGGGATGTAGAGGCCGTTCGGGCGGCGGCCCGAGTAGTACTGGTCCTCGAAGCCCTCCACCATGGCGCTGGCGCCGGCGCCCAGGTGGTGGTCCATGAGGTTGCGGCCCACTTGGTCCGAGCCGTTGCCGAAACCGTTGGGGAAGCGTTCGCTGGCCGAGTTCAGCAGGATCCAGGCGGTCGGGATCGCCGAGGCGCAGAGGAAGATGACCTTGGCGTAGAACTCCTCCTCCTGGCCGGTCTCGGCGTCGAGGATCTTCACGCCCGAGGCCCGCTTTCGGCGGTCGTCGAAGAGGATGGTGGTGACGATCGAGTTGGGGCGGATCTTCAGCTTGCCGGTGCGCTCGGCGGCCACCAGCGTCGCGGAGTTGGAGCTGAAATAGGCGCCGAACGGGCAGCCGCGGATGCAGAGGTTGCGGTACTGGCACTTGCCGCGACCCAGGGCGAGCTGCTCCTCGGTGGGGGCGGTCAGGTGGGCGGTGCGGCCGATGGTGATGCGGCGCTCGGGGAAGCGGGCCTCGACCTGCTGCTTCAGGACCTTCTCGACGCAGTTCATCTCCATCGGCGGCTGGAAGACGCCGTCGGGCAGCTGGGGCAGGCCCTCGGCCTGGCCCGAGACGCCGATGAACCGCTCCACATGGTCGTACCAGGGGGCGAGATCGGCGTAGCGGATCGGCCAGTCGACGCCCACGCCGTCGCGGGCGTTGGCGGTGAAGTCGAGGTCCGACCAGCGGTAGCTCTGCCGGCCCCAGGTGAGCGAGCGGCCGCCCACGTGATAGCCGCGGATCCAGTCGAAGCGGTTCGTCTCGGCGTAGGGGTGCTCGTCGTCGCGGACGAAGAAGTGGCGGGTGTGCTCGGTGACGGTGTAGCCGGTGCGCTGCTGGACCGGGTACTTGGACTTCAGCTCCGCGGCCGGCAGGCGCCCGCGGGGGTATTCGCCCTCCCACGGGTGCATGTTGGCGGTCGGGTAGCCGGTGATGTGCTGGACCGGGCCGCCGCGCTCCAGCACCAGGGTCTTCAGACCCCGCTCGGTCAGCTCCTTGGCCGCCCAGCCGCCGGTGATGCCGCTGCCCACGACGATGGCGTCGTAGGTCCGCTCCTTCCGGGCCCGGGTGTTGAGGTTGGCCATCTATTCCCCCTGAAGGCCCAGCAGACGCCGGTTCGTGGCGGCGTCCGCGCCCGAGCCGGCGAAGTCGTCGAACGCCCGCTCGGTGACGCGGATGATGTGGTCGCGGATGAAGGGCGCGCCTTCGCGGGCGCCGTCCTCCGGATGCTTGAGCGCGCACTCCCACTCCAGCACCGCCCAGCCGGGATAGTTGTAGGCCGCGAGCTTGGAGAAGATGGCGCCGAAATCGACCTGGCCGTCGCCCAGCGAGCGGAAGCGGCCCGGCCGATCGACCCAGCCGAGATAGCCGCCGTAGACGCCGGCGCGGCCGGTGGGGCGGAACTCGGCGTCCTTCACGTGGAAGGCGCGGATGCGCTCGTGATAGCGGTCGATGTAGTCGAGGTAGTCCAGTTGCTGCAGCACGAAGTGGCTGGGGTCGAACAGCAGGCAGGCGCGCGGGTGGCCGCCCACCTCGTCCAGGAACCGCTCGTAGGTCGCCCCATCGTGCAGGTCCTCGCCCGGGTGGATCTCGTAGCAGGCGTCGACGCCGCATTCGTCGAACACATCGAGGATCGGCTTCCAGCGGCGGCCGAGCTCGGCGAAGGCTTCCTCGATGAGGCCAGCGGGGCGCTGCGGCCAGGGATAGAAATACGGCCAGGCGAGCGCGCCCGAGAAGGTGGCGTGGGCGGTCAGGCCCAGGCGCTCGCTGGCGCGGGCGGCGGCCTTCACCTGCTCCACGGCCCAGGCCTGGCGGGCGGCGGGGCGCCCACGCACCTCCGGCGGCGCGAAGCCGTCGAAGAGTTCGTCGTAGGCGGGGTGGACGGCGACGAGCTGGCCCTGCAGGTGCGTGGAGAGCTCGGTGATGGCGAGGCCCTTGTCGGCCAGCATGCCCCTGACGTCGTCGCAATAGGCCTGGCTCTCGGCGCCCTTCTGGACGTCGAAGAGGCCGCCGACGCCGGTGGGGATCTGCAGGCCGACGTAGCCCAGGCCGGCGGCCCAGTCGGCGAGGGTCTCGAGCTTGTCGAACGGCGGCTCAGGTCCCTGGAACTGGGCGAGGAAGATGCCCGGACCTTTCAGCGTTCTCATGCGGGGCTCCCGTTCAGCGCGACCCAGCCCTGGCCGCTGGCGGCGACGGCGGTCTCCACGAAAGCCATGCTGCGCACGCCCTCGGCGATGTCGGGCACGAGGCCGGCGTCAGCCCGACCCTCGGCGATGGCTTCTGCGAAGTCGCGGTAGAGGTTGGCGAAGGCTTCGATGAAGCCCTCGGGATGGCCAGTCGGGAGACGTGAGGCGACCTGCGCCGGCCCGCTGAGGTAGGACGAGGCGGCGTGCAGCGTCTGGCTCGGGCCGTCCAGCCAGTCGATGGTGAGTTCCGCCGGGCGATCGTGCGACCAGGTGAGCCCGCCCTTCTCGCCATAGACCTGCAGCTTCAGACCGTTGCGGGCGCCGGCCGAGATCTGGGAGGCGATCAGCACGCCGCGGGCGCCGCCTTTGAACCGCAGCAGCACGTTGCAGTCGTCGTCCAGCATCCGGCCGGGGACGACGGTGGAGACGTCGGCGCAGAGGCGCTCGACCCGCACGCCGCCCACGAACTCGGCGAGGTTGAAGGCGTGCACCCCGATGTCGCCGATGCAGCCGGCGCCGGCGAGCGCCGGGTCGACGCGCCACTCGGCCTGCTTGGCCCCCTCGCGTTCGATGGGGCGGGAAAGCCAGCCCTGCGGGTACTCGACGACGATCTTGCGCACCGCGCCGAGGTCGCCGCGGCGGACGATCTCGCGGGCGTCGCGGACCATCGGATAGCCGGTGTAGGTGTAGGTCAGGCCGTAGAGCCGGCCGCTGGCGGCGACGACCGTGGCGAGCTCGTGGGCCTCGGCGAGGTCGCGCGTGGCGGGCTTGTCGCTCATCACGTGCAGGCCGGCCTGTAGCGCGGCGCGGGAGACGGCCAGGTGCAGGTGGTTGGGGGTGACGACGGCGACCGCCTGGGCGCCGTCCTCGCGCGCCGCCTCGGCGGCGATCATCTCGGACCAGTCGGCGTAGCCGCGCACGCCCCAGGCCTGCGCCGCCGCGGCGCTCTTGGCCGGGTCGCGGCTGAAGGCCCCGGCCACCAGGCGCATGCGGCCGTCCAGCTCGGCGGCCATGCGATGCACCGGACCGATGAAGGCGCCGGGACCGCCGCCCACCATGGCCAGGCGAATGGGTTCGCGGGTCGTCACGCGTTCAGCCGCGCCAGGAAGTCGTGGCAGAGCCTGGCGGCCTCGAGCCGCGGCCGTTCGAACGGCGGCTCCTGTTCGACGTAGAAGTAGCGCACGCCCGCGGCGTGGGCGCCCGAAAGCAGGCGCTTCCAGTCGAGACGGCCCGAGCCCACCTCGGTGGGATCCATGCGCAGCTCGAAGTTCGGCTTGGTGGAGGCCTTGATGTCCTTCACGTGCATCAGGGTGAAGCGGCCCTTGTGCTTCTGGATGTAGGGCAAGGGGTCGACGCCGGCGGCCGCCATCCAGCCCACGTCGGCCTCGAAGGTGACGAGGCTGGCGTCGGTGTTCTTCAGCAGGATCTCGAGGCCGTTGGTGTCGCCCTTCGGCGCGAACTCGAAGTTGTGGTTGTGGTAGCCGACCGCGATCCCCGCCTTCTTGAGCGCGGCGCCCGTCCTGTTGAGGAGATCGGCGTTCATCTTGTAGTCGTCGGCGGAAAGCGCCGCGGTCATCTTGCGGTAGCTGTCCGCGCCGGCGCCGGCCGCCGCCTTCAGCGCATGCTCGGGCACGTAGGGGCTGGGGGCGACGGCGTTCTTCACGCCGATGGTCGCCAGGTCGTCGACGAGCTTGGCGAGGTCGCCGTCGAAACCGCCGCGGGGCTGGATGTGGGCGCTGCGACAGGTCAGGCCGGCCTTGTCCAGCGCCGCCCGAAGCTCGGCTGGCTTGCAGCCCATGAAGCCCGGCAGCTCGACGTCGCGATAGCCGATCTTGGCGACCGCCGCGAGGGTGGCGTCCAGGTCTTTCCCGGCGTCGGGCCCCAGCGTGTAGAGCTGCAGCCCGATCGGCAGCCGGGTCCGCTGGAAGAACGGCGCGGCGCAGGCCGGGCTGCTCACCAGGGCCGCGGCGCCCGCGGCCAGGAAGCTGCGGCGGGGCAGATCAAGCGTCGGACGCACGGGACGTCTCCCTCGGTTGCGGGTTTCACGCTGCCACCGGCTCGAGCGGCCGCGGCTGGGGCGGGCGGAAGAAAAAGGCGAGCAGCAGCACGGCGACCAGCGCCATGCCGGTCGGGACCAGGAACAGGGTCTGGTAGTCCACCTCAGGCCCCGCGGCCGACGGCGTCGAGAAGCGACCCATCAGGTGCGGGAAGAGGAAGCTCGCGACCACGCTGCCGACGCCCAGGATCAGCAGGTTGAACAGACCCTGAGCGGTGGAGCGCACGTCCTTCGGGAAGGCGGCGTCGACGAAGATGTACACGGTGGCGAAGAAGAAGGCGTAGGCGATCCCGTGCAGCAGCTGCACCGCGACGATGGCCGGGATGCTGTCCGGCAGGAAGGCGAAGACCAGGAAGCGCGCGGCGTGGCCGAGCACGCCGACGATCATGGTGACCTTCCAGCCCAGCCGGATCAGCACGCCGCCCAGGACGAACATCGTCACGATCTCGGCCAACTGTCCCAGGCTGAGCACCACCATCGAGAGGTTGCCGGCGATCCCCACCCGTTGGGTCAGGAAGGCGTCCGCCATCACGAAGTAGCCGTTGTGGACGACGCTATCGATGAAGGTGACCACGAACAGCACGGCGACGAAGGGCACGCGCAGGAGCTTGAAGGCCTCGCGCCAGGCCAGCGGGTCGGCGGCCTCGTCGCCGCGCTTCGGCGGGGTGTGCGGCAAGGTCAGGCTGTAGGCGGCAAGCGCGAACGAGACGACCGCGGCGACGATGAAGATCGAGCGCACCTGGGCCGGGTCGGCCTTGGCGGCCAGCAGGAAGATGAAGGGCCAGCTGACCAGCATCCAGCCGACCGTGCCGCCCATGCGGATGGCGCCGAAGTCCTTCGCCGGGTCCTTCAGGTTGGCGAAGGCGATGGAGTTGGAGACCGACAGCGTCGGCACGTAGAGCAGGCTGTAGACCAGGTAGCCCGCGAAGAAGGGCCAGAACTCGGTCTGGAAGGCGGTGAACAGCAGGGCCAGGCCGCTCAGCAGGTGGCTGGCCGCCATGAACCGCTCGGCGGCGAAGTTGCGATCGGCGAACTGGTTGGAGAAGAAGATCCCCAAGAGCGCCGCCACGCCCCACGAGCTGCCGACCAGCGACTGCTGCCAGGGCGCAAACCCCAGCAGGCCCATGTAGGGGAAGAGCTTCGGCGCCCAGGCGCCCCAGACCGCAATCTGGAGCAGCATCATCAGGAACAGCCGCGCCTTGACGCCCATGGTTCGCCTCCCCCGCGGCGACGGCTCTTGTACGGCTACGCTCGCGTATGTAATCGATTACACGTTCGACAATCGGGTGCAAGACGGTGGCCACGATCCAGGACGTCGCCCGGGACGCCGGCGTTTCGACCGCCACGGTTTCACGGGTTCTGAGCGCGCCGGAACGGGTGGCCGAGGCCACGCGAGCCCGGGTGCTGGCCTCCGTGGAGCGGCTGGGCTACGCGCCGAACGTCGCCGCCAAGAGCCTGCGCACCCTTAAGACCGGCAAGATCCTGGTGACCGTGCCGGACATCTCGAACCCGTTCTTCTCGCAGGTGATCCGCGGCGTCGAAGAGGCCGCCAGCGCGGCGGGCTACGCGGTGCTGCTGGGGGACACCCGGCACGAGGAGGAGCGTGAGGACCAGTACGCCCTGCTGCTGCGCCGCCGGGAGGCCGACGGCCTCATCTTCCTGGGCCACCGGCTGCCGCCGGCGCTGGCCGAACTGGTGGCCGCCCAGGGCCCGAAGGCGCCCATCGTCAACGGATGCGAGTTCAGCCCGGAGCTGGGCGTGCCTAGCGCCCACATCGACAACGCCCGCGCCGCCGCCGAGGCGATGGAGCACCTCTACGACCTGGGCCACCGGCGCGTCGGCGTGATCACCGGTCCGTTGGCGAGCCCCCTGAGCCGCGACCGTCTGAGCGGGGTCCAAGCCGCCGCCGCCCGCCGCGGCCTCTGGAGCCTGAATGTCGTGCAGGGGGATTTCTCAATCGAGTCCGGGCTTGCACAGACGCTGGCGCTGCTGGACGCCCAACCGCGGCCCACCGCCCTCTTCTGCTTCAGCGACGAGATGGCCATGGGCGCGCTGGAGGGCCTGCGCCGGCGCGGGCTGTCGTGCCCGACCGACGTCTCCCTGGTGGGCTTCGACGACGTCCGCTACGCGCGCCATCTGGACCCTGCGCTGACGACGGTCAGCCAGCCCAAGGAGGCGATCGGCCACGAGGTCGTGCGCCTGCTGCTGGACGTGCTCTCAGACCGCGTGGACACCGTGCGCCACGTCACCCTGGCCCACCGCCTGATCGTCCGCGCCAGCACCGCAGCCCCCGCCGACTGACCGATCTGGCGACGGCGTGTCGCACGGGTCGCAGGCGCCGCACGCGGCGGGCCGTCGCAGAGAAGATGCGACACGCAGCCGCGGCCAAGCTTGCATGGATCGTCCCGGAAGGCCGGCGGCCGGGCGCCGGTCACGGGCGATTCTGACGGTTTTTCCGAGGGAAGATGGCGCTGGCCGCGCTCGCGCGAAGGTGCGGCGCCTGCGGCGCAAATGACCGGTCAAGCCCGGCCGGGTGCGACACGCGGCGCCGCGCGGAATGCCGTCGATCCCGCCACCTTGCTCTCGTCGCAGGACGGAACGGGTCCCGCGGCGAACAAGGCGGCGTCGGGGCCGCCAGCATCTTCGGACGGGAAGAATAGATGTCTTATCGGAAGTACGACGGCGCGGCCGCCGTTCAAACGACTGCGCCTGTGTCGGACAAGTTCACGA
>NZ_JAPSKZ010000047.1 GCF_031181185.1 Phenylobacterium sp. | reverse complement strand
GCCGACCGCCGCGGCGCTCGCCTACGGGCTCGAGAAGAACGAAGGCAAGAAGATCGCGGTCTACGACCTGGGCGGCGGCACCTTCGACGTGTCGATCCTGGAGATCGGCGACGGCGTGTTCGAGGTGAAGTCGACGAACGGCGACACCTTCCTGGGCGGCGAGGACTTCGACCTGCGGATCGTCGACTACCTGGCTGACGAGTTCAAGAAGGAGCAGGGCGTCGACCTGCGGAAGGACAAGCTCGCCCTGCAGCGCCTGAAGGAAGAGGCTGAAAAGGCCAAGAAGGAGCTGTCGAGCGTCACCCAGTACGAGGTGAACCTGCCCTTCATCTCCATGAACCAGTCGGGCCCGCTGCACCTGAACATCAAGCTGTCGCGCGCCAAGCTGGAGGCCCTCGTCGAGGACCTGATCGTCAAGACGATCGGCCCCTGCGAGAACGCCCTGAAGGACGCGGGCCTGAAGAAGTCGGACATCGACGAGGTGATCCTGGTCGGCGGCATGACCCGCATGCCCAAGGTCGTCGAGACCGTGAAGGAGTTCTTCGGGCGCGAGCCGCACAAGGGCGTGAACCCGGACGAGGTCGTGGCGCTGGGCGCCGCGGTTCAGGCCGGCGTGCTGCAGGGCGACGTCAAGGACGTGCTGCTCCTGGACGTGACGCCGCTGACGCTCGGCATCGAGACGCTGGGCGGCGTGTTCACCCCGCTGATCGAGCGCAACACGACGATCCCGACCAAGCGCAGCCAGGTGTTCTCCACGGCCGACGACAACCAGTCGGCGGTGACGATCCGGGTGTTCCAGGGCGAGCGCCCGATGGCTCAGGACAACAAGATGCTGGGCCAGTTCGATCTGGTGGGCATCCCGCCGGCGCCCCGCGGCGTGCCGCAGATCGAGGTGACCTTCGACATCGACGCCAACGGCATCGTCAACGTCTCGGCCCGCGATAAGGCGACCTCCAAGGAGCAGTCGATCCGCATCCAGGCCAACGGCGGCCTTTCGGACGCCGACATCGAGGCCATGGTCAAGGAGGCCGAGTCCAACAAGGCCGAGGACGAGAAGCGCAAGCAGGCCGTCGAGGCCAAGAACCAGGCCGACGCGGTCATCCACTCGACCGAGAAGGCGCTGTCGGAACACGGCGACAAGGTCTCGGAAGCCGACCGCAGCGCGATCCAGTCGGCTCTCGATGACCTGAAGGGCTCGCTGGAGTCGAATGACGCCGAGGCCATCGCCGCCAAGACCCAGACCTTGATCCAGGCGTCGATGAAGCTGGGCGAGGCCATGTACAAGGCCCAGCAGGGCGACGGCGGCCAGCCGGCCGGCGAAAGCGCCCAGGCCTCTTCGGACGACGTCGTCGACGCCGAGTTCGAAGAGGTGGACGGCGACGGCAAGAAGTCGGCGTGACAACGCGCCCCATGGCGGCTTTGCGCATCATTTGCGATGACCGCCGTGGGGACGTCGCCGCCGCCTTCGCGGTAGAAGGTTGCCCCCGCCCGCTCGGCCGCAAGCCTTGCAGTCGGGCGGGGGCCCACCCACTTCATTTCCAGCCCAATTTTGAGCGCCTGACAGTTTGATGCGGGACTATTACGAGATCCTGGGCGTCAATCGCGGCTGCGACGATGCCGCCTTGAAGGCCGCGTTCCGCAAGCTCGCGATGGAGCACCATCCCGACCGCAACGGCGGTTGCGAGCAGGCCGCGGGCCGCTTCAAGGAAATCAACGAGGCCTACTCGGTCCTCTCCGACCCGCAGAAGCGGGCGGCCTACGACCGCTTCGGCCATGCCGGCGTCAACGGTATGGGCGGCGGCGGTCCGGGCGGGGCTCAGTTCCACGATGTGCACGACATCTTCAACGAGGTGTTCGGGGACGTCTTCGGCGACATGTTCGGCGGCCGCGCCGGCCGCGGCGGCCAGCGTTCGGGCCCGGCCCGCGGCGCCGACTTGCGTTACGATCTGGAGATCAGCCTCGAGCAGGCCTACGCCGGCTCGGAGGTCGAGATCACCGTGCCTTCGACGCTGAACTGCGAAACCTGCGACGGTACGGGCGCGAAGCCGGGCACCATTCCGACGACCTGCACCACCTGCCACGGCGCCGGCCGTGTGCGGGCGACCCAGGGCTTCTTCTCCATTGAGCGCGCCTGCCCCCGCTGCGGCGGCTCGGGCAAGATCGTGATCGACCCCTGCGCCGACTGCCACGGCATGGGCCAGATCCGTCGCGAGCGGACGCTGGCGGTCCGCATCCCCCCCGGCGTGGACGATGGCGCCCGCATCCGCCTGGCGGGCGAGGGCGACGCCGGCATGCGCGGCGGCCCCCGGGGCGACCTCTACATCTTCATCTCGGTGCGCCCGCACGAGCTGTTCGAGCGCGACGGGCTGGACCTGCTCTGCACGGTGCCCGTGCCCATGTGCGTCGCCGCCCTGGGCGGCGAGATCGAGGCGCCCTGCCTGCTGGGCGGCGACAACTGCGACGGCGAGTGCAAGATCACCGTCAAGGTGCCGGAAGGCGCCCAGACCGGCCGCACCATCCGGGTGAAAGGCCGCGGCATGCCGTCGCTGCGCTCGCGCGACCGGGGCGACCTGGTGGTGGAGCTGTTCGTCGAGACGCCGAGCAAGCTCACGCCGCGGCAGAAAGAGCTGATGCGCGAACTGGCCGGTCTGTGCAGCGAACAGCAGCATCCGAAGTCGGCGAACTTCTTGGGCAAGGCCAAGCGTTTCTGGGATGAGGTCACGGGCGCGGCGTAATGCCTCGCCGACTGGCTCCCGCAGGAACCGCCGCCTAAGCTTCTACCTCAGGTGGCGATCCCCGCCCTGAGGCCCGAATGAGTTCGACTCGCACCGTCCACGTTGTCGACGACGACGAGCTGCTGCGCGCGCTCGCCGCCCAGACCCTGGGCGAGGCCGGCTATCAGGTCGTGGCCCATCCGACCGGCGACGCATTCCTGGCCGTGCTGGACGACGCGTCGGCCGGCTGCATCCTGCTCGACATCGACATGCCGGGGCTCAGCGGTCTCGACGTGCAGGCGGCGCTCAACGCCCGCCGCTTGGCCTGGCCAGTGGTGGTGCTGACGGGCCGTGGCGGGGTTCGCATCGCCGTCGAAGCCATGAAGAACGGCGCCTTCGAGTTCCTGGAGAAACCCTACGAGCCGCCGGCGCTGCTGGCGGTGCTGGGCGCCGCCTTCGAGGCCTTCGAAGCCGACCGCGAGGTCCGTGCCGAGGCCGAGCGCGCGCGCGCCCTCGCCGATGCGCTATCGCCGCGCGAGCTGCAGGTGCTGCAGGGGCTGCTGGCCGGCATGCCCAGCAAGATCATCGCCCACGCCTTGGGGCTCAGCGTGCGCACGGTGGAGATCTACCGCGGCCACGTCATGGACAAGCTGCAGGTCCGCAGCCTCTCGGCCGCGATCCGACTGGCGCTGGCCGCCGGCGTCGAGCCCCTGCCCGAGCCGGCGCGCTAGCTCAGCGCTTGGGCCGGTAGGCCACCAGCACGTTGCCGGCCATCTGGCCGAACGAGGCGTAGCCGGAATTCACGAACACCATGCCGTCACCGGCGAACAGGCCGGCCGCGTCGATCGAGCCGCCGGAGCCTTCGAGGCCGTTCACCGTCCGGTGCGGCACGGCCGTGTCGTAAGTCGCCAGCAGCTTCCCGTTCGCCGCGTCCCAGACGTACAGCCGCCCGTCCAGGCCGCCCGCCAGCACGGCCCCGTCGATCACCAGCGGCGCGGCCGACAGGCCGTACTTGCCGCCGCAGATCGCCACGCGCGCCTTGCGCTCGCCCTCGCAGTCGGGGCTTGCCCGCCATTGCCAAGCAATCTTGCCGGTCGCCACATCGATGGCGTGCATCCCGGCGGCCGAGCGGTCGGCTGGCACGTTGGGGTCACTGATCGGCGCGAAGACACGGGTCCCGTCGGTGGTGATGCCCCAGTGGACGCCGCCAAGGGGCGTGCCCTTTCCGAACTGGTGGCGCCACAGCTTGCGGCCGTCCTTCGGATCCAGCGCCCAGACCTCGCCCGACTTCTGGCCGGCGAGGATGACCTCTTTCCCGCCCTTGCCGCGGAAGATCACCGGACCGCCGCCGAAGTCGTGGTCCAGGAGAACGCTGCCTTCATTGGCGAAGAAGCAGTTCGGTTTCAGGGGCTGGCCGGGCGGCGGCGGGCCGATCGGGCAGGCCATGTTCCAGACGTCGTTGGCGAGCGCCTGGAAGACCCACTTGGTCTTGCCGGTCTTGGCGTCGATGGCGACCACCGCGTCCGAGGTCTTGGTGGCCGGCGGCGAGGTGTTCTCGCCCGTCGAGGCGTAGACCACGTCGCGCTTGGGATCGTACGCAGGGCTGGACCAGATGGGCGCGCCCGAGGGGCCGTACATCTCTATCCCCTGCGAGTTCTTGCGGCCGAGCGGCTTGGCGCTCTCCATGGTGTGCCAGGTCCAGGCCACCTTGCCGGTCTTGGCATCCACCGCGACGATGTCGCCGTGGCTCTTGCAGCATTCGTGGGTGGGCCGCATGGCCGCGGCCACGTCCATCGCCGAGACGGGCACGATGATCTTGTCGCCGGCGAACAGCGGCGAGCCCGATAGGGGCGAGGCCGGATCGTGCTTGGGATCCGTCCGCCACAGGATCTTGCCGGTCTTGGCGTCAAGGGCGATCAGCTGGCCCGCCCCGTCGCCGCCGACCAGGCCCATCGGCCCGTCCTTGCCCAGCCGGCCGTAGGCCAGGCTGTTGCGGACGCCCGACGGCGTCTGCGTCGCCCACTTCACGCAGCCGGTCTTGGTGTCGAGGGCCACGACGTAGCTCGCCTGGCCGGCCGGATAGAAGACCGTGTTCCCGACGACGACGCCGGCGCCGCGCAGGCCCGAGGTCTTCGGCATGGCGAAGGCCCAGGCGACCTCCATGTTGGCGAGATCGGTTGTCTTCAGCCCGGCCTGGGCGGCGCTCTGCCGGCGGGTGTTGTCCTGATCGACGCCGAAGCCCACCTGGGCGGGCCGGGCGCTCAGATCGACCGCCGCGCGGTCGGCGGGGCATCTGTTGTCGTCGATCCAGGCCGTGCCGGTGGGACCCTCGGGTGCGGCCAGGTAGGCGACGACGTCGCGCAGCTGGCGCCGGTCAAGCTGGTCGCCGATCGGCTTCATGACGCCGGCGGTCAGCACCGTCGTCAGCGTCTGGGCGCTCATCTTGCGCAGGGCCGAGACCGGCGCGGCGCGGTCGCCCGGCGCCGGCTTCTCGTGGCAGCTGGCGCAGAACTGGTCGTAGACCGCCTTGCCGGGATGCGGCGCATCGTCGGTGGCCTGCGCCCGCGCCAGCTGGCCGACGCCCAGGCCTGCGCCCAGCGCCGCGGCAGCCACGGCGACCGCCGCGGCCCCGCCCATCGCGATCCTGGCCTGCGCCACCCGCTTCCAGACGCCCATCGGTTTCCCCCAAAACATACCGGCCGTTCGACGGCTCGCTCTCGGCGGAAGCTAACCGCCGCCCGTCTTTGCAAGATTGCCCGGCTGAAATCCGCAAGGGCAATGCGCACGGCGCCAAGCTCGCCGTTTGCCGCCGCGCCCGCTTTCGGCTAGAGAGACCGCCCGCTGAAGACGCACCCGTAGCTCAGCTGGATAGAGCGTTGCCCTCCGAAGGCAAAGGTCACACGTTCGAATCGTGTCGGGTGCGCCAGCGGAACGCCCATCGCCGCTAGCTGTTGGATTGCTCACCTCAAGGGGGTGAGCCAATGGACCGACGTCCGGAAACTGAGCCAGCAGATGGGGCGCACCTCGACGCGCCGCTTACGCCGGCCGGCCTGAGCATTTCGGACCCGGGGCCGCGAGCTGGCCCAGGCGAACGCCAAGCGCCCACCGCCTGGTGCGCTCACGCCCTGATCGAGCCCGCCCGCGCCGCGGCAGGTCGGGGGCTTCTCTACGCCGCATCCAGCGAGCGCCGCGCAGACGAGATCGGTCGGGCGCTGCGCCAGTTCGCCCCCGACGTCGAAGTTCTGGTGCTGCCGCCGTGGGATTGCCTGCCCTATGACCGGGCCTCGCCGTCGCGGGAATGCATGGGCCGACGCATGGCGGTGCTCGCGCGCCTCGCCGAGTCGCCGAACGGGCCCCGCGTCCTGGTGGCGAGCGCCGAGGCGCTCATGCAGCGCACCCCGCCCGCCCGGGTCGTCAAGAACGCGTCCCTGGTCCTGCGGACGGGAGAGCGGCTGGACCGCCCGGCCTTGCAGGTCTTCGCGGCGACCACGGGTTACCTCACCGACGACAGGATCGACGAGCCCGGCGAGATCGCGGTGCTGGGAAGCGTGGTGGACATCTACCCGGCCGCGGCCGCCGGTCCCGTCCGCATCGCCTTGGACGAGGACGACGTCATCCAGGAGATCAAGCGCTACGATCCGCTGACCCAGCGGAGCGAAACGATCGTCGACGAGGTGCTGATCGGCCCCGCCTCGGAGCTGATCCTCGATGTCGAAGACGCGGAGGAGCGCGCGACCGGCGACGAGCACAAGGCTCCCGAGACGTACGGGCGGATGTCGAGCGTCTTCGAACGCTTTCCCGACGCCCTCCTCGCCGCCGATCCGAAGGCGGAAGGCCGCGCGAGCGACTTCGCCGAGCAGGTGGCCGAAGCCTACGACGCGCGGCGGACGCTGGTCGAGGCTGACGCCGAACGGCTGACGCCGCCCGAGAAGCTCTACCTCACGCTGGAGGGCTTTCGCCGAGCGGCGGCGGGGCGGGAGCGCGTGAACCTGGGCGACGCCGCCGCCGCGACCCCGAACTTTGCCTCGGAGCGGAATCCCGGCCGCGCGTTCGCCGATTTCGTCGGCGAGAGGTTGCAGGACGGTCGCCGCGTGATTCTAGCGGGGCTGTCCCACGAACTGCGGCCGCTGGTGAGGGCTATCCAGCGCGGATTGGGGCAGAGCCCCCAAGCTGTCCCCGACTGGACGAGCGCTCTACAAGAGCCGGCCGGCTTGCTCGCCCTGACCGCGGATCTTGAAGCCGGCTTCGAGGACGCGGATGCGGACCTTGTGCTGATCGCCGCGTCGGACGTGCTCGGCGGGCGGGCGGCGGCGCGGGCTCGCGGGGAAGGCGGAGCGACCCTTCTCGGGGATCCTGACCTACGGGTGGGAGACGTGGTGATCCACGAGGAGCACGGCCTTGCGGTTCTGAAGGCGCTCGAGCGCGTGGAGGTCGACGGCGTCGAGCGCGACGCCCTTCGGCTGGAGTACCACGGCGGGGCGGGCCTGCTGGTCCCCGTCGAAGAGTTCGACAAGGTCTGGCGTTATGGCGCGGAGCCGGAGGCGGTGACCCTCGATCGCCTGCACACCGACGCCTGGAGCCGCAAGCGCGCCGAGTTGAGCGCCGATATCGACCAGACCGCCGTTCGGCTGGTGGAGCTGGCCCGAGCGCGCGCCCAGACCTCCGGCGCAGTGCTGGAGCCGCCAAAGGCGGCCTATGCCCGCTTCGCCGCCCGCTTCCCTTATCCCGAGACCCCCGACCAGGCCGCGGCCATCGAGGCGGTGCTGAAGGACCTTTCGTCTGGCAAGGTGATGAGCCGGCTCGTCTGCGGCGACGTCGGTTTCGGTAAGACCGAGGTCGCCCTGAGAGCCGCGGCTGCGGCGGCGCTCAGCGGCAAGCAGGTTGCGGTTGTCGCCCCGACCACGGTCCTCGCGCGCCAGCACTACGAGACCTTCCGACGTCGGTTTGCGGGCACAGGCATACGGGTCGGACGCCTGTCGCGGCTGGTGTCGCAGAGCGAGGCCGACGAGGTGAAGGCCGGGCTGGCGGACGGGTCGATCGGCGTGGTCGTGGGCACCCACGCGCTTGCGGGCAAGGGCGTGGCCTTCGCCGACCTGGGTCTGCTCATCATCGACGAGGAGCAGCGGTTCGGCGCCAAGCTGAAAAGCCAACTCCGCGACCTCGCGCCCGACGCGCACCTGCTGACCATGACCGCCACGCCCATCCCGCGGACGCTGCAGCTCGCGATGGTCGGGGTGGAGGACGTCAGCGTCATCGCCACGCCACCTTCCCGCAAGCGCCCGGTCCGTACGTTCGTCGCGCCGTGGGACGCAGCGACGGTGCGCACGGCCCTCCTGCGGGAACATCGCCGGGGAGGACAAAGCTTCGTCGTCGCGCCGCGGATCGAGGACATCGCCGAACTTGCGGAGGAACTCGCGCGCGTGGCGCCGGAACTCACTACCCGCGTCGCGCACGGCGAGCTGCCCGCCGAGGAGGTGGACGAGGCGATGGTGGGCTTCGCCTCGGGCGACGGAGACGTTCTCCTGGCCACCAACATCATCGAGAGCGGCCTGGACGTCCCGCGGGCGAACACGATGCTGGTCTGGCGCGCCGACCTTTTTGGGCTCGCCCAGCTCCACCAGCTGCGCGGGCGCGTCGGTCGCGGCCGCACGCAGGGCGTCGCTTACCTGTTGCACGACCCCACGCAGGAGATGCCGCCTGCAACACGCGCGCGGCTGTCCACCCTGGAAGCGTTCGACCGGCTTGGGTCGGGCCTAGCAATTAGCGCCCGAGACCTGGAGCTCCGGGGCGCCGGCGACCTGATTGGTGACGACCAGGCGGGCCACGTGAAGCTGATCGGAACCAGCCTCTACCAGAAGCTGCTCACGCGCGCGGTCCGGGTGGCGAAGGGCGAAGTCACCGGACCCGAGTGGACGCCGGTCCTGAACGTGGGGCTCACGGGCGCCATTCCGGAAAGCTACGTTCCCGACCCGACCATCCGGATCAATCTCTACGCGCGGCTGGCGCGGCTGACGGAGTTGGAGGAGGTCGAGGACTTCGCCGAGGAACTCGAAGATCGATTCGGGGCCCCGCCCGAGGAATGCACAAGCCTGCTCGATCTTGCCCGGCTGCAGGCGTTGGCCCGCGCCGTCGGGGTCGCGCGCATCGAGGCCGGCCCCAAGGCCATCGCCCTGACGATGGTGGGAGCGCCCCCGTCGCGGCTGCCGAATGGGGCCCAACTCAAGAACGGTCGACTGGTGAGGGCCCGAGCTTCGACTGACGGAAGCCCGGGCGTGGAAGAGATCCGCGCGCTCGTTGAGGCGCTGCTGGTCGGATCGTGACGACGCCCCGCGCGGGGCCCGCCGGAAGGTCAGCTTCTGCGCAGAAACGTCGCACCTGAGCCACGGTGAGGCAAAATCGTTCCCGGCTGGCTTGTGAATGGCGATCACCTAGGACAAACCACCTCGATAGTTGGCGTCGGGGGTACAAACATGTCGCGCTGGTTGCGCTTCTCGCGGACGCTCGGCGCGGTTGCCCTTGCAGCCAGCCTAACCCAGGCCGCCGAGGCCCAGGCGCCTTCCGGTCGCGTGACGGCCATCATGGGCGCGACGGTCTTCCCCGCCACCGGCCAGGCGCCGTACGTCGCCAACGTCGTCATCCGCGACGGTCGCATCGCCGCGGTGGGCCTGAAGGTACGGGCTCCGCGAGGCGCGGCGGTGGTCGACGCCAAGGGCCAGGCGCTGCTGCCCGGCTTCTACGACTTGCACACCCACTGGACGCCGGCGGGTAAGCCCAACATCATGCCCGAGATCGCGAACGCCTACATCGCCGCGGGCGTGACGACGGTGAACGACTTCCACCAGTCGCCCGAAAGCTGGCAGCCGCGCCGGGCGTGGCTGGCCACCCTGGCCGCGCCGCACGTTAACTTCACCGCCCGCACCTCGACGCCGGGCGGCCACGGCGCCGACTGGGCCGACGTCAACACGACCAAGTGGGTGAACACGCCGGAAGCGGCTCGCCAGGCGATCCGCGAGCTGGTCCCCTACAAGCCCGATGTCATCAAGGCCTTCGCCGACGGCTGGCGCTATGGCACGGCCCCGGACAACACCAGCATGGACGAGGGCACGCTCGCCGCCCTGGTGGACGAGGCGCACAAGAACGGCTGGAAGGTCGGCACCCATACGGTGACGGTGGAGCGCGGCCGGGTTGCCGGCCGGGCCAAGGTCGATTTTATCGCCCACAGCCTGCAGGACCGCGAGATCGACGCCGAGACGATTGCCGCCATCAAGCAGGGCGGAACCGCCTATGCGCCGACGCTGGCGGTCTACGAGCCGGTGAAGCCCGGCATGGCGCCGCCGGAGAACCGTGAGGAGCCGCGCTTCCGGCAGTCGGTGCGCAAGTTCGGCTTCGCGATGAAGAACGTGAAGGCGCTGCATGACGCCGGCGTGCCGATCGCCCTGGGCACCGACGCAGGCATGCCGAATACCCCGCACGGCACATCCACTCTGCGCGAGATGGAGCTCTTGGTGCAGGCTGGCCTGACGCCGACCGAGGCGCTGACGGCCGCGACCGCCAACAGCGCCCGCGTGCTGGACCAGATCGGCGACCGAGGCACCATCGAGGTCGGCAAGCGCGCCGACCTGGTGCTGGTGAACGGTCAACCGTGGCGCAACATTTCGGACGTGCGCCGCACGGTCCGGGTGTTCATCGACGGCAGGCAGGTGCACGGGCCGGGGACGACGCTGCCGAAGGCGAATGGCGAGCGGGCGCTGCCCGCCGTCACAGTGGCCGCGCTGATCGACGACTTCGAGCGCGCGGACGGCCGCACGCGGCTGGACACCCTGCGCACCGACGACATGGACGGCGGGCACGATCGCACCGTGCAGGTCAGCCAGGTGATCGACCGGGTGGGCGGCGGCAAGGCCCTCAGCCTCTCGGCGAAGCTCGCGGTCAAAGAGGACCCGCAGGCCGCGGTGATCCTGCCGCTGACCCGCGGCTCGGTCCGGCCGGTGGACGCCCGCGCCTACAGGGGCGTGCGGTTCGACATCCGTGGCGGCGAGGGCCAGCATCGGCTGCTGGTCAACACGCTGAACGGCCGCTGGGCCGCCGACGTGAGGGCCGGTCCGGACTGGCGGAGTGTCGAAGTCCCGTTCTCCGAGCTGAAGCGTGCGCCAGGCCGTGGCGCTGCGACCGGTCCGTGGACGGGCATGGACCTTACCGAGGTGGAGTTCGCCGGCTCGCACGACGGCGGCCGCAAGCTCTGGCTCGAGCTGGACAACGTCGCCTTCTACTGAGGCGGCCACGACAAGAAGAGGGGGTAGTTAGATGCGTTTCCGTTCCCTGCGCAGCGTGATGCTGGGCTCCACCGTCCTTTGCGGCCTAGCGCTCGCCGGCGCCGCCCATGCCCAGAGCGCCGAAGAGGCTACAGTCGACGAGCTGGTCGTCGTCGGCTCGCAGATCCAGGGCTCGTCGGTCACCGCCGCCGTGCCGGTGACCGTGGTCGGCGCCGAGGAGCTCGCCGCCACCGCCGCCACCTCGGGCGACGACCTCTTCCGCTCGATCCCGCAGATGGGCGACGTCAGCTTCAACTCGGCCTACCTGCCGAACTCGTCCAACTCAGCCCGCGGAGACGTGGGTTCGGTGAACCTGCGCAACCTGGGCGTCGGCAACACGCTCGTGCTGCTCAACGGCCGCCGGGTGGTGGCCCACCCGACCAGCCGCGCCGACGAGAACCTGGTGCCGGTGCTCACCTACAACACCAACGCCATTCCGGTGTCGGGCCTGAAGCGGCTGGAGGTGCTGCGCGACGGCGCCGCGGCGCTCTACGGCTCGGACGCGGTGGCCGGCGTCGTCAACACGGTGCTGCAGGACAACTTCGATGGCCTGCAGGTCGAGGCGCAGTACGGGGCGGCCGAGGGTACACACCTGCGCGAGGCTGAGATCAACCTGCTGGCCGGCAAGAACTGGGACCGCGGCAACCTGACGGTCTTCGTCACCTACGCCGACAAGACCGCGCTGCGGGCGTGGGACCAGGACTACACCTCCTCGTCCGACAAGCGGCCGCTGTTCGTGGGCACCGCGTTCGAGGGGCTGGCCGGCCTCGACCAGCGCATCACCACCATGCCCTGGGCCTCGCTGCAGACCCTCGGCAACGTCGCGGTCCGCCGCAACGGAGCGCTGGTCACCTCCACCGCCGGGGCCTTCCACACCCAGCCGACCAGCTTCGGTGGCTGCACCGTGACACTGGGCGCCTACTGCATCGACGACGCCGCGCCGGCCACTGCGGGCGCCGACCGCGACCTGCGGTTCGACAACAGCGGCTCGTTCAACACCTCGGTCATGCCGTCGACCGAACGCTTCAACGGGTTCCTGACCGGCAACTGGGAGCTGACGCCCGACATCGAGGCGTTTGGCGAGGTCGGCTACTACAGCGCCGTCACCCATAGCGTGCAGGCGCCGACGGCGACCCTCAGTTCGCTGCCGATCACGGTGCCGGCGTCGAACTACTGGAACCCCTTCGGCCCGGCGGTCTTCGCCAACGGCCAGGCGAACCCGAACCGCCTGTCGGGCATCACCGCGCCCGCGGCCGGCCTGCCCGTGGTCATCCGCGGCTACACCTTCGCCGACGTCGGCCCGAACGAGGTCGACGTGAACCTGACGCAGACTCGGTTCCTCGCCGGCCTGCGCGGCGAGAAGTTCGGCTTCAACTGGGAAAGCGCCGTCCTGTACTCGCACGCCAAGGCCAAGGACGTGTCGGACGGCATCAGCGCCACCTTGCTGCAGCAGAGCCTCGCGCTGTCGACGCCCGACGCCTACAACCCCTTCAACGGGGGCGACCCGGCCAACCCGAGCATCGGCGACGCCACGCCTTCGTCCCAGGCCGCTATCGACGCCATCAGCATCCGCACGAAACGGGTTTCGACCAGCTCGCTGTCGCTGGCCGACTTCAAGGTGTCGAAGGCCGACCTCTTCGCGCTGCCCGGCGGCAATGTGGGCTTCGCCGCCGGCGTCGAATGGCGTCGCGAGACCCAGCAGGATGACCGCGATCCGCGCCTGGACGGCACGATCACCTTCACCGACGCGGTGACCGGCACGGTTTACGGCAACGACCTGATCGGCTCGTCGCCCTCGCCCGACACCAAGGGCAAGCGCGAGGTGACCTCGGCCTACGCCGAGCTCGCGATTCCGGTGGTCTCGCCCGAGATGGACATCCCGTTCGTCCATAACCTCGAGTTCCAGCTGGCCGGCCGCTACGAGGACTTCTCGGACGTCGGCGACGTGGCCAAGCCGAAGATCGCGGGCGCCTGGGACCTGTTCGACGGCTTCCGCATCCGGGGCTCGTGGGCGCAAGGCTTCAAGGCCCCGAACCTCGAGCAGATCAACGCCAGCCTGGTGACGCGTTCGAACACCCGCACCGACTGGATCCGCTGCGAGGCGGACCTGCGGGCGGGCCGGATCAGCAGCTTCTCGAACTGCTCGCGCTCGGGCTCGACCACCGCCCGGCGGGCCGGCAACCCGGACCTGAAGCCGGAGGAGAGCGAAACCTGGGGCCTGGGCGTCGTCTTCCAGCCGCACTTCGTGCCGCCGGAGTTCGGCCGGTTCACCTTCACCGTCGACTACTGGGACGTGAAGCAGACGGGCATCGTGGGTCTGTTCGGCGAGGGCAATGCGCTGATCCAGGACTACCTGGAGCGCATCCAGGGCCGGACGAACCCGAACGTCGTGCGCGCCGCCCCGACCGCCGACGAGATCGCCGCCTTCGACGGCACTGGCCTCGCACCGGCGGGCCAAGTGCTCTACGTCAACGACCAGTACCAGAACCTGCTGCCGCAGCACGCCAAAGGCTTGGACATCGGGGTGATCTGGAGCCTGAACACCGACCGGTTCGGCGACTTCGACGTCAACTTCAACGCCGCTCACCTGATCAAATTCTACCGCTCGCCCTCGCCCGGCATTGCGGCCCTGCTGGCGGCGCGTGAAGCCGGCACGATCAACCCGGGCACGACGATCACGGGGGGCGGCGACCTGATCCGGCAAAACGGGCGGCCGGAGTGGAAGTGGTCGGCCTCGCTGACCTGGCGCTACGACCAGTTCACGGTCGGGGCGTTCACCCAGTACATCGACGACGTCGAGGACACCGACCTGCGCGATCCGGCCGGCGATCCGTGGCTGATCGACAGCCAGATCACCGCCAACCTGTACGGCCAGTACGAGTTCGAGGACGGCTGGATGGGCGACACCCGCCTGCGGGTGGGCGTCCGCAACATCACGGACGAGAAGCCGCCTCTGGCCATCGAAGGCTATCTCGGCGAGCTGTACCAGCCTTACAGCCGCTACTGGTACGTGAACGTCCGGAAGACGTTCTAGTCCGCGCTTCACCGCGCCGCGCGACGTCCACGTCCGGAACCCCGGGCGTGGGCGTTGTGATGTGACCCATTGTGACGCCTCTGTAACACTGCGCCATTTTGCCATCCCTCCCCCAATCACCGAACGTTGTAGGGGGTAACCTTAAGTGTAGTCTTGGGGGATTGGGGCGTGAGCGAGGCGATCAAGAAGGTCGAGCCTGTATCGGACCGCGCGCGCCGTCTCAGGATTTTCTATGTGGCCTCGCACCTCTGGGAGCGTCGCGACCGAGTCCTGTCGGACATCCTGCGGCCGCATGCGCTGTCCTTGCCGCAATGGCGCCTGCTCTATTCCCTGCCCAAGCTGCCGAACCGGACCATGAACGAGGTGGCCGAGTTTCTGACGCTGGACCGCACCAGCCTGACCCGCGCCGTGGACAAGCTGGTCCAGCGGGGCCTGTTGCTGCGCACCGAAGTGGCCCACGACCGCCGCCTGACCGAGATCACCCTCACCGCCGCTGGCCGCGCCCTGCGCGCCGACGTGCTGGAGCAGAACGTCGAGCTCTATGAGCGGCTGGTGGAAGGCCTCGACAGCGAAAGCCTGGACGTGGCCAGCGACGTGCTCGAGGTGATGCTGGAGCGGCTGGTCGGCCACCGCGCCGGCGCTCGCCGGATCGTCGACATCTACTGATCCCGCCGTCCAGGGCGGTTGTGCGACGGGCGCGGAGCTTCCGCGCCCGTTGTCGTTTGGCCCGACCCGTTATGTGCCGGATGCGCATAAATATGCGCACGTTATGAATTCGATTACGCGAATGCTTTGAATATACTGCGCCGCGGAGGCAGCAACCTTAATTTTACAGGTGACCGATACATGTAGCGTGACTTCTAAATCTAGGAACGCGCCTATGTTTCTTCGGTTTCACCTGAATCTGGTTACGTCCGCCCTGGCTGCAATTTGCGCGTTCGTCACGCCCGCCGCCGCCGCGGCCGCCGCGGCCGAGAAGACGGGCCTTGTCGACGTCTCGGTCGAGCTCGGCGCCGCCACGGAATATGTCTCCAAGGGCGTCGGCAAGAGCATGGGCGAGCCCCATGTCTACGGCAGCGTCACCGCCTCGCACGGCCCGGCCTACATCAAGGTCTATGCGACGCCGGTCGAGCTGTCGCGCGGCTCGGACAGCGAGATCCTGACGACGGTCGGCGTCCAGCCGAAGGCCGCGGGCCTCGAGTTTGACGTCAAGGCCATCTACCGCCTGCGGCCCGGCACCGACGCTGGCGTCGACTCCACCTACTGGGAAGTCGAGGCCGACGTGACCAAGAAGGCCGGCCCCGTCAGCACCCGTCTGCGCGTGAACTACACGCCGGACGGCTTCGCCGGCACGAAGGAGGCCTGGTGGGTCGAAGGCCAGGCGACCTGGAAGGTCGCCGCCAAGACCAAGGTCAGCGCCGCCCTGGGCCGCCGTGAGGCGACCGGCGGTCAGGACTACACCGCCTACAGCATCGGCGTGCGCCAAGGCCTGACGAAGAACCTGGAGGCCGACCTCCGCTGGTACGGCACGAACCATGCCGACGACTTACGCGGCGAGTACCGCCCGGGTCTCGTCGGCAGCCTGAACCTGAAATTCTGACGCCGAACGAAACCGCCGCCGCCCTCAGCGGGCGCGCCGGCCGCCGCCACCGTCCGACCTAGGAGCCCCTCCGTGTCGCTCAAGAACCTCAAGATCGCCCACAAGCAGGCTCTGGCCTTCGCGGCCATCGTCGCCACGATCATGGCGCTGGGCGCCACCGTGCTGGTCAACCTGCGGGCCATCGAAGGCGCCCGCCAGGCGAACGACCACTCCAACGAGGTGCTGCGTAAGGTCGCCGCGGTCGAGTTCTCGCTGGCGCGCCAGGAGAACAGCTTCCGTGGGCTCCTGCTCTCAGCCAATCCCTACTACGCCGAGCGCGTCCAGAAGCACCGCAACACCTTCCTCAGCCGCCTGAAGGAGCTGCGCGAACTGCAGCGCGAGGATCGTGACGCCCAGAAGCTGATCGACGCCCTGCAGGCCTCGGCCGACGCCTGGTTCAACGACGTCGCCGTCGAAGGCCAGCGGCTGGCCCGCGACCCGGCTACCCATGGGCAGGCGGTGCAGATGGTGGGTCCGGACGGGATCGCCGACGAGCGCATCGCGCCGGCGGAAGCGGCCATCGAGAAGATCATCCAGATCGAGGAAGAGCAGCTCTTGCAGCGCAACGCCGAGATGGCGCGCGCCAACAGCACCGTGACCATCGTGGTCGCCGCCGGCGTCAGTGTTGCGATCCTCATCGCCATCGCCGCGGGCCTCCTGCTGTCGCGGACCGTGGCGGCGCCGGTGGTCGCTATGACGGCAGCGATGCGGCGCCTGGCGGGCGGCGACAACACGATCGAGATCCCAGCGCGCGACCGGAAGGACGAGATCGGCGAGATGGCCGGCGCGGTGCAGGTGTTCAAGGACGCCGCGATCGAGAAGCTGCGCCTGGAGGGCATGACCGCCGAACAGGCGAAGGCCGCGGAAGAGGAGCGCGCGCGCAACGAGGCCGCCAAGGCCAAGGCGGCGCGTGAGCAGCAGCAGGTCGTCGACTCAATCGCGGCGGGTCTGGACCGCCTCGCCGAAGGCGACCTGGTCTTCCGCATCACGCAGCCGTTCGCGGCCGACTACGAGAAGCTCCGCACGGACTTCAACCGCGCCATGGACCAGCTCCAGGAAACGATGAAGGTCATCACGGGCGCGACGCACGGCATCCGCTCCGGCAGCGGCGAAATCACCGAAGCGGCCGACGCCCTGGCGCGGCGCACCGAGCAGCAGGCCGCCTCGCTGGAGGAGACCGCCGCCGCTCTCGAACAGATCACAGCCACGGTCCGCAAGACTGCCGAAGGCGCCAACCACGCCCGCGACACCGTTGCGGCCGCCAAGGACGACGGCGAGAAGTCCGGCGAGGTCGTGCGCAACGCCTTCGCCGCGATGGGCGAGATCGAGAAGTCGGCCCAGCAGATCAGCCAGATCATCGGCGTCATCGATGAGATCGCCTTCCAGACCAACCTCTTGGCCCTGAACGCGGGTGTCGAAGCCGCCCGCGCCGGCGACGCCGGCAAGGGCTTCGCCGTGGTCGCCTCTGAGGTCCGGGCCCTGGCCCAGCGGTCGGCAGACGCCGCCAAGGAGATCAAGACCCTGATCTCGGCATCGACCCAGCAGGTCGGACAGGGCGTGACCCTGGTCGGCGAAGCGGGCGAGGCCCTGAACCGCATCGTCGCTCAGGTCAGCGACATCAACACGGTGGTCGTGGAGATCGCTGCGTCGGCCCACGAGCAGGCCTCGGGCCTCGCGCAGGTCAACACGGCGGTCAACCAGATGGACCAGCTCACCCAGCAGAATGCCGCGATGGTCGAGGAATCGACCGCCGCCAGCCACGGCCTCTCCAGAGAAGCCGAGGAGCTCGTGCGCCTCATCGGCCGGTTCAAGGTCGGTGAGCCTTCGATCCAATCGCCCACAAGCCGGCCGGTGCGAGCCCAACCTGCCCGCGCGCCTGTGGCCGCGCTGAAGACCGTCTCCACCCACGCGGGCGGCGGCGGAGCCCTCTTGAAACCCCCGCCCGCAGCTCAGCCCGACCACTGGGAAGAGTTCTAGTGTCCGCCGCCGTTCGGGGGGACCCGGACCCGCGCCTCAACGCAGAGAAATCATCGTGTCGCTCAACAATCTGAAGCTCTCATCCAAGCTCGCCTTCGCCTTCTCGGGCGTGGTCCTCACCGTCCTCCTGATGGTCGGCGTGGTCTTCGGCGTCGCGCTCCTCCACCAGCAAACAGACGTCGACAACGAGCGCTCGTTTGAGGCCGAAATCCTGCTGGAAACCGCTCAGCTGGAGATCTTCAACGCCTCGAGCGCCGTGCGCGGCTACATGGTTACGGGCAGTGCCAAGAGCCGTGACCGTGCGATCTCCGCCGAGCGGAAGTTTCACGAGGTTGTTGCCGAGCTCGAGAAGCACGCGAGCGATGAGCCGTCCGTGCACGCGCCGCTGGAGGCGTTCAAGGCCGCTCAGCGTGACTGGAAGACCGGAGCCTTGGATCGCCAGCTTGGGCTGATGCAGAACCCAGCCACGCGACAAGCGGCCCTCCAGACCATGAGCGACCCGTCCGTCGCGGAGAAGCTTGATCGCGTCCGAGCTACGGCCGATGCGCTGACTGAAGCGATCGATCTCTGGTCCACGCGCGAGGGTGACGAGGCCCGAGCGTCGATGCGGCTCATCATGACTGCGCTCATCGCCGGCGGCCTTAGCGCCATCGCTCTTTCGGTCGCCATGGGGTGGCTGCTGTCGCGGATGATCGGCGCTCCCGTGGTCAGCATGACAGAGGTCATGCGCAAGCTGGCGGGCGGCGACAATACGGTCGAAATCCCCGCCCGAGACCGCAAGGACGAGATCGGCGACATGGCCGGCGCGGTGCAGGTCTTCAAGGACGCTGCCATCGAGAAGCTGCGCCTGGAGGGGATGACCGCCGAGCAGGCCAAGGCCGCCGAAGAAGAGCGCGCGCGCAACGAGGCCGCCAAGGCCCAGGCCGCTCGCGAGCAGCAGCTGGTGGTCGACTCGATCGCCACCGGCCTGACGAAGCTGGCCGCCGGAGACCTCGTGTTCCGCATCACCCAGCCGTTCGCGCCCGAGTACGAGAAGCTGCGCGCGGACTTCAACGGCGCCATGGAGCAGCTCCAGGAGACCATGAAGGTCATCACCGGCGCGACCCAGGGCATCCGTTCGGGCACGGACGAGATCAGCCAGGCGGCCGACGACCTTTCCAAGCGAACGGAGCAGCAGGCTGCCTCTCTCGAGGAGACCGCCGCAGCCCTCGACCAGATCACGGCCACGGTCCGCAAGACCGCCGAAGGCGCTAATCATGCCCGCGACGTCGTCTCGACTGCGAAGGGGGACGCCGAGCACTCGGGCGAGGTCGTTCGGAATGCGGTCTCCGCCATGAGCGAGATCGAGCGATCGTCGCAGCAGATCAGCCAGATCATCGGGGTCATCGACGAGATCGCCTTCCAGACCAACCTGCTGGCGCTGAACGCGGGCGTCGAAGCCGCCCGCGCCGGCGACGCCGGCAAGGGCTTCGCCGTCGTCGCCTCCGAAGTGCGGGCGCTGGCTCAGCGCTCGGCCGACGCCGCCAAGGAGATCAAGACGCTGATCTCGGCCTCGACCCAGCAGGTCGGGCAGGGCGTGGCGCTGGTGGGTGAGACGGGCCAAGCCCTGGAGCGCATCGTCGCCCAGGTCGGCGAAATCACCAACATCGTCTCGGAGATCGCCGCCTCCGCCCAGGAGCAGGCCACCGGCCTCAACCAGGTGAACACCGCGGTCAACCAGATGGACCAGGTGACCCAGCAGAACGCCGCGATGGTCGAGGAGTCCACCGCCGCCAGCCACAGCCTGGCCACCGAGACCGAAGAGCTGGCGCGTCTGATCAGCCGCTTCCAGGTCGGCCAAACGGCGGCGGCCCAGGCCCGAGCGCCGTCGGCCCGGACCCCAGCGAGGGCTCCCGTCGCCGCTCTGAAGACCGTCTCGACCCATGCCCGCGGCGGCGGAGCGCTGGCCAGGGCCGCGGCCGAGCCGACGGTGGATACCGACAGCTGGGAAGAGTTCTGAGGGCCCGATGGACAGCCAAGCCGACACGCCCGCCGCCGTTCGCCTCCCGCCGGTGCTCGACTTGACCGCCGCTGCGCCGCTTGCGCGCCAGCTCGAAGAACTGCGCGGCCGCGCGGTCGCCCTGGACGGCTCGGCCGTTCAGCGGCTGGGCGGCCAGTGCCTCCAGGTGCTCCTGTCGGCCAGGGCTACGTGGCTCGCGGATGGTCAGGCGTTCAGCCTGACCGATCCCTCCGATGAACTGACCGCCGCGCTCTTGTTGCTGGGGGCGCCTGTCGATCCGACCTTCCAAACCCCGGAGCTCGCCCCATGAGCAAGATCGTCCTGACCGTCGACGACAGCCGCACCATGCGCGACATGCTGCGTCTGGCCCTGACCAACGCGGGCTTCACCGTCCTGCAAGCCGAAGACGGCGAGCACGGCCTGGAGGTCATGCGCGACGGCGGCCCAGACGTCATCGTCACCGACATCAACATGCCGAAGCTTGACGGCTACGGCTTCATCGAGGGCGTCCGGGCCGACCCGGTCTACCGGGCGACGCCGATCCTGGTGCTGTCCACCGAGAGCAGCGCTGAGAAGAAGATGCGCGCCCGCGAGGCCGGAGCCAGCGGTTGGATCGTCAAGCCCTTCAGCCCCGACAAGCTGGTCGAGGCCATCCGACGCGTCGCGGCTTAAGGAGCGCGCCGTCGATGGACCCGATGGAGGAAATCCGGACGACGTTCTTCCAGGAATGCGAGGAACAACTCGCCGAACTGGAGACCGGCCTGCTGGCCATGCAAGGGGGCGAGGGCTCGGACGAGACGGTGAACGCCGTCTTCCGCGCCGTGCACTCGGTGAAGGGCGGCGCAGGCGCGTTCGGCCTGGATGACCTGGTGCGCTTCGCCCACGTCTTCGAGACGACGCTCGACGAGCTGCGTGCAGGACGCCTGGCTGCCGGACCGGACATCGTGGCCGCCCTGTTGCGGTCGGCCGACGTGCTGGCCGACCTGGTCCGCGCCGCCCGTGACGGCGGATCGGTGGACCCGGCCCATTGCGACGCGGTAGCGGCCGAGCTTTCGGTCTTCACCGGCGCCGACGTCCACGCCGCGGCCGACGAGGACGACGACGGCATGGCCGACTTCGATTTCCAGCCGGTGCAGTTCGCCGCGTCCGACCTTCCGGCCGCAACCGCGCCGCCGACCGGATGGACCGTGCGGTTCAAGCCGCGAGCCGAGCTCTACAAGAAGGCCAACGACAGCGTCCTGCTGCTGCGCGAGCTCGCGCGCCTGGGGCAGGTCGAAGTCGAGCTGGACGCCCGCGACCTGCCGCTGCTGCAGCAGCTCGACCCCGAGGGCGCCTATCTCGCCTGGACCGTCCGCCTTTCAGGCGACGCCAAGCGCGAGGACGTGGCGGAGGTCTTCGAGTTCGTCGAGAGCGATTGCGAGCTCACGATCACCGCCGCCGGCGATCCGCCCCCGGAAGGAGGCCTGCCGGTGGACGAGACGCCTGTCGCCGACGAGCTGGATATCGCCGCCCTGATCAGTCGCGCCCAACTGGCCGCCGAGGGCGAGCCTGCCGCGGCCGTTACGGCCGATCCGGAACCGGCCGCCGAGGCGGCCGTCGCCGCCCCCGCGGCCGACGCCGCCAACGACAAGGGCCAGGCCAAGCCCGCCGCCACCGGCGTGGGCAATCCGACTATCCGCGTCGATCTCGACCGCGTGGACCGTCTCATCGACCTTGTCGGCGAGCTGGTCATCAACCAGGCCATGATGGCCCAGCGGGTCACTGAAGCCGGCATGATCCGCGACACCAACGTGGCCGTGGCCCTGGACGACCTGGAGCAGCTGACGCGCGAGATCCAGGACAGCGTCATGGCCATCCGCGCCCAGCCGGTGAAGTCGGTGTTCCAGCGGATGCCGCGCCTGGTCCGCGAAGTGGCCAGCGCCACCGGCAAGCAGGTGCGCCTGGTGACCGAGGGCGAGGGCACCGAGGTCGACAAGACGGTCATCGAGCGGCTGACCGATCCGCTCACCCACATGATCCGCAACGCCATCGACCACGGCCTGGAGAAGCCCGAGAAGCGGGTCGAGGCGGGCAAGCCGGCGGAGGGAACTGTGCGCCTGTCGGCCCTGCACCGCTCGGGCCGGATCGTCATCGAAGTGGCCGACGACGGCGGCGGCATCAACCGCCCGCGCGTGAAGGCCATCGCTGTCGAGAAGGGTTTGATCCCCCCCGACGCCCAGCTCTCGGACGAGGAGATCGACAACCTGATCTTCATGCCCGGCTTCTCCACCGCCGACGCGGTGTCCGACATCTCCGGCCGCGGAGTTGGCATGGATGTGGTCAAACGCTCGATCCAGGAGCTGGGCGGCCGCATCTCGATCAGCTCGCGCCCGGGCGAAGGCTCGACCTTCATCATGAGCCTGCCGCTGACGCTGGCGGTGCTGGACGGCATGGTCGTCTCGGCCGGCGACCAGACCCTGGTCGTGCCGCTGAGCGCCATCGTCGAGACCCTGCAGCCGCGCCCGGCCGACGTGCATCCCACCACCGGCGGCGGGCGGGTGATCTCCATCCGCGGCGCGTACACCTCGCTGGTCGACGTCGGCGCAGCCCTTGGCTACCGCGCCCAGCCGCTCGAGCCTGAGCGTGGCGTCGCCCTGCTGATCGAGGGCGAGGGCGGCTCGCGCGCCGTGCTGATGGTCGAGGCCATCCAGGGCCAGCGCCAGGTCGTCATCAAGAGCCTAGAAGCCAATTACCGCCGGGTGCCCGGTATCGCCGCGGCCACGATCCTGGGCGACGGGCGCGTGGCGCTCATCCTCGACGTGGACGCCCTCGTCGCCGCCTCCCGCACCGCCGAGACGCCTCGGCTCCTCCAAGCAGGGTGATTCCTATGACCGACCTCTCCAACACCGCCGGCCTCGGCCAGGAGCTGATCTCCTTCCGCATCGGCGCGCAGGAGTTCTGCGTCGACATCATGGACGTGCGTGAGATCCGCGGCTGGACCCCGGCCACCGCCATCCCGCAGGCGCCGGCCTTCGTGCGGGGCGTGATCAACCTGCGCGGCGCCGTGCTGCCGATCCTGGACCTGGGCGCCCGCCTGGGCCTGGGCGCGGCTGACCCGACGGCGCGGCACGTCATCATCGTGACCCAGGTCGAGAAG
>NZ_JAPSKZ010000268.1 GCF_031181185.1 Phenylobacterium sp. | reverse complement strand
TCACCGACAACGGCTTCTCCCGGTACGGCAGCCAGTTCGACAACGCCGAGGGGGAAAGCACGACCTGGGCGGTCTACGCCGCCGATGAGTGGAGCCTGACCGACCGGCTGCGGGTGGACTTCGGCGCCCGCTGGGAGCGTATCGAACTCTCCGGCCGCAACGAGCGCCGTGCGACGATCGACCTGGGCCAGCTCGCGAACAACTTCGCCGACGACCAGGCGATCAGCGGGACGGGCGTGTTCGACCCCCTCGACCGCAAGTTCGACGATTGGGGCGCCACCATCGGCGTGAACTATCAGATCGATCCGGACCTGGGCGTCTTCGCCCGCTACACCAAGGGCTTCCGGCTGCCGTCGCTGGGTGACTTCATCACCAATCCGACGCGCACCGATCCGCGCGCCCAGGGCATCGACCTGGCGGAGGCGGGCATCAAGATCAACCGCCCTCGGTTCAGCGCCTACGCCACGGCGTTCTACACCCACTTCGACAGCCAGAGCCTGACCGAGACGCGGTACGACCCGGCGACCAACAGCTACGTCAGCCAGACCGAGTTCGCCTCGACGACCTCCTGGGGTGTCGAGCTGGAAGGCACGGCGCGGCCGACCGACTGGTTCGACCTTAGCGGCAACGTCACCCTGCAGGAGCCGACCTACGGCGACTTCATCTTCAACGAACGGGTGGGCAAGGTGTCGGGCGCCTGCCCGCTGCCGTCCGACACGCCGACCGCCGGCGCCGACTGCCTGCGGGCCCGCGACTTCACGGGCAACCGCATCATCCGCTCGCCCAAGGTCTCCGCCCGCTTCACGCCCGGTCTGAACCTGCTGGACGGTCGCCTACGGGCCGAGGTGGACCTCCAGTTCTACGGCAAGCGCTACTCGGACATCGCCAACACCCTGACGATTCCGGCGTACCAGATCGTCAACGCCTCGGTGCGCTGGAACGTGACCGACCAGGTCAGCCTCTATGCCTACGGCACGAACCTGACGAACGAGATCGGTCTGACCGAGGGCAACCCGCGGGCCGGCCAGTTCATCTCGGGCGAGACGGGCGCCCGGTATTACCTGGCCCGGCCGGAGCTCGGCCGGACGTTCAAGGCGGCCGTGCTGTATAGGTTCTAAGATGGAGCGCGGGTCGCCTTCTCCCCTTGCGGGAGAAGGTGGCCCGCGAAGCAGGTCGGATGAGGGGTTTCTCGGACGTGCTCAATCGTACCGCCCATCGCGCCGCGGGAATCGCGCGACCTCTCATCCGTCGACCTGCGGTCGACACCTTCTCCCGCAGGGGGAGAAGGATCGGGTTGGCCTTGGCCCTACTCACCTCACCCGCGGCGGCGCAGGACCTGACGCTCACCGGCGTCATGACCCACGCCGACCTGGCGACCTACCGCGAAGTCCCGTTCAAGGTCCCGCCCGGCGTCGCTGCGGTCACCGTCGAGTTCGCCTACCAGGGCAAGGAGGAGCGGTCGGTCATCGACCTCGGGGTCCGCGATCCCGTGCGGTTCCGCGGCTGGAGCGGCGGCAACAAGAGCCGGTTCGTCGTCGCCGAGACCTATGCGACGCCATCGTACCTGCCGGGGGCGATCCCCGCCGGCGAATGGAAGCTGATCCTGGGCGTGCCTTCGATCCGCAAGACCTCGAAGTCGCCCTACACCGCCAGGATCTGGTTCGAGCGCAAGCCCGCCGACTTCCGGGGCTTCGCCGCCGCGCCGCTGAAGGAGGGCCCTGGCTGGTACCGCGGCGACCTGCACCTGCACTCGGCCCACTCGGACGGCAGCTGCGCCGCGCAGAGCGGCGCCCGCGTCCCCTGCCCGCTATTCAAGACCACCGAAGCGGCCGCCGCACGCGGTCTCGACTTCATCGCCGTCACAGAACACAACACCACCTCGCACCATCAGGCGCTCGCCGAGTTCCAGCCCTACTACGACCGGATGCTGCTGATCCCGGGGCGCGAGGTCACCACCTTCCAGGGCCACGCCAACGTCTTCGGGACCACGGCGCCGCTGGACTTCCAGCTGCGCGGGCCGCGCGCGCCGAAGCTGGGGACCATCCTCGACCAGCTGGAAAAGGCGGGCGGGATCATCTCGCTGAACCATCCGGGCCTGCCGTCCGGCGAAGCCTGCATGGGCTGCGGCTGGACCGCGGAGACCGATTGGACCCGCGTCGCGGCGATCGAGGCCATCAACGGCGGCTCGCTGCGGTTCGGCGCGGAAGGTCCGGGGACCGGCATCCCGTTCTGGGAGGCCAGGCTGAACGCCGGCTTCCGCCTGACCGCCATCGGCGGCTCCGACAACCACGACGGGACCACGCCGCTCACCGCCGTCCAGTCCGTGGGATCGCCCACGACCGTCGTCTACGCGCAGAACCTCTCGCAGCCGGCAATCTTGTCCGGCATTCGCGCCGGCCGCGTGTTCGTCGACATCGAGGGGACGCGCGACCGGCTGCTGGACGTCACGGCGAGCGCCGGCGGCCAGGCCGCGCACATGGGCGGCGCACTGAAGCTTAAGGCCGGCGAACCCGTCCGGCTCGAGATCCGGACGAGCGGCGTCGGAGGCGGCCGCATCAGCTTCGCCGGTCCCGCCAAGGGCCTCGCGTCCTCGGATACGGCGCCGCTCGGCGCGGGCGAGACGCGCCTCGTGACGCTGAGCGCCGACGGCGCCAAGGGCTGGTTGCGCGTGGACGTCCGCGGTCCGGACGGCAAGCTGTGGCTTCTGGGCAATCCGATCTACCTGGAGCCGGCGGCCCCCTGAACGCGTTGGCTCACCCGCCATGGGTGACAACGAACCTCTCGACTGCTTGGTGATCGGCGCAGGCCCCGCGGGGCTGACCGCCGCCATCTATCTCGCCCGCTTCCGCCGCAACTTCGTCGTGATCGAGTCCGGCGGCAGCCGCGCCGCCTGGATCCCGCGCAGCCACAACCACCCGGGCTTCCCCGACGGCGTGAACGGCAAGGTCCTGCTGTCGCGCATGCGCCGGCAGGCGGAGAAGTACGGGGCGGACATCCGTTCGGGGCGGGTCGAGACCCTGACCCCGCTCAAGTCCGGCTTCCGGATCGAGACGGAGACCGAAACCTTCCTCAGTCGCACGGTGATCCTGGCCACCGGCGTCATCGACAACGCGCCCAACATCCCCGGCCTGGAGCGCGGCGTGGAGAAGGGGCTCGTCCGGATCTGCCCGATCTGCGACGGCTATGAGGTGATCGGCTGCAAGGTGGGCGTCATCGGCACGGACGATCACTGCGCCCGCGAGGCGATCTTCATCCGCACCTGGTCGGACGAC
>NZ_JAPSKZ010000046.1 GCF_031181185.1 Phenylobacterium sp. | reverse complement strand
GCACGCCCAGCAGCCAGGGCGCGAGAAGCATGGCGGCCAGGAACGGGACGGCCATGCCCGCCACCGACACCGCGCCCGCGCTGCGGACGTTGGATCGGAAGTGGCCGCCGTCGAAGCCGAGCCCCACGAGGAACATGTAGAGGCCGACCCCAAGTTGAGCGCAGACGTAGAGCGCGCCCTTGGCGGCCTCGGGGAACAGGACGGCCTGGAGTTCGGGGGCGAGCATGCCCAGCAGCGACGGGCCTAGCACGATGCCAGCGATCATCTCGCCCATCACCTGCGGCTGGCCCAGCAAGCGCCGGCCCAGCCAGCCGAAGAGCCGTGCGGCGGCGACGATGACCAGCAGCTCCAGGAAGAAGACCACGCTCAGCTGGGCCGGCGTCATGGATGCCCCCGCGGCGGGCATCGGCCCGCGCCTCGTTTCCTCGCGAACATCGGTACACGTCCGCCGCGGCCTGACAAGATAGCGCTAACATACTTTCTCGCACGGCGCGGGTTGCAGACGCATAACTCCGTAGCTATAGGTTACTCATAGCCAACGAGTTATGAGTTGATATCTCCAACGCCAGACCTTTTGTTTCGGACCCTTGCCGACCCGACGCGCCGGGCGCTGTTCGAAAGGCTGTGCCGAGAGGGCGAGCAGACGGTCGGCGCCCTGACGGCTCAGGCCGGCGTCTCCCAGCCGGCCGTGTCGAAGCACCTAGCCGTGCTGAAGCAGGCGGGGCTGGTGCGCGACCGGCACGCCGGGCGCCAGACCCACTACAGCGCGGACATCGGGGCGCTCGCGCCGCTGGTCCACTGGACCCGGGACCTCGCCGGGTTCTGGGAGAAGAAGTTCGACGACCTGGAAGACCTGCTGAAGAGAATGGACCAATGAGCCAGGCTGCAGACGAGCGTTTGTCGGTGGTCGTCGAGCGCGACATCCCGTTCCCGCCAGAGAAGGTCTGGCGCGCCCTGACCCAGCCGCACCTGATCGAGGAGTGGCTGATGAAGAACGACTTCCAGCCGGTGGTCGGCCGCGCCTTCCAGATGAGCGACACCTGGGGCGGGCTGGACTGCGAAGTGCTCGAGGTCGAGCCGCACCGCACGCTGGCCTACACCTGGAACGGCATGGGGCTGGAGAGCACCGTCACCTGGACGTTGACCCCCAACGGCGCGGGCACGCGCCTGCGCATGGAGCAGGTGGGCTTCCGGCCCGAGCAGCAGCAGGCCTACCGCGGCGCGATGGCCGGCTGGCCGCGGCTGTTCGACGGGCTGGAACACTTGCTGGCGAAGATCGACTGAGGGAGGAGACGCAGTTGAACTGGGACCTTTGGATCCGGCGAACGCACCGCTGGCTGTCGATCATCTTCGTGCTGGCCGTGATCGCCAACATCGCCGCAATGGTGATGAAGGCCGACGCGGTGTGGATCGGTCTTGCGGCGCTCGTCCCGCTGATCCCGCTGATGCTGACGGGGCTCTACATGTTCGTGCGGCCTTACGTGGCGAGGCGGGCATGAGCCGCCACCCGGATATCGACGCCAAGATCGCCGACTTGGGCGACTGGCGCGGTGAGACGCTCGCGCGCGTGCGGGCGCTGATCCATGAGGCCTGCCCTGACGTCGTCGAGACCGTGAAGTGGGGCGGCGTGCCGGTGTGGGAAGACGCCGGCATCCTCTGCACCGGCGAGACCTACAAGAAGGCGGTGAAGCTGACCTTCGCCAAGGGCGCGTCGCTGCCGGACCCGGCGGGGCTGTTCAATGCGAGCCTGGACGGGAACACCCGCCGGGCGATCGACGTCCCTGAGGGCGGCGAGCTCGATCCGACCGCCTTCAAGGCGCTGATCCAGGCGGCGGCCGCGCTGAACCGCGCGAAGAAGGCGGGTTAGGTCCCGAAGGCGCTCTTCAGCCGGTCGAGGTGGTTGAGCACCGCATTGGCCGGCGCGGGCTGGTCCGCGCTTTCCACGTACATGCGGCGGTCGAGGTGGCGGACGCGCTCGTAGAGCCGCTCGGCCCGGTCCAGCAGCATGAGCAGGGGCGCCGGCAGGTCCTCCGCGCCGTCGTCGCCCCGCACGTGCTCCTCGGCCAGGCGGTAGCGGTCCTCGCAGGCCGCGGCGGGCGGCATGTCGCCCTCTCGCACCGCGCGCTGGACCAGGAGCCACGAGGCCACCTGCATCAGGCGGGTGGTGAGCCGCATGCTCTCCGAGGCGTAGGCCAGGGCGGCGTTGCGCGACAGCAGCTTGGATTCCTGGCGGCCGGCGCCATCCAGGTAGGCGGCGGTCTCCTCGACCAGCTCCATGCCTTCCTGGAAGGTGCGCTCGAAGAGTTCGGAGCGGGCGAAATCCTGGATCACGTCCGCGCGCCAGGCAGGGCCGAAGGCGTTGATTTCTGGCATCGGGTCTTCAGCTCTTTTCGCGTCTGGACGCTTTTGATCCGTATAGGGCCTGCCCCTGCAACGGGCGTGCCAGTGATGTCAGCCGGCCGGCGGCGAGAACAGGGCGTCGGCGGCGGCGCGGCCCGCACGCTTGCGGTCCAGCTGGGCCTTCACCCGGGCGATCTCGGCCTGGAGGATCTCGATCCGCTCCTCGAGCTCCGCGGCCCCGTAGAGCTCGAGGTCCTCGCGGACGGCTTCCATTAGTCTCTGACCGCGGCCGATCCGAATGTCTGCTGGCTCTTCCATGCGCCTGCTCCCTTCCGGTCCCCCGCGATTGCGCGCTATCCAACCTCGCAAAGGGCCGCCGCGCAAGGTTTGGAGCGTCGCATGAGTGTCACGGATATGACCGCCATCGCCATCCAGGGCGGCAAGGGGCCGGCTTCGGCCCTCAAGGCTGTGCGCATGCCCGCTCCTGCGCCAAAGGCCGGAGAGGTGCTGATCCGGGTGCGGGCGGCAGGCGTGAACCGGCCCGACGTCGTCCAGCGCAACGGCTTCTATCCGCCGCCGCCGGGCGCGCCGGACACCCTTGGCTTGGAAGTCGCCGGCGAGGTCGTCCAGGCGGCGGGCCGCTGGAAGGTCGGCGACAGGGTGTGCGCCTTGCTAGGCGGCGGCGGCTATGCCGAATACGCCGTCTGCGACGCCCGGCACGCTCTGCCGGTCCCCGACGGACTATCGTTCGAGGAAGCCGCCGGCCTGCCGGAGACCGTCTTCACCGTCTACGCGAATGTGTTCGAGCACGGCGCCTTGCGGGCCAGCGAGACGCTGATGATACATGGCGCCACGTCCGGAATCGGGACGACGGCGATCCAGATGGCCAAGGCGGCCGGCGCGAGGGTGATCGCCACGGCCCGCGGCGCCGACAAGGCCGAGGCGGCGCGGCGGTTGGGCGCGGACGTGGCGGTGGACGCCACGGCCGAGGACTTCGCCGAGGCCGCGAAGGCCCAGGGGGGCGTCGACGTGGTGCTGGACATGGTGGGCGGCGATTACTTCGCGAAGAACCTGGACGCTCTGAAGACGGGCGGCCGGATCGTCTACATCGCCGCGCAGGCGGGCGGCGAGATCACCGTGCCGATCTTCCGGATCATGCAGAAGCGGGCGGTGATTACCGGCTCCACCCTCAGGCCCCGCGACGCCGACGAGAAGGCCCGGCTGGCGGCCGAGGTCGAGCGGGTGGTGTGGCCGTGGGTCGCCGCGGGCCAGGTGAAGCCGCAGGTGGACCGGACCTTCCCGCTGGCCGAGGCGGCGGCCGCCCACGCCCACCTGGAAGCCGGCGCCCACGTCGGCAAGGTCGTGCTCACCGCCGGGTGAACCATGCGGCCGTGTGTCGGCGCTGAAAGATCAAACACGTTGACGCGGCGGCGCCGTCGCGCGCAGCGTTCGCCCATTAGCGGGCCCCTCGAGAGGCCCTGACGAGAAATTTGCCGCGCCTTTCCGCGGCGGGAGGACATCGCGAGGATGACCGCGTCAGCGACGGCGGCCGGACGGCCGCGCCTGGGCCTTGCCACCAAACTGGCCTACGCCGTCGGCGGGACGGCCACTTACCTGAAGCTGCGGGCGCTCTCGACGTTCCTCGTGGTCTTCTACAACCAGGTCGTCGGACTGCCGCCGCAGATGGTGGGCGCGATCCTGATGGTCGTTCTTGTCGTGGACGCCCTCATCGACCCCATCGTTGGCCAGGTCTCAGACAATTTCCGCTCGCGTTGGGGGCGCCGCCACCCGTTCATGCTGGCCGCGGCGCTGCCCTACGCCATCGCCTTCTTCCTCCTGTGGAACCCGCCACAGGGCTGGAGCGACACGGCGCTTGGGGTCTACCTGCTGGTCTGCGTGCTCGCGGTCCGATTCTTCGACACCTTCTTCGAGATGCCCCACCAGGCGCTCGCCCCTGAGCTCGCCTACGAGTACGATGAGCGCACCAACCTGCTGGCGATGCGCCACTTCTTCCAGGTCATCGGCGGCCTGGGGATGACGGTGCTGGCCTATCAGGTGTTCCTGCGGGAGCGGCCGGACGGCACGGGCGGCGTTCTCGCCCGCGAAGGCTACTTCGGTTACGCCCTGACCGGCGCCCTGATCATTCTCGGCACGATCCTGATCTCCACGCTCGGCACGGCGAAGCAGATTCCCCACCTGACGCCGGCGCCCACGCGCAAGATCACGCTGAAGGCGATGCTGGTCGAGGTGTTCCACACCCTCAACAACCGCTCGTTCCTGGCGAGCGCCTTCGCAATCATGTTCATCGGCGTCGCGGTTGGCGCGCGGAACGGCCTGGAGATCTACTTCGGCCTCTATTTCTGGGAGCTGAGGCAGTCACAACTGGCCACGCTGGCGACCATCAGCGTGATCGGCGGCTTCATCGGCGTGGCCCTGGCGCCAATCGTCAGCCGCTATCTGGGCAAGAAGCGCGGCCTGATCACGGTGTTCGGCACCGCGGTCCTGGTCCACATCACTCCGGTCTCGCTGCGCCTGCTGGGCCTGGCGCCCGCCAACGGCACGCCCGAGCTGCTGGCGCTGATCTACGGCGAGGAGATCATCAATGCGACCTTCGCCTCGGCCACCGCCATCCTGCTCGCCGCCGTCGTCGCCGACGTTGTGGAGGATGCGGAGGTGAAGACCGGCCGGCGGTCGGAAGGGCTGCTGCTGTCGGCCAATGGGCTGTTCCGCAAGATGATCTCGGGCGCGGGCGTGTTCATCGCCACATCCGTGCTGGCGTTCGCCAGTTTCCCGCGCGAGGCCGAGCGGGGCCAGGTGAGCGACGAGGTGCTGCGCAGCCTGGGCCTGGCCTACATCCCAACCATCGTGGGACTTTACGGGATCGCGATCGCCTGCCTGTGCGCCTACGGCATCAACCGGGCTCGACACGAGGAGAACTTGCGCACGATCGCCGAGCGCGCCGTGAAGGCGGCCGCCGACGAGGCCGGGCCGGGCATCGGCTCGGGCGAGGCCGCGCCGGAGCCGATCCCGCCCCGCAGCTAGTGCTTGAAGACGCCCATCATCATGGGCTTCGCGAAGACGGCCGGCGCCGCCTTGGGCCGGACGTCGGGCACCAGCGAGCCCAGATCGGCGCAGGCGTTCAGGGTGGCGTTCAGCATCTGGGCGGCGATCACCGGATCGACCGGGCGGATCGAGCCCTCGGCGATGCCGTCCGAGATCATCGAGGCGAAGCGGTCCGACACGCGGTTGGCGTGTTCGACGGTGGCGCGGCGCATCTGCTCCGGCAGGGCCGTCAGGGCCGAGGTGCGCAGCAGCGGACCGTGGTCGGATAGCTGGAACTCACATAGGGCGGCGGCGCAGGCGCACAGCCGGTCCCACTCGCTGCCCGGCAGCTCCATGGCCAGGCGCTGGCCGCGGCGCATGACCTCGAAGGTGCGCTCGAAGCACGCGACCACCAGGTCGTCCTTGGCGTCGTTGTGGTGGTAGAAGCTGCCCTTGGTGACGTTCAGCTCGGCCGAGATCTTATCGACAGATGCGCCGCGGTAGCCGCGCTTGTTGATCAGCCGCGTGGCGGCCAGCAGGAAGGTCTCGCGCGCCAGCTCCGGCCCTTCGCGGGCGGCCAGCTCCTCCATGCGGATCGGCTGGGGCGTCCAGGCGTCCTCTTCCGTGGCCACGCCGTTCATGAGGATGTCGTGCATCCGGTCACGGACGCGGACGTAGTCCTCGGCGTCGTACTTCGGCAGCCAGTTGTGAGCCCAGAACAGCTGCTCCAGCAGCATGCGGGTGCGGGCCGTGCGCCGGCCGCGGGACATCCAGGCGAGTTCGGGCGCGTCGAAGATCTGGCGCACCTTGCGGAAAAGGCGCCCGTACGCCTGGGCGGCCTCCTCGCGGCGGGGCTCGTTGAGAGCCCGCATGTCCGAGATCACCGGCAGCGGCGGGGCGTCCTCGGCCACGGCCTGACGCATGCGCTCGAAATAGAGGGTGAGCAGCGCGTGCAGGCGATCGGACGGCGTGGACCGCTCCAGAGCGCTTTCGGCCATGTCGTAGTACGCCTCGATCCCGCGGATCAGGCAGGCGGCCGCAAGGTCGTCCTTGCGCTTGAAGTAGTAGGTGACGCTGGTGGTCGAGAGGTCCACCGCCGCGGCGGCGTCCGAGAGCGTCAGCCCCTTCACGCCCTTGCGGTTCAGGATGCGGGTCGCCGCATCCAGGATGGCCTCGCGCTTGCGTTCGAACCTGTCCGTTGATCGCGCCGCCGCGCTCCGTGGAGGCATGGATGAAAGAAACTCCCTGAAGCGCCTTTCTGCCCCGGAACGAGCTTCGGCGCAAAGGGGGTGGACGCAACGTCAGGTGGAGGCGAAGGGGTAAGGCGAGATCGACTTGGTGAAGTCGTCGACGGTGAGCGTGCGGGTGATGGGTTCCGCCGCCCGCTGCGGACAGGCCGGGCGCTCGCAGATCCGGCAGGCCGGGCCGATAGCGGTGGCGACGGGCTCCTTCAGGTCCAGGCCGCGGGAATAGACCAGCCGTTCGGCGTACTTCAGCTCGCAGCCAAGGCCGACGGCCAGCTCGGCGTCCTCCCCCGCGTACGGCGAAGCGATCCGCGAGACCGTGCGGGAAAGGGTGAAGTAGCGCTGGCCGTCCGGCGTCTCGATCACCTGGGTGACGATCCGACCGGGCGTGCGGAAGCTGGAATGGATGTTCCAGCGCGGGCAGGCGCCGCCGAAGCGGGAGAACGGGAAGGTGCCGCCGGCGAACCGCTTGGACACGTTGCCGGCGCTATCCACCCGGACCATGAAGAACGGCACGCCGCGGGCGCCGGGCCGCGACAGCGTCGTCAGCCGGTGGCAGGCCTGCTCGTAGCTGACGCCGAACCGGGCGCGGATCAGCTCGATGTCGTAGCCGGTGCGCTCGGCCGCGTCGTGAAAGGCCTGGTAGGGCATCAGCTGGGCGGCGGCCAGGTAGTTGGCGAGGCTGACCTTGACCAGGGAGCGCGTCGGTCGGTCCGGCGGCCCGGCGCGATCGGCCAGGGCGTTCAGCAGTTCGCCGTGCTCGAGCACCGCCAGCTGATAGGCCAGCGCGAACGACCGCCCGGCGCCGGTCAGGACTTCGGACAGGAACAGGCGCTTCCGGTGATAGTCGAACCGCCGGACGCTCTCGGGCAGCACCTCGACGGGCACCACCCGGACCTGCACGTTGTGCTTGGAAAGCAGCCGTGAACGGGCGGCGATGGCGTAGTCTTGCGGCTCCGGCCTCAGTTCCGAGACGAGCCGGTCGGCCGCCTCTTCCAGCTCGCCGAAGTAGTTCTTCTGGGTCTGGATGTAGTCGCGCACCCAGTCGGACGGGGTGACCACCGAGCTTTCGAAGGCGCCCTCCTCCGGCCGGCCGGCGTGGCCCAGCTCGCCCAGCCGGCGCTGGTCGAGATAGGCGCGGTAAAGCCGGACGATGGCTTCCGAGACGCCCGGCGCACTGTCGGCCACCTCGCTGATCTCGTGCCGGGCGACGCCCAGGTCGCGGAACAGCTGGTCGGAGAAGACCTCGGCCAGGCCTGTGGCGCTGTTGGACTCCGGATCCGACGAGAGGGTCTTCAGGTCGAGGTCGTAGGCTTCGGCCAGGCGCAGCAGCACCTGGGCGGTGACCGGCCGCTGGTTCCGCTCCAGCAGGTTCAGGTAACTGGGCGAGACGCCGAGATCCTCGGCCATGCGAGTCTGGGTCAGCCCCAACTCGCGCCGCAGCCGCTTCAGCCGCGCGCCCAGGAACAGCTTCCGATCGGTGGATCCCAGCGCCATGGCTGTCGCATTGTCACAGTTTTACAAGATTTACAAGGTGCTGCTGTGACACTCACGCCTTTTGCCTGGGCCATAGCGCTCGACCCCAAGCAAATTCAAGCGTTAGTGGCCCGGACGAGTTGTCAAAGATCGGAAGAGGCGCATGGCGTACCAAGACCACATCATCGAGATGGCCCAGCTCATCAAGAGCAAGGGTGGCACCTGGGACGGGATCGACGCGGAAGCCGTGGCGCGCATGCGCCTGCAGAACCGGTTCAAGACCGGCCTGGAGATCGCCAAGTACACCGCCGACATCATGCGCAAGGACATGGCGGCCTATGACGCCGACCCTTCGCAATACACCCAGAGCCTGGGCTGCTGGCACGGCTTCGTGGCCCAGCAGAAGATGATCGCCGTGAAGCGGCACTTCGGCTCCACCAAGCGCCGCTACATCTACCTCTCGGGCTGGATGATCGCGGCCCTGCGCTCGGAGTTCGGTCCGCTGCCGGACCAGTCCATGCACGAGAAGACCAGCGTCCCGGCGCTCATCGAAGAGATCTACACCTTCCTGAAGCAGGCCGACGCCCGTGAGCTGGGCGGCCTGTTCCGCGAGCTGGACGCCGCCCGCGAGGCCGGCGACGCTGCGAAGGAGCAGCAGATCCAGGACAAGATCGACAACTTCGAAACGCACGTTGTCCCGATCATCGCCGACATCGACGCGGGCTTCGGCAACGCCGAGGCCACCTATCTGCTGGCCAAGAAGATGATCGAGGCCGGCGCCTGCGCCATCCAGATCGAGAACCAGGTCTCGGACGAGAAGCAGTGCGGCCACCAGGACGGGAAGGTGACCGTTCCGCACGAGGACTTCATCCAGAAGCTGCGGGCCGTCCGCTACGCGTTCCTCGAACTGGGCGTCGACAACGGCGTGATCGTCGCGCGCACCGACAGCCTGGGCGCCGGCCTGACCAAGCAGATCGCCTTCTCCAAGGAGCCGGGCGACCTGGGCGATCAGTACAACAGCTTCCTCGACTGCGAAGAGATCGACGCCACCCAGGTCGGCAACGGCGACGTGGTGATCACCCGCAACGGCAAGCTGCTGCGTCCGAAGCGCCTGCCGTCGAACCTGTTCCAGTTCCGCGCCGGCACCGGCGAGGACCGCTGCGTGCTGGACTGCATCACCTCGCTGCAGAACGGCGCCGACCTCCTGTGGATCGAGACGGAGAAGCCCCACGTTGGCCAGATCGCCGGCATGGTGGACCGCGTCCGCGAGGTCTTCCCGAACGCCAAGCTCGCCTACAACAACAGCCCGTCCTTCAACTGGACCCTGAAGTTCCGCGAGCAGGTGTTCGAGGACTGGGCGAAGGAAGGCAAGGACGTCTCGGCCTATGACAAGGCCAAGCTGATGAGCGCCGACTACGACGGCACCGACCTGGGCATCGAGGCCGACAAGCGGATCAAGAGCTTCCAGGCCGATGGCGCGAAGCGGGCGGGCATCTTCCACCACCTGATCACGCTGCCCACCTACCACACGGCCGCGCTGAGCACCGACAACCTCGCCAAGGAGTACTTCGGCGAGCAGGGGATGCTGGGCTACGTCCTGGGCGTCCAGCGCGAGGAGATCCGCAAGGGCGTTCCCTGCGTGAAGCACCAGAACATGTCCGGTTCGGACATCGGCGACGACCACAAGGAATACTTCGCGGGCGAAGCGGCCCTGAAGGCCGGCGGCGTCCACAACACGATGAACCAGTTCGCCTAAGGGAGCAGGAGGAGGCCGGCCCGGTCACGCCGGGCCGCCTTTGGTGACGATGATGACGAAGGAACGGTTCTGGGTCGTCGGCGGCGAATACAGCTGCACGGCCTTCAAGTCCCTGAAGCACGGCGCGCCCGAGGTGTTGGGCCCGTACGACAGCCGCGAGGAGGCCCGCGCGGCCTGGCGGCGGAAGTCGGACGAGACCCGCAGCCTCGCCACCGCCCGCTACGCGATCGCCACCGAGCATCTCGTGCTGCCGAACTGATCGGCTAGTATCTTAGGCTCCCCGCTCCTCTCCGAGGGCCCGAGCGGGGAGCCTTCTTTTCTTCGCGCCCTCGACGTTCCGGAGCATTCCCCAATGTCGCTCGACCTCGAAACGCGGCCTGCCGTGCAGCTGACCCAACCTATCGAGGGCCGCGACGCCGAGGTGCTGACCCCGGAGGCGCTCGAGTTCCTGGCCGAGCTGCACCGCCGCTTCAACGACCGCCGGCTGGAGCTGCTGGCTCTGCGCGAAGAGCGGCAGACGCGGTTCGACGCCGGCGCCAAGCCCGACTTCCTGCCGGAGACGAAGGCCATTCGCGAGGGCGACTGGAAGGTGGCCCCGATCCCCGCCGACCTCCTGGACCGCCGCGTCGAGATCACCGGACCGGTTGACCGCAAGATGATCATCAACGCCCTGAACTCGGGCGCGCGGGTGTTCATGGCCGACTTCGAGGACGCCAGTTCGCCCACCTGGCGCAACATGATCGACGGCCAGATCAACCTGAAGGACCGCTGGGCGAACAAGATCGGCTTCACCGATCCCGCCACCGGCAAGAGCTATGCCCTCAAGGACAAGGTCGCGACGCTGATCGTGCGCCCCCGCGGCTGGCACCTGCCCGAGGCCCATGCCCTCGTCGACGGCGAGGAGATGAGCGGCGGCCTGTTCGACTTCGGCCTCTACTTCTTCCACAACGCCAAGACCTCTCTGGCGGCCGGCTCGGGGCCCTACTTCTACCTGCCGAAGATGGAGAGCCATCTGGAGGCGCGCCTCTGGAACGAGGTGTTCGTGTTCGCGCAGGAGACGCTGGGCATCCCGAACGGGACGATCAAGGCGACGGTGCTGATCGAGACCCTGCCGGCCGCCTTCGAGATGGACGAGATCCTCTACGAACTGCGCGACCACATGGCGGGCCTGAACTGCGGCCGGTGGGACTACATCTTCTCGTTCATCAAGCGCCTGAAGGCCCAGCCGGACGCGCTGACGCCGGACCGGGCGGTGATGACCATGGGCCAGGCCTTCCTGCAGGCCTATTCGTTCAAGCTGATCCAGACCTGCCACCGCAGAGGAGCCTTCGCCATGGGCGGGATGGCGGCCCAGATCCCGGTGAAGGGCGACCCGGCCGCCAACGAGGCCGCCTTCGCCAAGGTGCGCGCCGACAAGGAGCGCGAGGCGACCAATGGCCACGATGGCACCTGGGTGGCGCACCCCGACTTGGTGCCCGTCGCCATGGAGGTGTTCGACCGGCTGATGCCGGGTCCGAACCAGCTGGACAAGCTGCGCGAGGACATCACGGTCACCCGCGAGGACATGCTGGCCGTCCACGACGGTGAGCGGACCGAGGCGGGCCTCCGCGAGAACATCCGCGTCGGCGTCCAGTACATCGAGGCCTGGCTGCGCGGCCGGGGCGCGGTGCCGCTCTACAACCTGATGGAGGATGCGGCGACCGCCGAGATCAGCCGCACCCAGATCTGGCAATGGCTGTACCACCAGGGGACGCTGTCGGACGGCCGGACGGTGACGCCGGAGCTCGTGCGCCAGCTGACCGACGAGGAGATGGCCGGCCTGCGCCAGACGCTGCCGCCCGCGGCCTTCGAGGGCGGCCGCTTCGCCGAGGCCCAGAAGATCTTCCTCGACATGTGCCTGTCCGACAGCCTGGAGGAATTCCTGACGCTGCCCGCGTACCGGGTGCTGGATTAGAGCTGCCTAGCAGGTGCGATGAGGGGTTTCTCGGCGCCGTCGTCAGGCTCACGGGACAACTTGGCGGGGGCTCAGTGAGACCCCTCATCCGTCGCTTCAATCCCGCGCCGGGATCGCTTCCGCCGAAGGCGCGGGCGTGCGGCGCAGCAAAATGAGACCGGCGCCGACGATAAGCGACGCGCCGAGCACCACCGGACCGCCGGGAAGGTCGCCGAACGCCAGCCAGCCGATGGCGGCAGAGCCCAAGAGCTCCAGATAGCTGAGCGGCGCGAGCGTCGAGGCCTCGGCGCGGCGGTAGGCCAGCACCGAAAGGACGTGGGTGGTCAGGCCGATCACCGCCATGCCGGCGAACATCCAGAGGTGCTCGGGCCGAGGGGTCGTCCAGGTCAGGGCCGCCTGCGGCGCCAGCAGGAGAAGCCCCACGAGGTACTGGAAGGCGAGGGTCTGGAAGGGCCCCGCGCCGCCCGCGATCTTGCGTGTGGTCACCTGAAAGCAGGCGAAGGCGACGCCCGAGGCGAAAGCCAGCAGCAGGCCGGGATCGGGCGGGGCGCCGCCAGGCTGCAGGATCACCAGGGCGCCGGCGACCCCGAGCGCCAGGCTGATCAGCTTGATCGACGTGAAGCGCTCCTTCAGCACCGCCACCGCCAGGACCGAAGCGACGATGGGGCCGATGAAGTAGGCGCTGACCGCGGTCGCCAGGGGAATGCGCGCGACGGCCAGGTAGTAGAGGGTGGCCGCGCTGACGAGGAACACCAGCCGCAGAAGATGCAGCCAGCGGTGCTCCTGGGGGAAGATCGACCGGCCGTGCAGGCGGACGGCGACGGGCGTCACCAGAACGGCGGCGCAGAGGAAGCTGCACCAGCCGATCATCAGCGGCGAGTAGTGGGCCGACAGCGCCTTCGCCAGCCCGTCCACGCCGGGGATGACCAGCATGGCGAGCGACATCAGGAGGATGCCCTGCGTCCGCCCGTTCAGGCCGTGGAAGCCCCCCGTCGCCACCTCGGTTCGGCTATTTGCGCACCCAGCCGCCGCCGGCCGGCTTGTAGAACTCGCCCGGCTTCAGCTTCGTCTGCACGACCGTGGTGAAGGCCGAGGCGCCCGCCGCTTCCGGGCTGACGCCGTTCTCGGCGGCGGCCTTGCGGTACAGCTCGGCCCGGCCGCGGTTGATCTCCTCGACCGCCGCGCGCAGCGCCGTGTCCGACGAGGGCTTCACGAAGCCCAGGAAGCCGTCGGCCTGCTCGCCGACCAGGCCTTGGGCCTTGGCGGCGTCGACTGCGGCCTTGGCGTTCATCGCCTGGGCGACGACGGGGGTGGCGGCGACGAGGGCGGCCAGCACCGCCGCCCCGACCGAGCCGCCGAGGCCCATGAGGTCACGTCCGTTCATAGCCATGTCCTCCTAGAACAGTTCGGGGTTCTGCTGGATGAGGCTCTTCACGTCCTCGTCCAGACGCAGCCGGACGTCCGCGTCCAGCTTGGCGTAGATGTTGATGGGCGCGACCTCCACGCGGACGGTCGGCGTGCAGGCGGCGGCCCCTGTGAGCGCCAGGGCTCCAGCGGCCAGGGCGGCCTGTCGGCGGAGGATCATCGCGAGCGGTCTCCTTGTGTTGTCGCGGCCAGCATTCCACGGTCAGGGCTGAACCGGGCCTGAACTGCGTAGCCGCTGATACTCGGCGTAGTCGGCCAAGAGATCGTCCAGGTTGAGCGTCGTGTCGAGGGTCAGGTTCACCTGCGTGCCAGAGGGCAGCGGCAGGGGCTTGTCGAGGAACCGGCGACGGATCAGGTCCATCAGGCCCAGGCGGATCTCCTGGCGCTTCGGCGGATCGTGCCGGCCGACGATGCGGAACAGCACGTTCATGCGGCCGTCTTCGCGGCTGTTGAGAGTGGCCTCCAGCTCCTCGAACGCCAGATTCTCCATGGCCTGGTAGGCGAAGTCGGTGATCGCCGCATTGGCCTGGGCCTCGTTGACCAGTGGGGCGGCGGCGCCCGCCTCGACCGCCATCGGGTCGGTCTGCACGCCGACCAGGGCCTCGCGCTGAATCGATAGCCGCCCGGGCTCGATCGCCTTCAGCGTTCCGCTGGCGATGCGGACGCGATTGCCGATGGCCTCAAAGGGGATGCGGCCGGTCACCTTGGCGTCGAAGTCGACCTTGTCTCCGAAGGGCGAGGCCTCGACCAGGTCGTGCAGCTGGACGCCTTCCACAGAGAGCACGCCCTTGCGCGGGGCCTTGGGGTCGAGCGGCAGCTCGAGGCGCTCGATCTCGATTCGGCCGCCGCCGACCACCGCCTCGCCGCCGGTGATGGTGAGGACCTCGTCGCGCAGGCCGACCTCGGCGCGCAGGTTCGTGACCGGCACGATGGCGTCCAGGCGCTCGACGCTGACCACATGGCCCGGCGCAGCGACCAGCGGAGCCAGGCTGGTGAAGGTGAGCATTCCGGACAGGCCGGTGATGCGGCCCGCCGGCGACTGGAAGTCGAGCCGCGGAACGGTCAGCGTTCCGGCGCTGATGCCCACGTCGGGGTTCCAGGCGAAACCGCCCTCGAAGCGGGCCTGCCCGGCGGCCGGCGAGCCCAGGGCGGCGGCTAGGGGCGAGAGCTGCGCCGGCTGCAGGCCGCCCTCTGCGAACGTCAGCACGCCGGTGTCGATGTCGACCCGGCCCTGGCCCGACGGGCCGTCGTGGGTCAGCGCCGCATGCGCGACGCGGGCGCCGCCCGGAGCGGCGAGGTCCAGGTCGGCGGTCCAGGCGTCGCGCCGGGCGCGCGCGGTCCCAGTGAGGGCCAGCGGATGGAACCGGGTCTCGGGCGCCAAATCCACCACCCGAGCGCGGTCGATGCGGACGTCGGCGTCGAGGCGTCCGCCCTTCAGGCCGAGCGCGGCCGGGCCCGCGGCGTCGCGCGCGCCCGCCTGCAGGAAGGGGACATCGGCCGCGGCGGCCTCTGCGCGGCCGGCGATCCTCCAATCGGCGCCCGTCATCCGGAACAGCGGCTCGGAGCCCGGACAGAGGCGGGTCGAGAGCTTCTCCACGTCGTTCTCGCCGAACTCGAGCTTCTCGGCCGTGAAGGTCGCGCAGCGGCTGCCGACCAGCGTGAGGGCGCCAGCCGCAATCCGCAGCCGGCCGGCGGCGTGCACACGGCCGCGCTCGATGGGGCCGAGGTCCAGCGCCGCCTTCAAGGTGAGCCCGGCCGAAGCCCCGCCGTCCGCAAGCGTGAGATTGCGGGCCGTGACGTCCACGTCGGGCAGGCCTCCGCCCCGCGCGGTCAGCCGCCAGTCGTCCGCCCCGAGGCTCGCCAGCCGCACCTCTCCGCCGCTGTCGGGACGCAGGACCGCCGGCTGCCGCAGGCCGAAAATCGGCGCGGCGCCGGGGGCGAGCGTCACCTGCATTTGCGGCGCGGCGAGGTCGAAGCCGCGCAGGGCGCGCTTGATGTCCACCATGTCGCCGGTGTCCTGGGCCGTCGGCGCGCCCAGGCCGGCGTAGGCGCCGTGGCCGACGAGGCTGCCGAACAGCGCCGCGCGCAAGCCGTCCTTGGCCGCCGACACGGGACCCTGGGCGCTGAGCGTCGTGCGGGTCAGCGTCAGGCCCGCCGCCTGGCCGCGATCGAGCACCGCATTGGCCTTCAGCGTCGCGGAAACACGGTCGCCTCCGGCTCGGGTCCAGCGGATGTCGGAGCTGGCGAGCGCCAGCCGCACGCCCCTGGCCTCCGCCGGCCCCAGATCGCCCGACGCCGCCCGGACATCGGCCGTGGCCTGGCCGGTCACGGCCAGGTCCGGGATCCAGCCGCGGGACGAACCCACGAAGCCTGCGCGGGCGTGCAGGCCACGGAAGCCCTGCTCGCCGGCCGCAGCCCGGTCGGCGACGAGCCGGACGTTCAGGGTGACGGCCCCGTCGCCGCGGCGCTTCACCAGGTCTGGATAGGGCGCCTCCGCGGTCAGGCTAAGCCGGCCGTCCTGCAAGGCGAGATCGCCGGAGCTCACCCGGGCGATGGGAGCATCCAGGCGAGCGGATACCCGCGGACCGACGGTCGTCACCGTCACGGTCGCCCGGCCGGTCTCGGCGGCGAGGCCGCGTCCGCGAAGCCGCGCCGGATCGGCGGCGGCGGCCAGTGACATCAGCTTGTTGTCCTCGACCCGGGCGTCGGCGGTGACCCGCAGCGGGCCGTAGTCGGTGGCGAGCCACAGCACGCCGTCGTCGATGGCGATCCGCGGCTTGGCGGCGTCCGGCCGCGGCGGGCGGCGGCGGAATTCCTCGATCAGCGGATCGAGGCTGCCGACGCTGAGCTTGCCGCCGCGGACCGCGGCGCGCAGCACAGGCTCACGCAGGGTGACCGAGAGCACCTCCACGCCCAAGCCTTTGAAGCGATAGCGCACGTCGGCCCGGGCGGTCTGGAAGTCGGGCCGTGCGGGATCGCCGATCCGCAGGCGCGCCGCGAAGCTGGACGGCCCGATGGCGTAGACCTCGGCTTCGGACGCGACGCCCTTCGACCGCAGCCAGCCAGTGAGCGCCTCTCGCGCCAGGCTCTTGCGGTTCAGCCAGGTAAGGGCCGCGACGAGGACCAGCGCCACGCCGACCAGCGCCAGGATCAGGCGCAGGGGTCGGGCTTTGCGGGCGGTCTCTTCGGTCAAGGGCAGGCTCGGCTATGGGAGCGAGATACTCCCATAGCGCAGAACGGGCCCAAACTGTGCCGCCTCAGCCGGCGATCGCTTCCCGCGGCAGGGTGGCGAGCGCCACGCCGCCGTCGACCGGGATGGTCGCGCCGACCACATAGTCGCCGGCGCGCGAGGCCAGGAAGATCGCCGTGGCGGCCATGTCGTCGTCGCGGCCGATGCGGCCCAGAGGCACCCGCTTGGCCACCGCTTCCGACTGGTCGCGCGCTGCCCGGTTCATCTCGGACGCGAAGGGACCGGGCGCGATCGCGGTGACCACGATGCGGTCCTTGATCAGCTTCGCCGCCATCCTGCGGGTCAGGTAGATGAGCGCCGACTTGGACGCGTGGTACGAATAGGTCTCGAGCGGATTGAGCGCGATCCCGTCGATCGAGGCGATGTTGATCACCTTGGCCGGCTGTTCGTCGCTTGCCGCGGCCTTCAGCGCGCCATGCAGGGCCTGCGTCAGGAAGAAGGGCGACTTCAGGTTCAGGTTCATCACCTTGTCCCAGCCGCTCTCGGGAAACTCGTCGAAATCGGCGGCCCAGGCCGCGCCGGCATTGTTCACCAGGATGTCCAGCTTGGGCTCGCGGGCGGTGATCGCCTGGGCGAGCGCCTTCACGCCTTCGGTCGTGGAGATGTCCTGCGGCAGCGAGATGCAGTTCGGCCCCAGCTCGGCCGCCGTGGCGTCGCACGCGTCGGCCTTGCGCGAAGAGATGTAGACACGTGCGCCCTGGTCGATGAAGCCGCGGGCGATCATCTTGCCGATGCCTCGCGAACCGCCGGTCACGAGCGCCGTGCGCCCTTCCAATGAGAACAGATCCGACGCCATCGCGCCCTCCCTCTTGCAGGACCAATTTCAGCTTGGCCCCCTCGGTAGAGGTCTATAACAAGCGTTTGAATTGGAGCCCGCCAGGAATTTTCGGCGAACCTGATTTTCAGACATCAAGCGAGGGAACCGGCATGAGCGAGATCAACTCCGTCACCACCTTGAGCCAGGAAGGCGACGTCGCCGTCATCACCCTGAACTCGCCGCCCGTGAACGCGCTGTCGGCCAATGTCCGGGACGGCCTGTACCAGGGCTTCCAGAAGGCGATCGAGAGCGACGCCAAGGCGATCGTGCTGATCTGCGACGGCCGTACGTTCATCGCCGGCGCCGACATCACGGAATTCGGCGGGGCCATGAAGGGCGCGAGCCTGCCCGAGGTCCAGGGCATGATGGAGAACTCGCACAAGCCCGTGGTGGCGGCGATCCACGGCACCGCCCTGGGCGGCGGCCTGGAAGTGGCGCTGTGCGCCCACTATCGCGTGGCCGTGCCGTCCGCGAAGCTGGGCCTGCCGGAAGTGAACCTGGGCCTGCTCCCGGGCGCCGGCGGCACCCAGCGCCTGCCTCGCATCGCCGGCGTCGAGAAGGCCCTGGAGATGGTCACCTCGGGCCGCCACGCCCCGGCCAAGGAGGCCCTGGAGATGGGCCTGGTCGACGAGATCGTCGAAGAGGGCAAGCTGAAGGAAGGCGCCATCGCCTTCGCCCGGAAGCTTGTGGCCGAGAACAAGCCGCTGGTGAAGGTGCGCGACAACAACGCCAAGCTGGAAGCGGCCAAGGGCAAGCCCGAGATCTTCGAGAACTTCCGCAAGGCGAACGCCCGCAAGTTCCGCGGCTTCCTGGCCCCGGAATACAACATCCGCTGCATCGAGGCGGCGGTGAACTCGAACTCCTTCGACGAAGGCCTCGCGGCCGAGCGCAAGATGTTCATGGAGCTGATGACCGGCCCGCAGTCGGCCGCCCAGCGCTACTACTTCTTCGCCGAACGCCAGGCCCAGAAGATCCCGGACGTGCCGGACGACACCCCGACGCGCCCGATCAAGAAGGTGGGCGTCCTGGGCGCCGGCACCATGGGCGGCGGCATCGCCATGAACTTCCTCAACGTCGGCATCCCGGTGACGATCGTCGAGGTGAAGCAGGAGGCGCTGGACCGCGGCATCGCGACGATCCGCAAGAACTACGAGCGCTCGCGCGGCGCCATCCCCGAGCAGACCGAGAAGCGCATGAGCCTGCTGACCGGCTCGCTCAGCATGGACGACTTCGCCGACTGCGACCTCATCATCGAGGCCGTCTTCGAGCGGATGGACATCAAGAAGGACGTCTTCGCCAAGCTCGACAAGATCGCCAAGAAGGGCGCGATCCTGGCGACGAACACCAGCTATCTCAACATCGACGAGATCGCCTCGGCCACCACCCGGCCGGAAGACGTCATCGGCCTGCACTTCTTCTCGCCGGCCAACGTCATGAAGCTCCTGGAGGTGATCCGCGCCGATCATACGGCCAAGGACGTGATCGCCACCTCGATGAAGCTGGGCAAGCAGATCGGCAAGGTGGCCGTGCTGGCCGGCGTCTGCCCGGGCTTCATCGGCAACCGCATGCTGAGCCAGCGCCAGCGCGAGGCCAACAAGCTGGTGCTGGAAGGCGCCATGCCGTGGGATATCGACCGGGTCCTGTACGACTTCGGCTTCCCCATGGGTCCGTTCGCCATGAGCGACCTGGCCGGCCTGGACATCGGCTGGGTGAAGGAGAACTCGAAGGGCGAGACCCTGCGCGACGTCCTCTGCGAGATGGACCGCCGCGGTCAGAAGACCGGCGCGGGCTTCTACGACTACGACGAGAACCGCACGGCCAAGCCGAGCCCCGTGACCGAGAAGATCATCCAGGACTTCCGGGACAAGAAGGGCATCAACGCCCGCACGATCTCCGACCAGGAGATCCTGGAGCGCTGCGTCTATCCGATGATCAACGAGGGCGCGAAGATCCTCGAAGAGGGCAAGGCCATCCGTCCGTCCGACATCGACGTGGTGTGGGTGAACGGCTACGGCTGGCCCGTCTACCGCGGCGGCCCGATGCACTACGGCGACCAGGTCGGCCCCGAAAAGGTGCTCGCCAAGATGCAGGAATTCCACGGCTCCATGGGCGACGACTTCAAGCCGTCGGCCCTGCTCGAGAAGCTGGTCGCCGAGGGCAAGAAGTTCTCGGACCTGAAGGCCTAGAGACCGAAACCGAAGCGGCGGGGCGCCTCAGGCGGCCCGCCGTTTTTCCACCCGTCACCTCACGTAACGTCAGGATTTCTTGATGCGCGAAGCCGTCATCGTCGCCGCCAAGCGGACCCCCATCGGCAAAGCCTACCGCGGCGCCTTCAACAACACCTACGGCGCCACGCTGGGCGCGGAAGCGATCCGCGCGGTGGTCGATCAGGCCGGCGTCGATCCAGGCGAGATCGACGACGTGGCCATGGGCTGCGCGCTGCAGCAGGGCACGACGGGCAACAACATCGCCCGCCAGGCGGCCCTGCGCGCCGGCCTGCCGAACACCGTTTCGGGCATGACCATCGACCGTCAGTGCAGCTCGGGCCTAATGGGCGTGGCGACCGCCGCCAAGTACATCATCAACGACGGCGCGCCGGTGGCCATCGGCGCCGGCATCGAGTCGATCAGCCTGGTGCAGAACGACAAGGTGAACCGCTTCATGGCCGCCGATCCGTGGCTGCGCGAGCACGTGCCGGAGCTGGCCACCTCGATGATCGAGACGGCCGAGATCGTGGCCGAGCGCTACGGCGTCAGCCGCGAGGCGCAGGACGAGTACGCCCTGCAGTCGCAGCAGCGCACCGCCCAGGCCCAGGCAGAGGGCCGGTTCGCCAGCGAGATCGTCTCGGTGACCACCGTCATGAAGGTGCTGGTCAACAAGGAGACCGGCGAGACGGCCGACAAGGAGATCACCATCTCCGCCGACGAGGGCAACCGCCCGCAGACGACGCTCGCCGACCTCCAGAAGCTGAACCCGGTGTTCAAGGGCGGCCGCTACGTGCCCGAGGGCAAGTTCATCACTGCCGGCAACGCCTCGCAGCTGTCGGACGGCGCCGCGGCGGTGCTGCTGATGGAACGCAAGGAAGCCGAGAAGCGCGGCCTGGAGGCTCTAGGCGCCTACCGCGGCATGGCCGTGGCCGGCTGCGGGCCCGAGGAGATGGGCATCGGACCGGTCTTCGCGATCCCGAAGCTCCTGGAGCGCAACGGCCTGACCATCGACGACATCGACATCTGGGAGCTGAACGAGGCTTTCGCGAGCCAGGTGCTCTACTGCCGCGACAAGCTGGGCATCCCGAACGAGAAGCTGAACGTCTCAGGCGGCTCGATCTCGATCGGCCACCCCTATGGCATGACCGGCGCCCGCTGCACCGCGCACCTGCTGTACGAAGGCAAGCGCCGCGGCGCGAAGTACGGCGTCGTCACCATGTGCGTCGGCGGCGGCATGGGCGCCGCAGGACTCTTCGAGATCTTCTAGGCGCCGGCGCACACCGGACGATCGAAGGGCCGCCCTCCGGGGCGGCCCTTTTCCTTAAGAGGCGGCCTTGAATTCAGCCTCGATCTTGAGAGTGACCTCATCGCCGACGGCCGGCAGGCCGTAGGTGATCCCGAAGTCCGACCGCCTGAGCTTGGCCTCGCCGTCGAAGCCCACGGTGTACGTCTTGTCGAGCGGATTGACGCCTGCCTGGTTGAACTCCGCCTCGATGACGATGGGCTTTGTCACGCCCCGGAGCGTGAGCTCGCCGTGGATGTCGGCCTCTCCATCGCCTTCGACCACGATCCGGGTCGCCCTGAACGTTGCTGTCGGGAACTTCGCGGTGTCGAGGAAGTCAGCCGACTTCAGATGCTTGTCGAGGGCGGCGTTCAGCGTGCCGACATCGTCGGCCTTCACCGTCACCTCCAGCTTCGAAGCGGCGGGCGCCTTGGGGTCGAGCGTCAGGACGCCCGAGGCGCCGGCGAACTGGCCCGCATAGGTCGAGAATCCCAGGTGGTTCACGAACCAGGTAATCTTGGAGTGCTCGGGATCCAGCCTGTAGGTCCCGGCGCGAACCTCGGTCGGCTTGCGGGTGAAGGCGTCCTGGGCCTGAACCGCGCCCGCCGAGATGACGAGGGCTGCGAGCGCGCCGGCGGCCGCGAACTTCTGGAACTGCACTGGAAGACGTCCTCTCTGTGAAACTCGAGGTCCACAGATCGGCGTTCACGGCCGCGGGGATAAACCCGCCGCTGGGCGGAAGACTTCTACTTGGCTGGAAACAATCTAGGCCCGCAAGTTGCGGAACGTGATGGAGTAGCGCAGCGCGACCGCCTCAGGCAGGCTGTGCTCCCACTCCGTCCGGGCGGGGCCGTCGAGGAGGTAGGCGGACCGCGGCGCCAGCGGGACGTTGATCCGCTCGAACCGTTCCCTCACCCGCCGGCGGAAACGCATGACCGTCGCGGCGCCCAGCGACACGCCCACAACCTTTTCGAACACCGGCCGGTCGCGGTGCCAGCCGATCGGCGCACCCTCGCGGTACTCGTTGATCAGCACGTGCTGGAAGCCTTCGGGTGGCAAACCGGCGAAGGCGGCGGCGCGGTCTCGTGTGGGGATCAGCCAGTCCGGCATCGGCTCCGCTGGGACCAGACCAGGGCCGTTGAAGTCATACCGCCAGCCGAACGAGTGGACACGGCGGCGGCCTTCGTAGCCGCGGAACTGGAACGGCTCGAACGGCAGCTCCGCCAAATGCGCCATCAGCACCTGCGCCTCGGCCTCGCTCACGAACTCCGGGCGATAGGCGAAACCCTCCGGCCCGGCGGGCGGAGAGGCTTCGAACAGACTGGGCTGGGCGCTCGCCGGCATCGGGCTCAGATGGGAAGACGCAAAGGCGGCGGGAAGGCCTGCGCCTTCCCGCCGCCCGCTATGAGGTCTGGCGGACCGCTAGTAGCGGCTGTAGCCGTACTCGCGGTCGGGGTCGGTCCGCTCGTCGCCGATTCGGTCGGCCAGCGCGTCCATGCGGCGGTCGAGGTCGGCGCGTTCCCACGCCGAGATGCCGCCGACGCGGTAGCGCGCCTCTAGCGCCGCCAGATCGTCGAACTCGTCGCGCAACAGCTCGGCCTCGTCGTTGGTCAGCTGTCCCGAGCGCAGGCCCTGCTCGATCCGCCGGTCCAGGCGGAGCTTGCGGTCTTCGAGCGAGGCGAGTTCCGCGCCGTCCATGTCGGCCATGGCGAACTCGATCCGGTCATGCAGGCCGGCATAGCGCCGGTCCAGGTCGCGGCGTTCGCCCCACGACAGGCCGTTCATTCGATAGCGGCCTTCCATGGCCACCAGGGCGTACATCTCGGAGCGGATCATCCGCGCCTCTGCGTCGCTCATGGATCCCGAGGCGAGGCCCGCCTCGATCTGGTCCTCGACGATCGCCTGACGCTCGATCATCGGCATCCATCGGCTCTGGGCCGCCGCGGCGCCCGCGCCCAGCGTCAGCGCGGTTGTGGCGGCCAGGGCAAGAGTAAGCTTCTTCATGGTTCGAACTCCTCGAGCTTGCGGTCACCCCTGGGCTGTCGAGAGTCCCCCCGGTTTGAGGGCGGCGGCCGGCGCGCGCCCGCCGCCGAGAAAACGTACAACCAGCGGTTATATCCGTA
>NZ_JAPSKZ010000045.1 GCF_031181185.1 Phenylobacterium sp. | reverse complement strand
GACGATCGAGGATGAGTTCCCGGCTGCGGTCGGGGCGGACGAGGCTGCGTGGCCGACATCGGTGCGGCACGGGGTGGAGACGGCGGAGGAGATCCTGCGGCGGACGGCGGCGGGGGAGAGCCTGGCGCAGATCTGCCGCTCGCCGGGGATGCCGCTGGCCAACACGGTGGTGGGCTGGACGAAGTCGCGGCCCGCGTTCGCCGCGCGGATGCTGGAGGCCCGGACGGCGGCGGGCGGGCCGTTCCGGGGGCGGCGGCCGTTGTGGTGCGAGGCGACGGCCCAGGCGATCTATGACCGGGTGTGCGCGGGCGAGGCGCTGACGGCCATCTGCGCCGAGGCGGGGATGCCGTCGATGTCGACGCTGACCAACTGGCGCCGGCAGCATCCGGAGTTCGCCGAGGCGCTGGAGGAGGCCTATGAGATCCGCGCCGAGCTGCAGTTCGAGAAGGGGCTGGCGATCGCCGACGCGGTGACGCCCGAGACGGCCTATGCGACCCACGTGCGGCTGCAGCATCACCGGTGGTGGGTGGGGAAGGCCTGTGCCCGGCGGTATGGGCCGGTGAAGCCGCGGCCCCTGCCCAACGGGGACGAGGAGGCCGGCGGCGAGGGCATGACCGTGGTGATCAAGAAGTTCACCCTGGAGCCCGACAGCGGCGACTATGTGCCGACGCGCGAGCCGGCGCGGGTGGCCGGGACCGGCGAGGTGTGGGCGCCGGACGCGGACGGGCGCGGGTTCGAGCGGGACTAGGCCTGGGGCGGGACCTGGACCCAGCCGGTTCCGCGGTGGCCGAAGTCGCCGGCTCCCGGTTGGAAGACTTGCGGGTGGAGGATCTCGGCCACGATCTCGGCGCTCTCGACCAGGCGGGGGCCGGGGCGGTTGAAGTAGTGGTGGCCGTCGATGGCGTAGACGCGGCCCTCGCGGACGGCCTTGAGCCCGGACCAGAGCGGGTGGCCGGTGAGCGCGGGGAGGTCGGCCAGGCTCTCTTCGAGCCGGAAGCCGCAGGGCAGCATCAGGATCACGTCGGGTTCGGCGGCGGCGAGGTCGTCCCACGAGAGCCAGGGCGAGTGCTGGCCGGGCCTGGCGAACAGGGGGCGGCCGCCGGCGGCCTCGATCAGCTCGGGCATCCAGTTGCCGCCGGCCATCAGGGGCGCGAACCATTCCAGGGCGGCGACGGTGGGGCGCGGGCGGTCGGCGACGCGCGCGGAGAGGGCGGCGAGGCGGGCCTGCAGCATGGCGATCAGGGTCTCGCCGGCGGCCCGGGCGCCCAGGGCTGCGGCCACCTTGCGGATGTCGCCCCAGACGTCGCCGAGGTCGTTGGGCTCGAGGCTGACCAGCCGGGGGGCCAGGCCGGTCCAGCTGCAGAGTGCGGCCTCGAGGTCGGCCGGGGTGACGGCGCAGATGGCGCACTGGGTCTGGGTGAGGATGACGTCGGGCTGGAGGGCTTTGAGGGTGTCGGTGTCGACGTCGTAGACGCTGACGGCCGAGCGCAGGATCTCGTTCACCTGGGCGTCGATGGCGGCCGAGGTCTGGTCGGTGCGGATCTTGGTGGAGCTCAGGGCGGGGAGGCGCTCGACGCCGGCCGGAAAGTCGCACTGGTGGCTGCGGCCGACGAGGCGGTGGGCGAGCCCCAGCGCCGCCACGATCTCGGTGGCGCTGGGGAGCAGGCTGACGATCCGCTGGGTCATGGCGTTCGCGGACTGGGCAGGCGCCGGGCCAGGGCGTCGAGGGCGAGCAGGGCGGCCAGCCAGCCGGCGTTGATCAGGCCGATGGCGGTGACCACGCCGGGGACGATCTCGCACGAGCCCTTGACGGCGAACTCGACGCCGAGCGCGGCCAGCTGGTTGGCGACGAAGGCCGGGACGAAGGCTGCGGCGATGCGGAACCACTCGGGCAGGCGCTGCGGGAGGCGCGGCAGGACGGCGGCGGCGGCGAGCAGGCTGGCCAGCGCCATGACGCCCAGGCCCACGCCCCAGCCGACGGTCTGGGTATCGACGGGGAAGCCGCGCAGGCCGAAGCCGATCGCCTGGCCGGTGAGCCACACGGCGGCGGTGAGCGCGGCGGCGGCCGGGAGCTTCAGGCGGGCGGCGGCGAGGACCGCCACGGCGACCAGGGGCTCGAGGCAGGCCAGCGCCAGGCAGCCCGCCACGACGAGGCCGTAGACGCCGAGGGACCAGGTGGTGCGGGTCATCGGACGGCCTCCCTATTCGAAGCGGACGCGCAGGCCGGCGAAGGCGGCGCGGCCGGGGCGTTCGAAGCCGACGGGGTTCTCGTAGGCCTCGTCGGTGAGGTTCTCGACCCGGGCGAAGGCGGTGAGGCGGTCGGAGAGGCGGTATTCGCCGGCCAGGTGGGCGATCGTGTAGTCGGGCGCCTTGAGCCTTGGGACGGTGAAGCTGCGGTCGCCGTCGATCCAGGAGCCCACGTGGATGACCGTGGCCGAGAGGCTGAGCGCGTCGGTCACGGCCCAGTCGGCGGCGGCGGTCAGGCGGTGCCTGGGCCGGCGCAGCAGGGTGAGGCCGGTGTCGCGGTCCTTGGCCTCGACATAGGTGTAGTCGATGCGGGCGGTCAGCGCGGGGGTGAGGCGGGCCTCGGCGAAGGCCTCGACGCCCGAGGCCCGGGCGCGGCCGATGTTGGCGTAGCTGTCGAACGTGGCGTTGGTGGTGATCAGGTTCCTGATCGTCTGGCGGAAGTAGGCAGCGCCGAGGCGGACGTTCTCGCCCAGGGGCTGTTCGAAGCCGGCGTCGAAGCCGCGGCTCTCCTCGGGCTCGAGGTTGGGGTTCGCGAAGAAGCCGAAGTCCGGGAAGCTGACGAAGAGCTGGGTCAGCGTCGGGGCCTTGAAGCCCGTGCCGTAGCTGGCCCGCAGGATCGTGCCGGTGGAGGTCAGCGTGTGGGCGGCGGCGAGGCGGAAGGTGGCCTCGGAGCCGAAGCGGTCGTTGTCGTCGAGCCGGGCGCTGGCCGTCAGGCTGACGGGGGCGCCGGGCCGGGTCTGGGCCTCGGCGAAGACGGCGCGGTTGTCGTTCTCGTAGGTCGTGGGCTGGTCGGTGAGGCGCTCGCGCTCGGCCTCGGCGCCGAGGATCAGGCTGTGGCCGGCGGGAAGGGTGAGGTCGGCGCGCAGGTCGCCCTTCAGGCGGTCGCCCTTGTTCCAGGAGGCGAAGCCGCCGGGGCTGGTGATCCTGGTCTCGTAGTCGGTGGCGCCGGCGCCGGCGCGAAGGCTGAGGCGGCCGGGCAGGGCGTCGAAGCGGGCCTCGGCGCGGGCGGTGAGGCCCTGCGCGTCCTGGACCGAGCGCTCGGCGGCGGGCGCGCTGGGGAAGCCCTCGTCGGAGACGAACTTCAGCCGGCTGTCGGCGAAGCGGGCCACGCCGTTCAGCTCCAGGCGGTCGGTCGGCTGGGCGCGCAGGCGGGCCGAGAGCGTGGTGTTCTCGTAGGAGTCCGAGAGGACCGGCCGGCCGGCGGGGACGAGGCTGAGCGGGGTGGTGCTGGAGTCGCCCGAGAAGGCGTGGGCCAGGTTCACGGCGTAGCCGATCGGGCCGGCCTGGCCCGAGGCGCCGAGCGCCTGGTCGAAGGTTTCGAGGCTGCCGGCCTCGACGCGGGCGCGCAGGCGCGCAGGCCCGCCGGGCGGGGCGGTGACGATGTTGACGACGCCGCCGATGGCGTCCGAGCCGTAGAGGCCGCTCTGGGGCCCGCGCAGCACCTCGATGCGCTCGATGTCGGAGGTCAGCACGGCGCCGAAGTCGAAGACGCCGCCCTGGCTCGGGTCGTTGGCGTCGACGCCGTCGATCAGCACCTTGGTGTGGTTGGCGTTGGCGCCGCGAATGAAGACCGAGGTGCGGCCGCCGGGGCCGCCGGTCTGGACGACGTTGAGGCCGGGCGACAGCTGCAGCACGTCGGGGGCGGCGCGCTGCTGGCGGCGCTGGATGTCGTCGGCGGTGAAGAGGGTCACGGCGCTGCCGACCTCCTCGGCCGGGGTTGGGCGGCGGCTGGCGGTGACGACGAGGGTGTCGACCTCTGCGTCGGCGGCGTACGCGGGGAGCGCAGGCAGACCGATGGCCAGGGCGGAGAGCGAAAGAGCGGTCTTGAACATGGGGCCTCGCGGCGGACGTGGACGACGTCACCGCGAAGGACGACGGGCCCCTCGGGAGCGGTCAGGCTCCCGGCGGTCCGTCCACATCGGCACACCCCGTCCGACGCGCTCGCGCGTGACCACGGCTCGTGGCAGGTCTCCTGGCTCGCGGGTCCTAGCGTCCGGCCGGCCTTCCCAGGGCGTTTCGGCCCCAGTGGCTTTCGGTGGTCGGAAGCTCGCCGCTTACAGTTGCGGGGGCAGCCGCGGCTTGGGCTCCGGAGAGCCGCACCGCATTCCCTTTCTCAGCCCTTTCGGGCGCCACGGTCCCCGCTTGGGCCAGACGGCCGCAGCCGTCAAGCTGTCCTTAGGGCAGGGCTCTCTTCGGCGTCCCAGTACTCGAGCACGCCGTAACGGGCGAGGCGGCCCAGCATGCGCATCAGGTTGACGTTGTTGTCGTGGAACAGCCGCTGGGCGTGCGGCGCCGCGGCGGCCTGGATCGAGAAGACCACGCCCCCCGGCCCGGAGCGGCAGTAGCCGCGGGCCTGGAGATCGAGGAGGCGCCGCCGCACGGTCTCGGGCGGCAGGCCCAGGCTGCGGGCGAGCGCGCTGCCGCGAACCGGGGCGCGCAGCGAGTCGGGGTGCGGATGGTTCGCCAGGCGCTGCTCGGGTGTCAGGTTGCGCAGGTTGAGATTGCCCAGCCCCAGCAGGACCAGGGCGGTGAGCGGGTCGCCCACCCGCCGGCCGAGCAGCTCGAGGGCGCGCAGGTAGTACTCGGAGAGCAGCCGGTTGACGAGCCGGACCGGCGGCTCGGCGAAGCGGCCGACGGGCTCGGGCAGGCTGGAGCCGGCGTCGGCGTGCATGTCGGTCAGGGCGTCGGCGGCCTTGAGCTCGAGATACAGCCGGCGAACGCGCTCGTAGCGCAGCGTCAGGATGCGGACGTAACGCTCGGATGTCAGGCGGGCGGTCGGCACGACGACGCCCTTGGGGCCGATCACGCACTCGCCTTCCGCGGCCAGGGCGTTGAGACGCCGCCGGACCGTCTCGAACGGCTGGCCCAGCGAGGCCGCGACGGCGTTGATGCTGACCGGTCGGCGCAGCTCGTCGGGGGGCGGCGCGTCGAGGGCGCCGAACTTCCGCTGCAGCACGGGGTCCTGGTTGATCGGCGCGATGTTGGCCTCGATCACGGCGATGATCAGCAGGAGGTCGAGCACGGAACGGCCGTCCCGCGCGATGTCGGCGACATCGACGGCGAACTCGACGCTGAGGCGGGCCAGGAGCCAGTGGGCCGCTAGGGGCGGGGGCTGCGGATGCTCCCCCCGGAGCAACTCGACCATTGGCCCCAGCCTGCGGCCAGATTCGCGCCGCCGCAAGCAACTCCCGTAATGCTGTTACGAAACCGTGTCGCGGGGCAGGCTCTTGCGGGCGAGCCAGAACAGCACGGCGGGGATGACGCCGAACAAGGTCGCCAGGATCAGCGCCCACCGAACGCCCTCGGCCGAGCCCAGGCCGAGGCCGGTGTTCAGCCAGTCCGACAAGGCGCCCACAGCCACCGGCCCCATGCCCAGGCCGATGAGGTTGGCGAGGAAGAGCAGGATGGCCGCGGTGGTGGCGCGCATGTGCGTCGGCACGATCGACTGCGCCGAGCCATAGACCGGGCCGTACCAGGTCGAGGCGAGAAGATAGTTGAGCCCGAGCAGGCAGATGCCGAGCACGGCGGAGTCCACCAGGATCGCGGCGGTGTAGACCGGCACGGAGAGAAGCGCGCCCACTGCAGGCGTGATCATCTGGTGGCCGACGTTGTGCTTGGCCGTCTTGTCGGCGACCCAGCCGCCGATGAAGGCGCCCAGGGCGCCCGCGGTACCTGCGAGCAGGCCGATGGTGAGCCCCAGGAAGCCCACCGACTTCAGGCCCATGCTGGCCGCGAGGCCCGCGACCTCCTCCGTGTGGTTGCGGAGGAAGAAGGAGGCGGTGAAGGGCGCGTGGCCGTAGCCGATGAAGGCCTTCAGCGAGGCGCCCATGGAGATGTACCAGAAGGTCGGCTTCTTGGTGACGTAGGCGAGGGTCTGGCCGAAGCTGGCCTGGGCGGCGGCGGCCGTCTTGGTCGCCTGCTGGGCCATGAACCGACGCGGCTCCTTCAGCGTGGTGAAGACCAGCGCGGCGAACACCAGCCCGGGCAGCCCCGCAACGAGGAAGGCGGTGCGCCACCCATAGGCGTCCGCCACGAGGCCTCCAAGGACGAGGCCCAGCAGGCTGCCGAGCGGGGTGCCCATCGAGTAGAACGCCAGCGCCGAGGAGCGCTTCTCCTTGGGCACCATGTCGGCGATCAGGGAGTGGGCGGGCGGCGTGCAGCCCGCCTCGCCCACGCCGACCCCGATGCGGCAGAGGGCGAGCTGGACGAAGTTCTGCGCCTGCCCGCAGAGGGCGGTGAACCCCGACCAGACGGCGACCGAGGTCCCGATGATGTAGGCGCGGTTCTTCCGCTCCGCGAGGCGGGCCAGCGGGATGCCCAGCACGGTGTAGAAGATCGCGAACGCCAGGCCGCTCATCAGGCCCAGCTGGGTGTCGGAAAGGCCCAGGTCGTTCTTGATCGGCTCGGCCAGGATGTTGATCACCTGCCGGTCGAGGAAGTTGATGATGTAGATCCCCAGGAGCAGCCACATGGCGTAGCGCGTGTAGCCGCGCGAGAACGGAATCGGCGGCGCGGCGGCCGACGGCGCGGCAGGCTCCGCGGCGGGGATGGCGGTCGTCATCGGGCGCTTCCTCGGGCTTATGTTTTTTATGTCTGCGAGGTTGACCGGCTGCCGTAGGGCGCGGCAAGCGCGGATTTGTTTCAGGCGCGAGACGGAGGAAGCCCGATGGAGCTGGTGATCGGTACGAAGAAGTGGTCGACCTGGTCGCTGCGGCCGTGGTTGGCCGCCAAGCGTTCGGGCCTGCCGTTCACCGAGCGGCTGATCGAGCTGCGCCAGGAGAACGACCAGACCGAGGCCGACATCCTGCCTCATTCGCCCTCGGGCCTGGTGCCGGCGCTGAAGACCGAAGGCGTGGTGATCGTCGACAGCCTGGCGATCTGCGAATACCTCGCGGAAGAGGCGGCCGCGCAAAGGGGCGTGGCCCTCTGGCCCACCGACCCGATCGCCCGCGCGCTGGCCCGCGCGGCGGCGGCCGAGATGCACTCGGGCTTCGCGAGCCTGCGCGGCGAATGCCCGATGGCCCTGGAGGTCGAGCCGCGGCCGGTCGAGCTTTCGCCGGCGACCCAGAAGAACATCCGCCGGATCGTAGGCCTGTGGCTGTCGATGCTGGACCGCTTCGGCGGCCCGTTCCTGGCCGGCGACTGGTCGATCGCCGACGCCTTCTACACGCCCGTGGCGACGCGCTTCCGGACCTATGGGGTGAAGCTGAGCGACTATGGCGACGACGGCCGGGCCGGCGAATATGCCTCGCTGTTGCTGGAGCAGCCCGACTTCCTGGAATGGGAAGCGGCAGCGCGCGCGTGAGGGCGGGAGGCGTGAGGCGGCTCGCTGTCCTGCTGCGGGCGGTCAACGTCGGCGGCGTCCAGCTGAAGATGGCCGACTTCAAGGCCGTGCTGGCCGAGGCGGGGTTCGATGCGCCCGAGACCCTGCTGGCCAGCGGCAACGCCGTCGTCGGCACGGACGCCGAGGCGACCGCGGTGGAGGCGCGCGTCAAGCAGACGCTGAGGGATCGACTGGGGCTTGCCACCGACGTCTTCGTGCGCGACCGCGCCGAGCTCGCGGCGACCATCACGGCCAATCCGTTCAAGGCCTTCGCCGACGAGCGGCCGAACGTGATGATGACCGTGTTCCTGAAGACCGAACCCCCGGCCGACCTGGACCCGCTGCGCAAGTACGCGGTGTTCGGCGAGGAGATCGCGCCCGGGCCGCGCTGCCTCTACATCACCTATCCGGACGGCTCGGGCCGTTCGAAGCTGGCGGGCGCCAAGCCGCTGACCGCCATCGGCACCTCGCGCAACTGGAACACGGTGCGCAAGCTGGCGGAGAAGCTGGGGTGACGGGCGCGGCGGCGTCCGGCGCGCAGGCGCTTGGACCGATCGGCCCCGCATCGCGGATCGTGATCGTCGGCTGCGCAGGCTCGGGCAAGTCGCGGCTGGCGAGCGAACTGGGTCGGCGACTCCGGCTCCGCGTCATCCACGCCGACAGGGAGTTCTGGCAGCCGGGGTGGCGGGATCCCGACAATGACGCGTACCGCGCCAGGATCGCGCAAATGACCGCCGCGGGCGGATGGATCTTCGACGGCGTGCCGGGCCGGGTTCCGGACATCGTCCTGCCCAGGGCCGAGGCGGTCATCTGGCTGGAGCAACCGGCGTGGCTCTGCGCGGCGCGCGCCTACCTGCGAACCCTGACGTACCTCGGCCGCACGCGCCCGGACATGGCCGAGGGCTGTCCCGAGCGGCTCAGCCTTCGCCTGCTGGACTACGCGCGGACCTTCGACGCCGTGTTGCGTCCGCGGCTGGAGGACTGGCTATCCAGGTACGCCGCCGGCGCGCAGCTTCTGCGTCTGCACGGCGACCGGCAGGTCGCGGCCTTTCTTCGGTCCCTGCCGGAGGCGAGGGGCTGAGGGGCTCGCCCGGGGGCCTAGTTCAGGGCCCACGCCGCAAGGGCGGCGACGATGATGCCACCGCAATCATGAGCCAGGACGCACCCTTGCCCAGCCGCATGGTGTCTCGCCGAGCGTTGTGCCGGAGGGAGTCAGTCGGTCTCGCGTGGGCTTCTCCCGATACAGCGACCTTGTCGTCGAGAGTGGGTCACGATCAGACGAGTTCCGCAACGGGTCGAAAGCGGATGTTCGGAACGTCTGCTCCCGCGTGCATCTTGTCGCGCGCTGCGCAGGGGCCTCGGCGTTCCCAGAGCGGCGGCGGAACCTTGATCTTCTCGAGGGCTTACCTGCCTGGGCCTTGCATCCAGTCGGGTCTCAGACTGGGACATCGCACATGTCGATCTACAGACTCCATTTCATCTCGGACGGCGTGCTTCTTGCCGGCGAGGCGTTCAAGGCGGACACCGATCGACTGGCGAAAGCCTATGTGGAGGGCCGCCGCCGAGGACGCGCCGCCAAATTGTGGAGCCTTGAGCGGTTGGTCAGGACATACGCCGCCGACGCGGGCTGAACCGCACTCGCGCTCCCGCGCGGGCAACCTGACCCAACCGCTTGCGCCACCGTGTCGTCATCGTCGGCTCACGTCGCGGGCAGGCTCGAGGTGAACCTTCGTGGTCAATAGCCAGATGGTTCCAAGCTGGCGACGTCATCGACAAGGGGACTGTCTGATGAACTTGCGTGACCAGCGAAGTGAAACTCGATGTTATGGCGTCTTCGCGTTCCGGAAATCCCATCCGCGATAACTTTCGAGTTACGTGCCATGAAGGCCAATAGACGTTGAAGTCACTTTTGATGGTGACGGTTGACTGATCAGTCTGATTGATCATGGCGCTGATTACGCGCTCGGCCGGGGCGATCTATTGTCGTTCGGGCTGGCGGCGGGCGATCGGCCTCCCCATCTAAGCAATATCACCGTCCGCCCAAGGTGATTTCGCCAGGCAGGCGATGCAGGGGCGCCCTGTCCCGGAGCCTGAACAATGGCCGTCGAAGACACCGTCGTCATACACACCGCCCGCACCCACGGCGTCTGGCATGTCACGCGCGACGGGGCCTTCGTCGGCGACTATTTCGCGGAGGCCCCTGCGCGATTGGCGGCCATGCTAGCCGCCCGGGACGCGGAACGCCTCGGCCGTCGCGCCGAAGTCCGCTTCGGGCCGCACGACTAGGCCGGAGACCTGCGAACCCGAACACGGGTGCATAGTCGAAACAGTAGTTTTCACGCGCGGGAGGCGCTGATGACGAAGAAGCTGACCCCTGACGTTCCGATCCGGACGCCCTCTGACCCCGACGCCAGCCTTTACGGCTCCCGATGGGGCGCAGGACCGGGCGCGACACCGCACAACGGCCCCGGCTCCATCGCCAGCGATCCGACTTCAGCGCCCTCGTCCCGAAAGCCGCTACGATACGCCGGTGAGGACGCGGCGCTGCGGGAGGAGCGGGAGCAAGGCTGGGATACAGAAGGCGCGAGGCCTCCCGGGCCGAGATGAATGCTGCTTTGGGCGGCTAGGCGTCGTCGGACGGCGGGCTCCCAAGCGACGCCGCGCTATCCGAAGGTGGTCGCCATGCGGCGAGCCAGTTCCGTGGGGGCCAACATCGTGAGGGCCGACATGGAGAGCTTCCCCGTCGCGCCGGCGCCGAGGGCCGCCATGCTCGGGTCGCCATGCTCGGGCCGCCCCCGCTAGGATCCGCCGGCCGGGGCTGGATGAACGATGGACACGGAAGCCCCTCCGGCTGAGTGATCGAGGACGACCAGGGCCCGCAGCTGCATGGCAAGAGCCTGTACGATGCTGCTCCCCAGCCCGGGAACCAGCTCCGTTCCGGAGGGCAGGCCCACACCGTCGTCTTGCACTGTCAGCACCCAGCCTGCACCAGCGGCTCGGTAGTCGACGGTGATCCGGCCCGACCGCCCGCCCGGGAAGGCGTACTTCACCGCATTGATGACAAGCTCTGTGGTAATCAGGCCGAGGCTGACCGAGACATTAGCGTCCACGGTGCTGTCGTCGCCTGTGACCTCGAGCGACACGCGCGCGCGCTCCGGGATCATGGATGCGGCGATCGCCTCACACAACTTCACCAGGTAGGGCCGAACCTGAACGCAGTCGTCCCCCGCCCCCGCGAGGTGCCGTTCCAGGGCCGCGACTGACATCACCCGCTGGTGGGCGTTGTGGAGCTGGTCGCGGGCCTCTTCCGATTGGGTTTTGCGTGCATGCTGCATCAGCACGCTGGCGATGATCTGCAGGCTGTTCGCCACCCGGTGCCGGGCATCCTGCACCAGGATCGCATTCCGCGTGCGCAGGTCTTCCGCCCGTTGATCCGCAGCCCTTGCGTCCGTTAGGTCGGTGACCGCCATCAGGAGGCGAACCTCGTCAAGCGCGAGATATTCGAGACGCTCGACGTGGATGATCAGGCGCCGGACCTCGCGGCCGCCCCCCCGCAGAGCGACCTCCATGTCCGGGGGCGCCTGGCCGTTCACCGCGCTTTCGAGGAAAGCGCGTATCTCCGGCGCATCCCATTCGCCCCCGCCGAGGGCGAAGACCGGCTGCCCAGCAGCCTTGCCGACGTCGAACGCCCGGCAGAAGGCGTCGCTCATGCCGATGATGTCCAGATTTCCATCCAGCAGCAGCAGGGGCGAATTCGCCGCAGCGACCACGGCGAGAGTCAAGCTGAGTGCGGCGTCCTCCGACGTTGGCGGCAGTGCGGCCGCCCTAATGAGCTCCTCCATGCGCGCTACCCTAACATCTTGTGCGGGCGGAGGTTCAACCGTCCCGTTCACAACCTCCACAGATGGCTTCGCAGGCGAGCGTCTGTTCGGCCTCACAAGGCTGAGGTCCGCTCTCGACCCGATGGGGACCTTCAGGCGGCGCTCGACGGGGCGGGCTTCTCGAAGCTGGCTGAGGCCAAGGCGCTGACCGCCATCGCGCCTCGCGCAACTGGAACACGGTGCAAGCTCGCGGGGCGGCTGGGGTGACGGGGGCGGCGGCCTGATGCCGCTCGCTGGCCGGCTCGACGGAATGTCAGCTGTTGGGGGAAGCGGACTAGCGCTTGCCCTCCGTCGCCGGATCGGGCGGACAGCGGCCTTGCGTCAGCAGCTTGGCGCCGAACTCACCGGCGTTCTTCACCAGGTACCGATCGAAGGCGTGGCTGACCTTCTCGTTCATGCCTTGCAGGCAAACAAGGACCCGATCGCCCTTCCTCAAAGCCGAAAGGTCCGCCTTCAGGCGCGACTCGTCGACGGGTCGACCGCCCCTCAGAACCGTTCCATCAATCAGAATGGCCAGCACGATCTTCGGCTCTGGGCCGACGGGCGCGGCCATGGCGCCGACGGGGGGAAGGAGCGCGGCGAGAACCGCAAGCCCGGTCCGGAACATGGCTCTCCAATCGTTCTGGCGGTGGCCACAACAAAAAAGCGACCATCTGCCTCCTGCTCACTCAAAGGTCGCACCGGGCGCGGCCGAATTGCAACCGCGGCGAGGTCTGCGGCGGGTGAGGCGCGGAACTCGCCTCCGGCTTCCAACGCGGCCTCCATCGTTCAAAACGCAGATGATTAGCTTCGCCGCGCAGCCGGGCTCCGGCGCGGCAGCCGTCAGGCCGCGAGCTTGGCTGCTAGGGCTTGCGGCAGGCGCTTCGCCGCCTCGAGGGCGTTGGCGAGGGCGGCTTCGCGGGACTCCGGACTGAGCGCCACGCCTTCGGCCCGGATGATCACGACATCGTCGATGCCGGTGAACTGAAGCATCGCCTGCAGGTGCCGCTCCTGGAAGTCGAACGCGGCGCGCGGTCCGCCGGCCGCATACTCGCCGCCGCGGGACGAGGCCACGATGACCGTCTTGCCCTTGACCAGCCCCTCAGGGCCAGCGGCGCCGTAGCGGAAGGTGCGCCCGGCCACCAGGATGTGGTCGAACCAGGCCTTCAGCTGGCTCGGCAGGCCGAAATTGTACATCGGCGCGCCGATGACGACGACGTCGGTGTCGAGGAATTCGCGAAGGATCTCATTATCGGCGAGGCCTTCGAGACGCGACCCGTCGAGGTGCGGGATCGGCGTGGCGGCAAGATCCCGGCGGGTGACGCGAAGCGTCGGATCCGCCTGCATGAGCGCGTCGACGACCGAGGCCGTGATCTGCCGGCTGACCGAGGCGGAGCCGGTGATGCCGGCGTCGATATGGAGCAGCTTCATGGGTGCAGGACCTTTCTGGGCTTAAGCACCCGCCCCATTTGATTGTGGAACAATCCCGCCGGTAGACTGCCTGCGCGCGACAGTATGTTGCAAAAACGGAACGCCAGATGCCCGATCTCAACGACCTGAGCTTCTTCGCAGCGGTGGTGTCGAACGGCGGCTTCTCAGCGGCGTCCCGGGCGCTGGGGGCGCCGAAGTCGCGCATCAGCCGGCGGGTGGCCGCGCTGGAGGCCGAACTGGGCGTGCGGTTGCTGGAGCGCTCGACACGACGCTTCGCCGTCACGGACGTGGGCCGAGACGTCTATCGGCACGCGCGGGCCGCGCTTGCGGAGGCGGCGGCGATCGACGAGGTGGTGACGCGCGTGAAGGCCGAGCCGCAGGGCGTCGTGCGCGTGAGCTGTCCCATCGGCGCCGACCGGGTCCTGGCCAGCTGCCTCCCGCACTTCCTGGCCGAGCATCCGAAGCTCAAGCTGCAGTTCCTCATCACCAATCGACGCGTCGATCTCATCGAGGAGGGCGTCGACATCGCCGTGCGCGTGCGCGAGGAGCTGGACACCGACGCCGACCTCCAGGTGAAGATCATCGAGCGCACGGCCTCGGTCCTGGTCGCCAGTCCGGCCCTTGTCGCCGCTCACGGCCATCCGGCCGCGCCGCAGGACCTCGTCAGGTTCCCGACGCTTGCCCTGACGGATCGGGGCAGCGTCGAGCGATGGACGCTGATCAACCCTGCCGGGGAGGCGGTGGAGGTGGCGCACGAGCCACGCCTCACGGCCACCGCGTTCCCCATCCTGCGTGAAGCGGTCATCGGCGGCGTCGGGATCGGGCTCCTGCCGGAATACACATGCCGCGACATGCTCGAGGACGGGCGCCTGCTCCGGATCCTGCCGGACTGGTCGATCCCCCGAGGCATCCTGCATCTGGTCTTCACCTCGCGTCGCGGCGTGCTGCCGGGGGTGCGGGTGTGCCTGGATTTCCTGGCCGCTGCCCTGAAGGGGGACTCGCCCGCCTGGCAAGCGGGCGGCGCGAGCCTGATCTGAGCCGCCACCAGCACGCGACAGGCGCGACGGCCGAGGGCGTCGGGACGGCCCGGCGACGCGACACGTCGGCGGACGCGCTCAAGAGGAGACGCTCGGAAGGTCGGCTATGGGTCGGGAGCGGACGTTGCGAGTTGTTGCCTTAGGCTCAGGGCAGATGCCTCGCGCGCAGCACGATCCACAACAGAGCCGCGCCGAGGGTGATCGATGACGCGACGCCAACGTAGTCGGCAACACGGTCACTCCTGAAGACGGGGGACAGAGCACCGAAGGCAAGCGCGATGACGACCGTCGCCCAGAAGAGCCGCTTATTATGACCGAACCACGCCACCGCCTCACCCCTCAGACACTCGCGGTGCGAGCGTACCAAGCCTCGGCCCACGTCCGCTATGGGTCGGAAGCAGACGTTCACGCCGGGCCGGCAAGCTGACATTCTCGCAACCACCCCGACGGGTGACCTTTCGAGGGTCAGCTAAGGGTGGTTAGGGCGACTACGCACAGCCGCGGCGATCGTGGCGATATGCTCGCCATGGACGTTCCCGACCGCCGAGCTTCCGCCCCTGGCGGTGTGGCGCCCTGAGGCCCGGCGCGCTAGGGCGGGGCACGTCAGCGGGAGAATCACCTTTGGACCGCCGCACCCTTCTGTTCACCGCCGGCGCGAGCGCTGTGGCGAGCGGTGCGAGCGCTGGTCCGGCGCCGGACATGGTGCGGCCGCCTGTCTTGCGCGCGGGCGACCGCGTCGCCGTGGTGAACCCGAGCACGGCGATCCATGACCCCGCCGCCGCGGAGCGTGCGGGACTCGTCATCGCGGCTCTGGGCCTCACTCCGGTGCTGCCGCCGAGCCTCCTTTCCCGCCCACGAGACCTGGCGGGCTCCCGCCGGCACCGTCTGGATGAACTGCACGCGGCGTTCGGCGATCCCGCGATCAAGGGCGTCTTCTGCGCCCGCGGCGGCTACGGCGTAAGCGAGATCGTCGAGGACGTGGACTACGGACTGATCGGGCGCAATCCGAAGGTGTTCGTGGGTTTCAGCGACCTGACGCTCCTGCAGCTCGCGATCCGCCGCAGGACCGGGCTCGTCACGTTCCACGGCCGGATGCCGGGGCTGACACGTTTCCCCGCCTATTCCCTGGAGGCGCTGCGGCGCGCGGTTTGCGACCCGCGACCGCTTGGAGTGCTGCAGAATCCTCCCGAGGCGAACGCGCTGCGTCCCTCGTACCCGCTGCGGACGATCGCGGGCGGCGTGGCCGAGGGCCGGCTGACCGGGGGCAATCTGGCGATGATCCTCGCCGCCATGGGCACGCCGTGGGAGATCGACACGCGGAAGGCGATCCTGTTCTTCGAGGACGTGGACGAAAGCCCTTACTCGGTCGCGCGGATGCTGCTGACGCTGAAGCATGCGGGCAAGTTCAGGGACGTCGCGGGCGTGGTGGTCGGGGCCTTCGCACGCTCGGACGGCGCCTCGGACGTCACGCCCTACACCTTGAACGAGGTTTTCGACCAGGTGCTCGGCCAAGTCGGCGTCCCCGTGTTCAGCGGCCTGGCCATCGGCCATACGGACGAACAGTTGACGCTGCCCGTCGGCGCGCGGGCGCGGATCGACGCCGGCGCGCGGACGCTCACGATCCTGGAAGCCGGAGTGGCCTAGCTCTTGCGTCAGCCGCCTCGCCCCTAGGCCGCGACCACCTCGTCCAGGGTGCGGCGGCTCATGGCGCAGAGGGTGGGATTGGTCGTCAGGTAGAAGGCGAGCGCGATCACCGCGTTGAACACCGCCCAGCCGCGGCCGCGCAGCCACATGGCCTCGTCGCAATCCAGCCCCTGGCGCAGCACCGGGCGGGCGCGGGCGTCGAGAAGGCTCCAGGCGACGAAGAGGTCGCACGCGGGGTCGCCGACGCCCAGCAGGCCGAAGTCGAGGACGCCGACCACGCGGCCGCCGCGGACCAGGAGGTTGCTGGGATGGAGGTCGCCATGCACCCAGGCGCCGGGGCCGCTCCATTCGGCGGCGGCGAGCGCCTGCTCCCACACCCTCAGCACGGCCGGCCCGTCGATCTCGCCGCCCAGGGCCTGGACGTCGCGGCGCACTCGGGCGTCGAGGTATCTCAGGGGCACGCCGCGGCCGGAGTTCTCCCGGCCCGCCGCGGGGCCGCCGGTGGGGTCGGCGGTCCGGAGCGCCATGAGGAAACCCGCGAGGTCTCGCGCCGCCTGGGCGAGATCGTCGGGCGGGGCGTGGAAGGCGTCCTCCCCGGGCAGCCAGGGGACGACGCACCAGCTCCACGGATAGTCGAAGGCCGGCGCGCCGACCGCGATTGGAACCGGCGCCAGGAGCGGCAGGGCCGGCGCGAGCCGCGGCAGCCACTGGTGTTCCCGCTGGGCCTGCGGCGCCGCGCTCTCGCGCTTCGGCAGGCGAACGGCGAGGTCCGGCCCCAGGCGGAAGATGGCGTTGTCCGAGCCGGCCGAGGCGACGGGCTCCAGGGGCAGGTGGGCCCACCGCGGGAACTGGTGCGAGATCAGCCGCGCCACGAGGGACGTGTCGATCCGGGGCGCGCTGGCGAGCTCTGCCATGGCCGCAGCTTAGCGGGGGGCGTGACCGGCGCAACAATCGCGCCCCGTCAAACTGCTTGCATTTCGAGATCGGTTGGGGGTGAATGGCGCCCTGTAACGGCGCGGAGGCGGCCCATGGCGACTCTGGTGTTTGGAATGAACGTCTCGCTGGACGGCTATGTCGACCATGACAGGTTCGCGCCCGACGCCGAGCTGTTCCGCCACTTCATCGAGCAGGCGCGCGAGCAGGCGGGCAGCATCTATGGCCGGCGGCTGTACGAGATCATGAGCTACTGGGACGACGAGCACCCCGAGTGGGACGTGGCGGAGCGGGCGTTCGCCGAGGCGTGGCGCAGCCAGCGCAAGTGGGTCGTCTCGCGGACGCTGACGTCGGTCGGGCCGAACGCGACGCTGGTGGGCGAGGACCTGGAGGCTGAGATCCGCCGGCTGAAGGGCGAGGTGGACGGAGAGATCGAGGTCGGCGGCCCGGACCTGGCGCAGAGCCTGGGCGAGCTTGGGCTGATCGACGCCTATCGGCTCTATCTGCATCCCGTGGTGCTGGGGGAGGGAAGGCCGTACTTCCAAGGCCCGCGGCCAAGGCTGCGGCTGGCGGCCACCGACCACATCGGCGAAGTGGTGCGGCTGACGTACGTTCCGGCCTGACCGCGGGTCCGCGGCGCCGGCTACCCTTCGTTAACCGCAGGCGCGCCGAGATGGGCGCGACCGCCGGTCGGGCGGATCATGACGCGGTCTTCTCCCATGGACGGACAGAACCTCTTGCAGCGCCCGCTGCTCGCCTTCGCGGGCGCGTCGCTGGCGGCCGTCGCGCTGGGCGCCCTGGTCTGTGCGCTGAGCGGCGTTCCCGCGAGCCTTTGGATACGCAACCTGGCGGCCTGGGGGATCGGCGGGGTTGCGGCGGCGGCGCTCGCGCGATCGGCGGGGCGCCCGGCGCTGGTCGCCGTGCTGGCGCTGGCGCCCGTAGGGCTGGCGCTGACCGCCACGGACGAGGGCCTGGAGGGCGTGCGCCGCTGGCTGGTCGTCGGGCCGGTCCGGCTGAACGCGGCGATGCTGCTGCTGCCGTCGGCGGCGGTGGCCATGGCCGTGGTGGCCGAGCGGGCGCGGTGGTGGTGGATCCCGGCGCTGCTCGCCCTGGCCGTCCTGGCGGCCCAGCCCGACGCCTCGCAGGCCACGGCGTGGGCGCTGGCCATCGCAGTCGTCGCCGCCGGCCTGCGCGAGCGCGGATGGCCGACAAGAGCGGTCGTCGCCGCGGCCGCGGTTGCGATCGCAGCTCTCGCCTGGACCCGGCCGGACCCGCTCGCGCCCGTTCCCGAAGTGGAGGAGGTGATCCAGCTCGCCGCCGCGCAGACGCCGCTGCTCGCCGTGCTGGGCGTGGTCTTGCTGATGGCCGCCGCCGCCGCGCCGGCGCTGACCAGTTGGACGGCGGAGCGGCGGGAGGTCCGTCGCGCCGGGGTCGCGCTGACCGCGCTGCTGGGCGGATGGATCGCCGCGCCGGCTTTCGGGGCCTTCCCTGTCCCGTTCGTGGGGATCGGCCTTAGTCCCATCCTCGGCGCCTGGCTGGGCGTGGGGCTGCTCGCGGCGTCGCGTCAGGGCCCTCCGGCCTGACCGCGAGGACTCCGCGAGGAGCTTGCCGCGGCCTTCCGCGTTGAAGGGTCCGACCATCAGGAAGGGAACCCACGGATGAAGACCGCTCCGCTCGCCATCGCCGCTGTCATGGCCCTGGGCCTTGCCGCCTGCAGTGACAGCGAACGCCCGACGGGCAGCGCGCCGCAAGGCTCGGAGGTGGGCGCGGCCATGCCCGACACCTCGACGACGCGGGCGCCCACCGACCGCCTGACGGCGCCCGATGCCGGCGCGACCGGCACGGTGCCGGCCGACGGCTCGGCCCCCGCCGTGGCCCCGACGCCGCCCGTGGGCACGGCCGGCGGCTCGGCCGGGGTCCCGGGCGCGAGCGAGCGGCCGGTGGAGCCCGGCAAGCAGTAGGACGACCGGCGTACGCGCTCAGCCGCGCGGCGGGACCTTGAAGCAAGGCGCCGTGGCCGAAGGCGGCGCGTGGGGACGGCGCCCGAAGACGCCGTCCCCTGCGAGCGCGGCCGCTCCGAGGGGCCGAGACTCGCACTCCGGCAGCGCGACCAGCACTCCGCCAGAGCCTTGGACCGCCACGCCCTCAGCCGGGCGCAGGCGGGATATCCCCGCGGCAGTCGACGACGGCGACCCGGTGCGTCGTGCGCCAGATCTCGAAGGCCGGCGTCGCCGGACCGCACAGCCGTCGGACCGTCTCGACGATCTCGGCGTCGTCCCCGACCTCGACCCAGTCGCCGGCGGCGATGTGGCCGGCGCGATCGAGCGTGTAGACGCGATAGAGGGCCATGCTTCCGCCGTCCCTGGGCCGGCCGGGCCCGTCCCAGTGTCAACTGCCGTCGCTGGCGCTACTGTGGAATCCGTAGGGACTACGGGTTCAAGGCCTATTTCCCGGAGTTGGCGAAATGTTGAGCATGGGCCGGCTGGCGCAGGCGAGCGGCGTCAATGTGGAGACCGTCCGCTACTACGAGCGGATCGGCCTGATGCCCGAGCCGTCACGCACCGCAGGCGGGCACCGGACCTATGACGAAGGGCACCGGCGGCGGCTGTCGTTCATCCGGCGGGCGCGCGAGTTGGGGTTCACGCTGGAGCAGGTGCGGGAGCTGCTGCGGCTGGCGGACCAGGAGGCGCAGCCCTGCGGCGCGGTGGTGCGGATCGCCGGCGCCCATCTGGACGAGGTGCGCCGCAAGATCGCCGACCTGACGCGGCTGGAAGCGATCCTGGCCGGGGCGGTCGCACGGTGCGAGACGACCGCGTCGGGGCCGGACTGCGCCGTGCTGGAGATGCTGTCGGACGGGGGCTGAAGGGCGCCCCCGGCCCGCGAGGGACGGGGGGTTGTGGGCCGAGGGCGCCGGGCAGCATGATCAAGACATCAGCTGTTACGGTCGGCAAAACCTGCGCGGCAGGTATTGGTTCCGTCGCGGATGCTTTGTTGTTCAGCGTTCATCTAGCTGAACGGGGGGGTCCGCTGGGGACACATCGCCGAAGACTTTAGAACATGTTCGGCCACCGGTCACCGACGCCGTAAAAGCCAGCCGAATAGGGCGACGGCCGTTGCCGCCCCGGCCAGTTGGGCGGCGATGAAGGCGGGCGCGGATGTGGGCGCGATGCCGGCGAAGGTGTCCGAGAAGCTGCGGGCGACGGTCACCGCCGGGTTGGCGAAGGACGTGGAGGCGGTGAACCAGTAGGCGGCGGTGATGTACAGCCCGACCGCGGCGGGGGTGAAGCCGGGCCGGAAGCGCAGGGCGCCGAGGATTGCGGCCACCAGGCCGAAAGTGGCGACGGCTTCGGAGAACGCCTGGGCCGGTCCGTCGCGGAGCCTGGTCGAGACCTGCAGGATCGGTTCGGCGAACATCACGTGCGCCGCGAAGACGCCCGCGACCGCGCCCGCGAACTGGGTCGGCAGGTAGGCGAGCGCTACAGGCCAGGGCAGCTCCCGCCGAAGGGCGAAGGCGAGCGTCACCGCCGGGTTGAAGTGGGCGCCCGAGATGGGCCCGAACACCACGATCAGCACGACGAGGGCTGCGCCCGTGGCCAGTGTGTTGGCCAGCAGCGCGACGGCGTCGTTTCCGTCCGCCAGCCGCTCGCCCATGATCCCCGAACCCACGACGACCGCGAGCAGCAGGGCGGTCCCCAACCCCTCGGCGACGAGGCGGCGGGGCAGGTCCATGGGCTCGAGCGGCGGCTCGAGACTGGGTTCGCCGCTCATGAGGCGCAGCCCGAGGCGCCGAGGTCGGCGCAGATCTCGGGTTTGCCGGCGCAGCAGTCTTCCATGAGGAAGCCCAGCAGCTGCCGCATCCGGTCGTAGGCGGCCGTGTAGATCACCGAACGGCCTTCCCGGCGCGACGCGACGAGGCCTGCGCCGGCCAGGATGTTGAGGTTGGTGGACAGCGTGTTCGGCAGGATCTGGGTGGCGCGCGCGATCTCGCCCGCGGCCAGCCCCTCGGGGCCGGCTCGGACGAGCAGGCGAAAGACCTCGAGCCGGCCGGGGTGGGCCAGAGCGCTGAGCGCGCCGATGGCGGCGTCCTGGTCCATCAGGCGCCGCAGCAGGCGCCGGAGGAGGCGGGCGCGCGTTCGAGGGCCGCGCGGGCGGGGCTCTCGCCGTAGGTGACCGCCTCGCCGAAGGTGTGGAACGTCTCCCACCGCAGGCCGGCCGGATCGGCGACCCAGCTCTTGTCGGATCGAGCGTAGCAGCAGGTCGTGGCCGCCTCGTCGAAGGTTTCCGCGCCTGCGGCTTTGAGCCGGCCGGCGAGTTCGGCGAGCTCGGCCGAGCTGTCGACCTGGATGCCCACGTGATCCAGGCCGGCGGCCGAGACGTCGCGCGTGGAGATGGCGAAGTTCACCCGCGGATCCTCGAGCATCCACTTGGCGTAGTCGTCCTTCACGACCGTGGGGCTGGCGCCGAACAGGGTCTCGTAGAACCGGATCGACTGGTCGAGGTCGGGGACGCTGACGTGCAGGTGCAGGCGCTTCATGGCGGAACTCCTTGGCTGTTACAGTTCTATATTTCGCGAAATATAGAATCGTCAAGCGTGTCGGTTCTAGGGCCCGCCGTTCGTCCTAAGGCCGGGACAGACGCAAAGGAGGCTCCCATGCCCTACGTGGACGGTTTCGTGCTGGCGGTGCCGAAGGATAACCTGGAGGCCTACAAGGACATGGCCCGGCTGGGCGGCTCGGTGTGGATGGAGCACGGCGCGCTGAGCTACGTCGAATGCATCGCCGACGACGTGCCGTACGGCGAGCTGACATCGTTCCCGCGGGCGGTGCAGGCCAAGGACGACGAGGTGGTGGTGTTTTCGTGGATCACCTACCCCGACCGAGCCTCGCGCGACGCGATCAACGCCAAGGTGATGGCGGATCCGCGGCTGAAAGGGCCCTACGAAATGCCCTTCGACGGCAAGCGGATGATCTTCGGCGGCTTCGAGAGCTTCCTGGAGCTCTAGACCGAGGCGGGGATAAGCAGGCGACAAACGACGCCGGCCGGCCGGAAGTCGAGCTGGGCTGGCGCGCCCAGCTCGGTCGCCAGCCCTTGGGTGAGGAGGCGGGAGCCGAAGCCCTTGCCGTCGGGCGCCGGCGGGGCGACCGGCGGGCCGCCGGCCTCGCGCCAGACGAGGTCGGCGATCCCTTGCGCGAAGGTCCAACCGACCGTGACGTGGCCGTCGGGCGTGGAGAGCGCGCCGTGCTTCACGGCGTTGGTGGCGAGCTCGTGCAGCGCCATGGAGACGGCCAGCGAGGCGTTCGGCTCGAGGCGGGCGTGCGGCCCGTCGAAGGCGATGCGCGGGGCCTGAGGGTCGTCGTAGGGGCGCACCGCCTCGCGGGCGATGTCCGAGAGCTCGGCGCCTTCCCACTTGCCGCGCGTGAGCACGTTGTGGGCGGCGGACAGAGCGAGCAGCCGGTCGTTGAAGCGCTCGCGGGCCTCCCGCGTGACGACCGCCTCGCGCAGGGTCTGGCGGGCGATCGACTGGACCGTGGCCAGGGTGTTCTTCACCCGGTGGTTCAGTTCGTTGATGAGCAGGCGCTGGCGGGCCTCGGCGCGGGCGCGGACCAGGGCCGACCAGGTGCGCCCGGCGACGTCCTCGGCCACGGCGACGTCCTCGGCCGACCACTCGCGGGGCTCGGGCGCAGCGGCGAAGACGAAGGCGTCGAGGCGACCGCCGCGCACCAGCGGCACGTCGAGGATGGCGCGGGCGCCCACGGCGAGCCAAGCAGCGACCGAGTCGGCGGAGCGGGGATCGCGGGTGACGTCGCCGATGGCCAGCACCTCGCCGGCCTGGAGGGCGGCCACCGCGCGCGCGCCGAAGGCCGGCAGGCTGAAGCTGCGGCCGGCGACGCGGGCGCCGGCGGGGGACCAGTCGCCGCTGACGGTCATGCGCTGGCCGTCCTCGGAGACCTCGGCGTAGCCCACGCGGGCGACGCCCAGCCGCTCGCCCAGCAGCCGGGCGGCGGCGGACAGGATCTCGTCGGGCTCGGAGAGCGGGCGCAGGGTGTCGGCGACCTCGAGCTGGAAGGCGCGGCGACGCTCGAGCTCGGTCAGGCGGGCGGCGTGCTCGCGCTGTTCGGTCACGTCCCGGAAATTGACGCCCAGGCCGGACTCGAGGGGAAAGGCGCGGAAGCCGATCCACCGGCCGGGGAAGATGTCGGACGGGACCTCGGCCTCGAGCTGACGGCGCGCCTGCATCACGTCCTCAAGGAAGCGGCGAAGCTCGCCTTGGGGCGCGTTGGGAATGACGTCCCAGATCACCTGGCCCAGGACCGCCTCCCGGACGATCCCGAAGTGGGCCTCGGCGGCGCGGTTGCAGTAGGTGACACGCCACCCGAAGTCGAAGGCCACGAAGCCTTCGCCCAGGCCGTCCATGATCTCGGCCACCCGGCGCTCGAGGTCGCCGGCCGCGGCGCCGGGGTCCGGCGCGTCCAACTGCGGAAGGTCGTGCATACGCCCTCGAAAATCCAGCCGCGGCCCCGCGCGGAATCAGTCTCTCCCGACGCGCAACTTGCCATGCGCGGAGCCCGGCGCCCCTGGGGCGAATAGCCGCCCGAAACATCCGC
>NZ_JAPSKZ010000267.1 GCF_031181185.1 Phenylobacterium sp. | reverse complement strand
CAAACGCCTTGTCGTTCACCCGCACCCTTTGGCTGGTGCCGCTGGCCGCTTTCGTGGTGCGCGAGACCATTGGGCCCCTGCGGATCGGGGCGGCGGTCGTGGGCTTCGCTGGCGTCCTGCTGATGATACGTCCGGGCGCCGGCGGGGACTTCGCCGTGGGCCTGCCGGCTCTGGCCATGCTGGCGGCTTCGTTCCTCTTCGCCCTGACCATCACGGGCATGAAGGTGATGACGCGCGACCACGCGCCCAGCGTCCTTCTCGTCTGGGCCATGACGCTCGGCCTGATTTTCTCGATACCCGGCGCGATCCTCACCTGGCGGTGGCCCGAGCCCGTGGACCTGGCCCTGCTCTGCGCCATGGGCGTGATGGGGACCATCACCCAGGGCTGTTACATCAAGGGCATGCAGATCGGCGACGCCGCCGCCATGGCGCCGATCGACTACACGCGGCTGGTGTTCGCGGCCGTCATCGGCTTCCTGCTGTTCCACGAGATCCCGACGGTGTGGACGCTGACGGGCGCGGCGGTGGTCGTGGCCTCCACCCTGCTCATCACCTGGCGCGAACACCAGCTGGCGAAGCGCGCCTGACCGTCATCCGGTTCGCCGAGCGAAGGCTTGGAGCCATCGACTCCACCTATGGACTGACGCCGAGCTCAAGGTATTCGAAGCGGCCCGCGGCGACGTCGTACCCGGCGAGTATGACGCGGCTCACCCCGCCATGCGGAACCGCCTCGGCGACCATGGCCTGGTACCGCACCGGCAGCCGCGCCTCCACGCGGCTGGCGTCGGTCCGCAGCCGACCCAGCAGCGTGCCGGGCGCGCTCTCGCAGTTCCAGGCGCCGACCCGACCCCGGACCGTCACCCCGCTGCCAATCATGTGACAGCCGGTCTCGCCCTCGACCTTGCCGGGGGTGGCGCCGCGCGGTCGGGCCGCGGGCAGGTTCCAGCTGGGCGGGGCGGGAGCGCCTGGCGCAAGCGTTTCCATCTGCTCGATGGCCGTGGGCCGGCCGTCGCGCCAGACGAGCTTCCACCGGAGCCAGCCGCCGTCCGCCATGGCGGCGAGACCGGAGTTCACCAAGCCATAGATCGGGGCCGTTGGGACCTCGGTACGCGCCGAGACGCGGCCCACGGCGCCGAACGAGCCATAGTCCTCGCCCACGGCCGGGCCGGACATCGCAACGACGAGACCGAGCGCGAGGCTCATGGCGGTTCCTCCAGCCGCAGCCCGGCGCGCGCCGGACAGCGGAGGGTCAGTCCTCGGCGCGCAGCTCCTCGATGGCGCGGCGGGCGGCGTCCTTGTGGCGGGGCTTCAGGTTCTTGCCGATGACGCTCATCAGCGCCGTGAACACGGCGGCGTCGTCGGTGTAGCCGAGGCCGGCGATGAAGTCGGGCACCGCGTCGGTCGGCAGGACGAAGTAGGCGAGCGCCGCCAGCATCATCCCCTTCGCCGCGATCGGGGTGTCCTCGTCGCGGGCGCAGTACCAGACCGACAGGGCCTCCTTGGCGAACGGGATGCTCGCCGCGACCCGGCGGATCTTGGGCCAGAAGCCCTTGGCCACCCGCTCTTCGTTCAGCTTCATGACGTACGGCGCCAGGGCGTGGTCGCGCGCGATCGGCCCTAGCGGATCGAACTCGGCATTGACGTTGGGTGACGCTTTTTCGTGCGCGCTCATCGGGCTAAAGCCTTGGCGAACCTGGGGTCATCATAGGGGAGCGTAGCGCTCATGGAACTCAATTCATCCGTCGCAGCGGTCGTCACGGGCGGCGCCTCGGGCCTCGGCGAAGCGACCGTTCGGGCGCTGGCCGCCAAAGGCGTCAAGGTCGCCATCTTCGACATGAACGAACAGAAGGGCGAACAGGTCGCCAAGGACGTCGGCGGCGTCTTCTGCAAGTGCAACGTCACCTCGGAAGAGGACGTGGACGCCGCCTTCGCCAAGGCCCGCGCCGCGCATGGCCAGGAGCGCATCCTGGTGAACTGCGCCGGCACCGGCAACGCCATCAAGACGGCCAGCCGCGACAAGCAGACGGGCGAGGCCAAGCACTTCCCGCTCGACGCCTTCAACCTGATCATCCAGATCAACCTGGTCGGCACGTTCCGCTGCATCGCCAAATCGGCGAAGGGCATGCTGGACCTCGAGCCGGTGAACGGCGAGCGCGGCGCGATCGTCAACACCGCCTCGGTGGCGGCGGTCGACGGCCAGATGGGCCAGGCGGCCTACTCCGCCTCGAAGGGCGGCGTCGTCGGCATGACCCTGCCGATCGCCCGCGACCTGGCCGGCGACGGCATCCGCGTGAACACCATCCTGCCGGGCATCTTCAACACCCCGCTGATGCAGGGCGCCCCGCCGCAGGTGAAGGAGGCCCTGGCCGCCTCGGTGCCGTTCCCCAAGCGGCTCGGCAACGCCGAGGAGTACGCCTCGCTGGCGCTGGAGATGATCCAGAACGGCTATTTCAACGGCGAGCACGTCCGCCTGGACGGCGCCATCCGCATGGCGCCGCGCTGAGCCCCGACTGTTCGTGAAACGCGAGGGCCTCCGGCGACGCCGCCGGGGGCCCTTCTCGTATCAGGCAGCAGGCTTCTGCGAGCGGCAGATCCAGCCGTCGGCGGTCTGGATGCGGCCGGCGCCCAGCGGGCAGATGGTCGGGCGCTTGTACTGGCCGCTGGCCTTCTTGCCGACGACCTGGTGGCACTCGGCCCGGGTCTTGTCGACATAGACAAGCGATCCGCCCCCCTTGTCGTCGGGGATCGTATAGCCCGAGGCCTGGGTCTTCTCCGGCGCCAGGCCGTTGGCGTTGCAGAAGGCCGGCACGTCGACGTTCTCCATCGCCGGCCGGGCCGGCGCCTGGGCGTTGGCCGAGGTGGCGACGAGCAGGGCCGCGAGCGCGGCGAAGGCCGATGACCGCATGACATTCCTCCCGATGTGCGCCGTCGTTCGAACGCGGCGCTTGGGATGAACGCTAGCACCACCGCAGGGTGTGGCAAGACGGCCTAGCTGAAGATCCAGTCGCCGGCCGCGAGCCGCGCGGGTTCCACGCCGGGCAGATGGATGACGTAATTGGCCCACTGAGGATCGGGGCCGGCGCCGTCGCGGTCGAACAGCACCTTGGTCCCGCCAGCGTCGTCGGCCAGCAGCTTGAGGCGGCCGGAGGCGAACGGATCGCCGCCGCCCGCCGCCTGAATCAGAGCCGACAGGTCCAGCTTGTCGGCGCCGGGCGTAAAGTCCTCCACCGTCGCCGGCGACCACGGCTCGGCGTCCCACACGAAGCGGTCGGCGCCCGCCCCGCCGAACAGCACGTCCGAGCCGCGGCTGGCCACGAGGGTGTCGGCGCCCGCTC
>NZ_JAPSKZ010000044.1 GCF_031181185.1 Phenylobacterium sp. | reverse complement strand
GCGTGAACCGCCTGTCGCTGCCGGTTCTGAGCCCCGATGGCCGCGAAGCGATCGTCGAAATCGTGCACACCGGCCAGCGTCATGGCGGGCTGCAGCAATTCGTGCTTCTTCGCAAAACCGCCAAGGGTTGGCGGATAGTCTCCCATCGGGGAGGGGCAATCGGCTAAGCCTCAAGAGCGCGCTTCAGGAGTCCCAGGGCGGCGGCCGCGAAGGCCTGCATGTTGGCCGACCGGTCGGCTTCGCCCGTCTCGACGGTGATCACCGCCTCGACGGGCCCGGAGACCGCCACGCAGGTATGGCCCGCGGCATCGCCATAGGGGTTGCCGGTCGGCCCTGCCGCGCCGGTTTCCGAAACGCCCCAGGTGGCGCCGAACCGCTCCCGGGCCGTGCGCGCCAGGAGCAGGGCGTACGGCTCGCTGGCCGAACGCATGCCGGCGAGCGCCTCCTTCGGGATGTCCATGAACAGCACCCGCGCCTTGGGCGTGTAGACCACCGCCCCGCCCAGGAAGTACCTGGACGCGCCCGGAACCGCCAGCAACGACGCCGAGACGAGGCCGCCTGACGAGCTCTCCGCCACCGCAACCGTCTGGCCGTCCGCCTTCAACTTCTCGCCGATCTCGCCAGCCAGCGCTTCCAGATCCTGCATTGCCGCCTCCCCGCTTCCGCGCCCATGATGCCGGTCATTAGAGCCAGAACCATACTCGCGGGAGGATTTCGATGGACGCCCAATCCCAGTGGACCGGCCTGGACGCAAACCGCCTGGAACGCATCACCGAGCATCTGCAGCGGCATTACATTGAACCGGGGCGCATCACCGGTTGCCAGGTCGGCGTCGCCCGCCACGGCCACATGGCGTATTTCAAGTCCTTCGGCCTGATGGACCGCGAGCGGGGCAAGCCCACCCGCGATGACACGATCTACCGCATCTACTCGATGACCAAGCCAGTGGCCTCGGTCGCGCTGATGACCTTGTACGAGCAGGGCCATTTCCAGCTGAACGATCCGGTGCACCGTTACGCGCCGTCTTGGCGCAACCACCGCGTTTGGGTCTCCGGGGATGGCGAGGAGATGGTCACCGAACCGCTGCAGCGCCCGATCACATTCCGGGACGTGCTGTGCCACACTGCCGGCTTCACCTACGGCGGCGGCCTGCCGGGCGTGGGCATCCAACACCCGATCGACAAGGTGTACCGATCGCTCAAGATCCGTTCGATCGGCGGCGCGGACTCCATGACCGAATTCATGGACAAGATGGGCCAGGTGCCGCTGCGATATCAGCCCGGGTCGGCCTGGATGTATTCGCTTGCCACCGATGTGGTGGGCGCGCTCGTGGAGATCATCTCGGGCAAGCCGCTGGCGCAGTATCTCGCCGAGACCATCTTCGAGCCGCTCGGCATGAAAGACACCGCGTTCTGGGTCGCGCCCGAGAAGAAGGACCGCTTCGCCGCGAACTACCAGCGCAATGCGGCCAAGCAGTTGGTGCTGATCGACGATCCCGAGTCCTCCGACTTCACCCGCGAGCCGGGTTTCAAGTCCGGCGGCGGCGGACTGACCGGGACGACGGCCGACTATCTACGGTTCTGCGAGATGCTGCGCCGGGGCGGCGAGCTGGACGGCCATCGCGTGCTGGGCCCGCGCACCATCGAGCTCATGCACATGAACCATCTCCGCGACGGCAAGACCCTCTCGGAGCTGGCGCTGGATACGTTCTCCGAGACGGCCTACGACGGCGTGGGCTTCGGCCTCGGCTTCGCCTCCACGCTCGGACAAGTCGAGAGCGGCGGCTACGGCCAGGGCGACTACTACTGGGGCGGCGCGGCATCGACGATCTTCTGGGTCGATCCCAAGGAAGACCTCTCGGTCGTCTTCATGACCCAGCTGATGCCGTCGGCCACGTTCAACTTCCGTGGCCAGCTGAAGAACATCATCTACTCGTCGATCATCGACTAGGCCGGCTGGCGGGGTTAAAAGCCCCGCCATGCCCATGGCCCTCGAAGACCTGGAAGCCGCCCTCCGCGAAGGCTTCCCCGACGCCGACATCCAGATCCAGGACCTGGCCGGCGACGGCGACCATTACCGCGCCAGGATCGTGTCCAAGGCGTTCGCCGGCCTGCCGCGCGTGCGACAGCACCAGTTGGTCTATGCGGCGCTGAAGGGCCGGATGGGCGGCGAGCTGCACGCGCTGGCTCTTGAGACCTCCGCGCCAGCCTGACGCGCTTGACCCTGGCCGCCGCGCTTCCTAGCTGTGGCCTTCAGATTTCCGCCGAAAGGGCGACCGAGATGACCGACGCTGCGACCGCCAACCCCGCCGTTCACGAGTGGATCGCCAAGGCGGTGGCCGACCACCCCGTGATCCTGTTCATGAAGGGCGTGCCGGAACAGCCTCGCTGCGGCTTCTCGGCCGTGGTGGTGCAGATCCTCGACCACCTGGGCGTGGACTTCACCGGCGTCGACGTGCTGCAGAACGAGCAGCTGCGCGAGGGCATCAAGAGCTACTCCGACTGGCCGACGATCCCGCAGCTCTACGTGAAGGGCGAGTTCGTGGGCGGCTGCGACATCGTCCGCGAGATGTTCCAGTCGGGCGAGCTGAAGACCCTCTTCGCCGACCAGGGCCTCCTGGAAGCGTGATCCTGCTCGAGCCGCCGGAGGGCCGGCAGGTCTTCCGCCTCTCGTTCGAGCCCACGCCCGCCGACATCGACGAGAATGGCCACGTCAACAACGTGGTCTACCTGCGCTGGGCCCAGGACATGGGCACCGCGCACTGGCGCAGCCGAGCGCCGGCCGACGCCCAGGCCACCTGGGCCTGGATCGCCCTGCGGCACGAGGTCGACTACCGCCGTGCGCTGATGCCGGGCGAGACGGCCCAGGGCCGCACCTGGGTCTCCGACCAGGCCCACGGCCCCCGCTTCGACCGCTTCATCCGCATCGACGGGCCCGACGGCCAGATGTGCGCGCAGGTGCGCACCACCTGGGTGCTGATCGAGCAGGCCACCGGCCGGCCCCGCCGGGTGCCGCTCTGGATGGTGGAGATGTTCACCTAAGCGTGAACCCGGGCCGGGCCTGACGGGTTGGACTGGTCCCATGCCCCTCCACACCTTCATCGAACGGCACCTGTCCTGGGCGCCGCCCTGGATCGTCGGCCTGGTCCTCGTCGGCCTCGCCCTGACCGTGGCGCTTGGCCTCCACGACCTTCTGGTCAAGGCGGTTGGACGCTCGATCCGCCGCCGGAGCGACTTCACGCGCTCCCTGGTGGTGCGTACGCGCGGCCCCAGCCGCCTGGCCCTGGTGATCTTCGCCTTGGGCTGGGTTGCGCAGATCGCTCCCTTGAGCCCGCGGGACACGCGCTTCATCCAGCACGCCTTGCTGGTGGGGTTCGTGGTGCTGGTCGGGTGGATGGTGCAGACCGCCCTCGACATCGGCTCGGCGCTGTACATGCGGCGCTACCGGACCGACGTGTCCGACAACCTGCTGGCCCGCAAGCACCTCACGCAGATCCGCATCCTGCGCCGGGCGCTGAAGATCCTGGTCATCATCCTGACCGCGGGCGTGGCGCTGATGACCATCCCGGCGGTGCGGCAGGTGGGGGTCAGCCTGCTGGCGGCCGGCGGCGCGGCCGGCATCATCGTGGGCCTGGCCCTGCAGCCGGTGCTCTCGAACCTGATCGCCGGCCTGCAGATCGCCCTGACCCAGCCCATCCGCATCGACGACGCGGTCCTGATCGAGGGCGAGTTCGGCAACGTCGAGGAGATCACCGGCACCTATGTGGTCGTGCGCCTCTGGGACCTGCGCCGCCTGGTCGTGCCGCTGAAGTACTTCCTGGACCAGCCCTTCCAGAACTGGACGAAGGAGTCGTCACAGCTGCTGGGTTCGGTGATGCTCTATGTGGACTACAGCGTCCCCGTGGCCGCGGTGCGGGCCAAGTTCGACGAGGTGGTCAGGGCCTCGCCGCTGTGGGACGGCCAGGTGGCCAACCTGCAGGTGACCGACGCGCGCGAGCGCACCATGGAGCTGCGTTGCCTGATGAGCGCCCGCAACTCGGGCGAACTGGCCGACCTGCGGTCGTACGTCCGCGAGCAGATGATCACCTTCCTGCAGACCGAGATGCCGGAAGGGCTGCCGCGAGACCGGATCGAGGTCTTCCCGGCCGACGGCGCAGGCGAGCGGGGCGGGCAGCCGCTGCAGTGATCGCTCAGCCGGCGGGCGTCGCCGGCTCGGCCGGCGGCGGCGCCTCGGCCTCGGCGCGGCCCTCGGCTTCGGCCTCGCTCTCGGACTTGCCGGCGAGAAGCGCCCTGGCCTGGGCCGCGTAGGCGCCGCCGTGCGGATTGTTCACCACCGGCGCCAGGACCCTGCGCGCGTCGTCGACGCGCCCCTTCTTCAGCAGCGCAAGGCCCGCGCGCACGACGTTCTCCTGCACCGACGGCGCGAGCGCCCGGGCCTCCAGCAGCACCTTCAGGTCGTTGTCGGTGGGGAACTCCGGCTCCACCGAACGGGCGACCGCATAGGCGTACAGCGGCCGGAAGTCGGTCTTGTCGAGCGCATAGGCCTTGGCGAGGGTCGGGCGGGCGGCGCGGAAGCGCGCCTGCCGGGCCGCAGGCTCGCGCAGCCCCGCCAGCATCTGACCGGTCCCGGCGAGCAGCAGGGTCTCGAGGTCGTTGGGATGGGCGGCCAGCTGCTTCTTCATGATCGCCTCGCCCGCCGCGACGTCGCCCATGACGAACTCGGCCCGCGCCAGGGTGCGCTGGGCGAAGGGATCGTCGGGATAGCGCTGCGCCCGGCGGCGGACGCCGTCGAGGAACTCCCGATCGACCTTGCCGGTGGCGCTGAGGATCAGCCGGGCGTGGTCCAGCACGAACTCGGCCTCGCCGTCGCCGAGCCGCCGGACCTTCACCGTCGACGGATCAGGTCCCGCCGCCTTGACCAGGTACATCGGCAGCCTGCGGTAGCGGCGGAGCTCGCGCGTCAGCTCGTCGGGCGAAAGCCCGGTCGCCTCCTGGAACGCCTTGGCCGGCGGCGCGCCGGCGCCGATGGCGGTGATCGCCTTGTCCAGCTGGGCCGTACGCTTCGGGTCGCTGTACATGTAGTGGGCGAGCAGCCAGGCCTGGGAGTAGTAGGCGTTGAGGCTCTGCTTGCGCGTCTCGCCGGTGGTCTTGGCGAACAGGTCCTCCCAGCGCAGCCAGGGGCTGAGGAACAGCACGTCGACGCGGTGCTGATTGTAGTTTCCGACCTTCACGCCGGCGTCGGTGATCTCGGCGGTCATGAAGTACTCGGCGAAGCCCTCCACGAACCAGGCCGGATAGGCCACCGGGAAGTTCTCGAGCATGAAGTGGTGGGCGTACTCGTGGAACAGCACGTCGTCGGCCTGGAGGGCGCCCTCCGTCGTGGCCGCGGCCACCACGCCCTCGTTCGAGGCGGCGTAGAAGCCGGCGACGCCCGTGCTCAGTCCCGGCCGGATGCGGCGCAGGCCCCGGATGCCGTCCACCAGGTAGACGTGCACCTTGGTGGCGGGCGTCAGCGCCTTGGTCGAAGGGTGGAAGGCGCGCAGCATGGCGTCGAAGGTCTGCAGCTTGACGGCGAAGTCGCGAACCTGGGACTCCCGCCCCTCGCCATAGACGACGAAGCGATCGGTTTCGGCGCGATGCCAATCGGCGTGCGCCTGTCCGGCGGCGAACATGAGACCGAAGGCGACGAGGGCGCCCACGAGGGCGCGCAGGCGGACGAGAAGCGCCATGGAACTGTCACCCTAGGTTGCAGCAACGCCAGAATACCTGCCTGATCGGCGGCGTCGAGGCGCTGCGGCTCAGCGCCCCACCGGGTTCAGCAACCGGACCTCGGAGCCTCGGGGCAGGCCCAGCTCGGCCCAGGTGAAGGCGATGTCCACCTGACCGCCCGAGCTGCGGCAGGCGTCCACCCTGCGGCGGCCGAAGGCGAGCGTCGCCGCGCTGCCCTTGCGCTCGACGTAGAAGGTCCAGTCGGGCTTGGCCGTGCAGCCCTTGGAGGCGACGCGGATCGTAAGCCCCTCCGGTCCCGGCCAGGCCAGGACCAGCGGCTCGAGCTCGCCCAGGGTCTCGCCCGGCGGCAGGAGGCGCGGCGGCGGGAGCGGCGGCGTGGTCGCACACCCCGCCACGCCCAGCAGCCCCAGCACGACCCATCGGCGATTCATCGCAGCACCATAGCAAAAGGCCCCGGATCGCTCCGGGGCCTTCGCAAATCCGTCCGAACTCGGCGTCGAGATTACGACGCGTAGAATTCGACGACCAGGTTCGGCTCCATCTTCACCGGATACGGAACTTCCGAAAGTTCCGGGGCCCGGACGAAGGTGGCGCTCATGCCCTTGGCGTCCACGGTGATGTAGTCGGGCGTGTCACGTTCCGGCGACTGCAAGGCCTCGAGCACGAGGGCCATGTTGCGCGCACGCTCGCGCACCGTGACCACGTCGCCGGCCTTCACGCGGTAGGACGGGATGTTCACGCGCTTGCCGTTCACCAGCACGTGGCCGTGGTTGACGAACTGGCGGGCGGCGAACGGGGTCGGCACGAACTTGGCGCGGTAGACCACCGCATCCAGGCGCGACTCCAGCAGCGCGATCAGGTTCTCCGAGGTGTTGCCCTTGCGGCGCGACGCCTCCTGGTAGATCCGGACGAACTGCTTCTCGGTGATGTTGCCGTAGTAGCCCTTCAGCTTCTGCTTGGCGCGCAGCTGGAGGCCGAAGTCCGACACCTTGCTCTTGCGGCGCTGGCCGTGCTGGCCCGGGCCGTAGGCGCGGGTGTTGATCGGCGACTTCGGACGACCCCAGACGTTTTCGCCCATCCGGCGGTCGAGTTTGTACTTGGCGCTATGGCGCTTCGACATATTCCACTCTCTTCGATCCGAGCCGGCGCTTCCGAGATGGAGGCGCGATTTCAACGGCGGCTTCGCATCAACCCGTCATAGATTTCCGGACCGTCCGGGCGGGCCCGGCGGTGGAAGGGCGCGTCTATGCCGGCCGCAGGGGTCAGAGTCAAGGATCGGGGGGCGGCTTGGCGATGCGGCCGCCTCAGGCCTCCTGCGCCTCCAGGATCAGCCGCGACCGGAGCTCCGCCGGCGCCGCCTCGGCCCACAGGAGCAGGGCGTCCAGCGCAGGGCACAGGGCCTGGCCCCACTCGGTGAGGTGATACTCGACCTTGGGCGGCACCTGCGGATGGACGATCCGCGCCACCACGCCGTCGGCCTCCAGCTGACGCAGCTGCTGGATCAGCATCTTCTGCGACACGCCGGGGATCGCGCGCTCGAGGTCCGAGAAGCGCCGCACGTGGCCGCCGAAGAGCTGGAACAGGATGACGAGCTTCCAGCGCCCTTCGAGCACCCGGATGATGTTCTGGATGCTCTCGGACGCCGTCTCCGCCGTGTAGGTCGCACGCTTACTTTCAGGTGCGTACCCTACTTTTTGGTCGGTTCTTGCCATTTCTTCAGGGTGCTCACAGCTTCCGGACCGATGCAACGCCTTGTTCCGGAGACTGTCCATGCTCAAGGACCTGCCCGCCCCAATCGCCGCCTATGTGAACGCCAACGCCCGGCTCGACCAGGGCGGCATGCTGGCGCCCTTCGCTCCCGACGCGGTCGTCAGCGACGAGCGGCGTGAGCGCCGAGGCCAGGCGGAGATCGCCGACTGGATCGGCTCGGCCACGATGCAGACGCGGGCGATCTTCACCCCTGACAGCTGGCGGACGGAGGGCGACGCCGTCGTCCTGGAAGGGCTGACCGCCGGGGACTTTCCCGGCAGCCCGCTGCGCTTCACCTTCCGCTTCCATCTGGCGGACGACGCCATCACCGCCCTGGAGATCGCCTGATGGGCCGGCGCAGCGATCCGACCGAGTTCGAAGGCCTCCGGGTGGTGGTGACCGGCGGCACCAAAGGCGCCGGCCGCGCGACGGTCGAACGGTTCCTGGCGGGCGGGGCGGCGGTGGTGACCGGCGCGCGCAGCCGGAGCGCCGCGCCGCCGGACGTTCATGTGGTGGAGGCCGACCTCTCGACCCCGGAGGGCGCCGACCGGCTCGCCGCCGCGGCACTCGACCAGCTCGGCGGCGTGGATGTCCTCGTCCATGTCCTCGGCGGCTCGGCCGCGCCGGGCGGCGGCTTCGCGGCCCTGACCGAGGATCACTGGCGGGCGGAGCTCGACCTGAACCTGATGCCGGCGGTGCGGCTCGACCGCGCCCTCCTGCCGCGGATGATCGAGCAGCGGCGCGGCGCGGTCATCCACGTCGCATCGATCCAGCGCCGCCTGCCGTTGCCGGAGTCCACCACCGCCTATGCCGCGGCGAAGGCGGCGCTCGTCACCTACAGCAAGGCCCTGTCCAAGGAGGTCGGGCCCAAGGGCGTGCGCGTCAACGTCGTCTCGCCGGGCTGGATCTACACCGAGGCCGCGGACCACCTGGTGCGCCGCATCGCCCAGAGCAGCGGCGGGACGCTGGACGCGGCGCGCCAGAGCATCCTCGACGGCCTGGGCGGCATTCCGCTGGGCCGCCCGGCCGAGCCTGCCGAGGTGGCGGAGCTCATCGCCTTCCTGGCGTCCGACCGCGCCGCCGCCATCCATGGCGCGGAGTACGTGATCGACGGGGGGACCATTCCGACAGTCTGACGGCGGGCGTGTCCGCCCCGTCCGGGGCCAGCAGCGAGGAGCGCACCACTGAAGACGCGCCGCTAGCCTTCGAAACGGCCCGCCGGGCCATAGGGGCGCGGGATCGGCGCGCCGCCGCCTTCGGGCAGGAGGTCGCCGGGCTCGACGCCGGGCACCGTGCTCCAGACCACCTTGCCGCGTTCGAGCGCCACGCGCGCCTCGGGCGTCGCATCGGGATCTTCGGTGAACTTTCGGATCACCACCGTCATCGGCTGGGTGTCCTCGGCGTTGACGGCGTCATGAACGACCAGGCGCTCGCAGTACTTGTTGGGCGCGAGCCTCGCCGCCTGCCAGCGGATGACGTCGAAGTGCAGCCGCCGCGCCGGGACATTGCCCGCATGCGCCGACAGGGCCACCTCGCGCGCCTCGTCGAACAGGTAGTCGCCCTGGAACTCGCGGGCCTCGACGTACAGGTCGTTGAAGTCCGGCATGCGCCGAAGCCAGCGATAGACGGTGGCTGGCGTCGGCATTTCGGGGTCGCCCCGGCAGATGGCGATCAGGCTCTCGCCGTTCGCCAGGCGCTCGCAGATCCGCGCGGCGAGCTCGGGCGTGTAGTCGCTCTGGCGCAGGTCGTAGGGCTTGGGCCTGGCCAGGGCGCCGCCGTCGCGCAGCCGGTCGAGCGCGCGCCGGTGCAGCCGCGCCCGGCGCTGGGCCCGGGTCAGCGCCGCATCGAAGGCCGGGTGCTGTTCGCGCCATTGGGCGATCGCGCTGCGGCACGGCATCTCGGGATCCCGGGCGATGGCGCTCAGGCTATGGCCCGCGGCCGCCCGGCTGACGATCTCCTGGGCGAGCTCGTCCGTGAAGCGCAAGCGTCCTTGCCGCGGGGCTGCGCCCTCCCCGCGCTCCGGCCCATCGCCGTGGTGCATGTTGCGCGTGCTCGTGTGTCCGCGGGCGCAAATCGCCCAGCCGTAGGGTGGCTCAGGCGGCGGCCGATGTCAAGAACAAAACGGGAACATATCGAGGGCGCGTGGGAGGGGCCCGGGTGGAATGCAGAACCTCTGCTAGAGCGAAGCCCCTTTAGTGGGCAGCGGCTGCATCGCGCTCGACCTTTCGGGCGCCGGCCAGTATCCCGGGGAGAGAGTAGTTGCCCTCGTGGCAGGCGAACTCGAACATCGGCCCGGCAACGCGACGCAGTGGCATTTCCCCCTTCCAGATCCGGCTGTAGATCGCTGGATCATCCACTTGGAACTGGTAGAGAAGTTCGTCAGCCGTCGTCTGCGTGAAGCGCTCGGTCACCTTGGCGCCCGAGCTGATGAAGAGACGTCCTGGCGCGCGCCACTGGGCTTGAGGGTGAAAGCCTGTGGTCTCCACAACCAAGGTTTGACCTTCCCACCGTCCGACGGAATGCCCGCTCCAGGCGCCGCCCGGTGGCGCCGCCGCCGCGCGGAGGTGGACAATGCGCGGCCCCGCGCTCATCTCTGGCACGATCACCAGGTGATCGCCGGTCTGCACGATCTGGAGATGGTTGTTGTACGACGTGTTCATCATGGGCGGCAGGGAGCTGCCGTGAAGGCCCATCAAGCAACGCTCTGCGGCGGGCCTCGCCTCCGGGTCATCGAAGCTGCGCGCCTTCATCTGCGACGCCTTCAGTGCCGCCAGTCCGTCCGCGCTGTAGGGCAGCAGGCCGTCGAGGGGCTCGACGATCCAGGAACTGCGCGCGCGCCCGCCTAGGCGGGCGAGCTTAGCGCCCATCTCCCACCATTCGGTCTCGTCCTGACCCACGGCATCACCGCGCGTCGGCTCAGGTGTGCCGGGGTGCGCCTTCTCGTAGGCGAGGGCCTCTGCCTCGCTGAGCTCAAGCACTCGGAAGACGGCCGGCCGCTCCAGTGTGGTAATGGAGGCATTGGTCCAGAGGCCGGAGAAGTCGGGCGTTCCGGCCAGTGCGGCGCCGGCTGCGAACACATGCACCATGACAGCGGCCCATAGCTGAGCATTGCGATGCATCTAGGCGCCCTCCATGAGCGGACTTTATCAACGCAGGAGCAGTTCATTCACAGATGCGGCGCATGCGCCAGCGATCGTGGGGCCGCTAGGTCGGCTAAGGGTCGGGAGCGGACATTCGTTGAGCGCCTGCAAACGGACCTTGCCGCCTGCCGATAGGCGAGAGGCCGACGCGAGTTCTCAAACCTCAGCGTGCGCCGCACTCGCCCAGTAAAGAGCATTGAGCCTTGCTGATCCGGAACCGGATACTTGACCTGGTTATAAGCCCAGCGCTTCGCGACGTTCGACGAACAGCAGGCGGTCGCCGTCGCGAACTTCGAAGGCAGAGTGATGTGGATTGGCTTCGAGGTCTCGGCGCGCCAACTCGCGCGCACGCTCCTCGTCCGTTGCAAGGTAGAACGAAAGCGTCGGGACCGAATATCGGTTGTCGGTGACCAGACATGTGTACGTGCGCATGACCTTCTCCCTGACAGGGAAGATGCCAGCACACAGCCCTTCGCGGACTTATCTGAGTTAGTCCAACCAACAATCTACGCGCAAACCCGGCCGCTCGGCTCCCCCCGAGCTCTCGACCTCTCGCGAGCCGCGCCCGGAAGCCCTTGCAGGCTGAGCCGCTATTCGCGACGCGGAGGTTCAGGGTTCGTCGTCAGGCGACCTGCGGAGGTTTTCTCCTGGCATTCAGCGTGGTGTCGCAACGCTTCGGCCTTGTCTTTGAGCCATTGCTTGTCGGGAGCATAACTCACGAGTTTGGCCAATTCGTCGGCCTCGGCAGCCTCGTTACGCAACTCCTGGGGGGTAGGCACGACAGGGCTCTCCGCGTTTGCTCTATGTTAGCCCGGCAGTCACCTAGCCGTTCCCAAGGCGCCGCTGCCCGTCGTCTTTTTTTTAGACTTTTCTTTAGCTTAGCCTCGAGGCGGCCGTGCAATTCAAGTTGCTCGGTGCTAACATGGATAAATCGTCAGACCTGTTAGGGCCCGCTGACGACTGAGAGCTTTTCGCTCCCGGCTCACGGGAGACGTCCTTGCCTCTTTTTTTCTTCCACGTCGCTGACAGCGTCCTTATCCCGGACGAAGAAGGCACCGAGCTTCCCGACTTGGCTGCCGCTCGTGTTGAAGCGGTTGCGGTGGCTGGCGCCATGCTCCGTGAACACGCGTTTGAGTTCTGGAACTCGGGCGAGTGGAAGGTGATCGTCACGGACGAGGCCCGGTTCATCCTCTTCTCCATCTGCTGCCAAGCGCTGGCCGCCCCTTCGCCGCCGGTGATGTTCGCGCCCTGCCGCGGGAGCAACTTGCTCCATGTTCGTCCTGAGCAACCTGGTTGAGCGACAGGCCAGCCACGACGGAGCACACCAACTACAATCAGCAGGTGGCTACCTTGGTCGCTCGCAAGAGGCGAAAGGCAGCCAGTGTCCCCTTACTCTGAGCCGACCCCCGAGCATGGGCGGCTGATCAGAAAGCTTGAGAGCGTCACTAGGCTCGATGCTCAGGACAAACGGGCTGTGGCGGAGCTGCCGCTGCGGACGCGCAGCGTCGAGGCCGGTGTCGACCTGATCCCTCAGGGATCAACACCCAGCGAGTGCTGTTTCGTCATCGAAGGCTGGATGTGCCGGCATGTTCTCACCGCCAATGGCGGCCGGCAGATCGTCGCCTTCCACATACCGGGCGACCTCCCCGACCGGGACAGCCTGCACCTGCCGCACTTGGATCACGCGATAAGTTCGATTTCTGCCGGGCGGGTCGCGTTCATCCCGCACGAGGCTGTCTTGGCCCTACTGTCGGCGAGACCGAACCTCGCCGTAGCCTTCTGGCGTGATGCCGTCGTCGATGCAGGCGTCTTCCGTCAGTGGCTGACCAGCGTCGGCCGGCGCACAGCCAAACAGCGGGTCGCCCACCTCATCTGCGAGATGTTCACACGTATGGAAGCGCTCGGGCTTGCAGACAGCGATCATTTCTCATTCCCGGTCACGCAGGCGCAGCTGGGTGACGCGCTCGGCCTCTCATCCGTGCACATCAACCGCACGCTCCAAGAGCTCAAGGCTGAGGGTGTGATCTCGTGGCGCGCGTCGATCGTGACGATCCACGACGAGGCGCAGCTGCGGGGAATTGGGGACTTCGATCCTGGCTATCTCGAATTGAAGGCGATGGCGCAGCCTCACTAGGCGCCCGCCGCTAGCGCCTGCGCAGCGCGCTACCCTCGCAAGCCGCCCCAAGGGTATCCGCGTCGAGAGCGGGCTATGGCAACGTCCGCTTGTGGCGCGTAGCGGCCGCTGAACCTGCGCATCGACGATCGGAGCGCTCGAGCGTTGAAGCGACATGGTCAGCAGAGATGAACATCTCAAACGGCAGCGGGTCCTGGCGCAGTTCGGCGATTTCGTTCTCGACAACGACGACCTGCAGAAGGTGCTCGATCGAGCCTGCGAGCTGGTTGCGGACGCGCTCGGCGCCGATCTGGCCAAGATCCTCGAGATCGAGCACGGCGCCGAGACGGCGCTTGTGCGTGCAGGGGTGGGCTGGCGTCCCGGAGTCGTCGGTGAGCAGCGCGTCGATCTGAACGAACGATCGTCGGAAGCCTATGCCATCAAGAAGACCGAGCCGGTCATCACGAACGACCTCGCCCATGAGACGCGCTTTCACTTTCCCGACTTCCTGCTGGAGCACGGCGTCATTGCGCTGGTGAACGTGCCCATCCTGCTGCCGGGCAGAAAGCCCTATGGCGTGTTGCAGGTCGATGCGCGACAGGCCCGGGAGTTCGACCAGGACGACATCGAGTTCCTCAAGGCCTACGCGATGGTGCTGGGCCCGGTGGTCGATCGCCTGAAGACCGTGGCGGAGCTCCGGCGCTCCGACGAGCGCCTGCGCCTGTTCGTCGAGAGCGCCCGGGATTATGTGGTCGTGCTCAGCGACGCGGAAGACCGCATCACAGACTGGCTGGCCGGTTCGAACGAGATCCTGGGGTGGACCGCCGCCGAGGTGGTGGGTCACACCACCCGACGGATTTTCACCGAGGAGGATCGCCAGGCCGGCGTTCCGGAGCAGGAGCTGGCGGCCGCCCGGGACCGTGGCGCGGCCGGAAACGTCCGATGGCACGTCCGCAAGGACGGCAGCCGCGTCTTCCTGGACGGGCAGACGATCGCCCTGCGAGACAATGGCGGCGAACTGCTCGGTTACCTGAAGATCGCCCAGGACGTCACGGACCGGCGGCGGCACGAGGAACGGCAGGCCGTCCTCATCGCCGAGCTGCAGCATCGGGTTCGCAACGTGTTGGCCATGGTGCGATCCATCGTGCGGCGAACCGTGGCTGGCGGCCTCACGGCCGAGCAGATCTCGGAGCAACTGGAGGGACGTATCGACGCCCTGGCCCGCACCCAGGCGTTGCTGACCCGCTCGGTTGGGGCCGGCGTGGACCTGGAGGGACTTGTGCGAGAGGAACTGCTCGCGCAGGCCAGCGAAGAGGGCGTTGGAGTCTCCGGCCCGCCGGTACAGCTGGCGCCGAAGGCTGCGGAAGTGCTGACCCTGGCCGTGCACGAGCTTGCGACCAACAGCATCAAGTATGGCGCGCTGGGTCAGCCGGGCGCGCGCTTGAGCGTGGAGTGGAAAACGGAACGCCGCGGGCAGGTGGACTGGCTGCGCCTCCAGTGGCGCGAATCCGGCGTCCGGGTGGCCGAGGCCGCGCCCCGTCGCCAGGGGTTCGGCACCGAGCTGATCACCCGAAGGGTCCCGTACGAGTTGGATGGGGTGGGAAGGATCGAACTGAACCCAGGCGGAGTTGAGTGCACGATCGAACTCCCGCTGATTCGCGGCGAGAGCATCCTGGACACTGACGTTCCAGACTGAGCCTGAGAGGAAGGCCCGAATGTCGCAACCCGCGCCGCTCTCCGGCCTTTCGGTGCTGGTGCTGGAGGACGACTTCTACATCGCGGAAGACACCCGAGGGGTGCTGGAGGACGCCGGCGCAAGCGTTCTGGGGCCTTTCGCCGCCGCCGAACCGGCTCTCCTGGAAGCCGAACGCCGGCAAGCCGATTGCGCGCTGGTCGACATCAATCTCGGCCTCGGTCCCGACTTCGCGCCTGCGGAGCGCCTCCTGCAGCTGGGCGTGCCGATCGTCCTCGTCACCGGGTACGATCACCGGATCATCCCAGAGCCGCTTTCCGGAGTTCCGTGCCTGCAGAAGCCGGCACAGGCGCGGAAGATCGTGGCGGCCATCCAAACCGCCTGTAACCGCTAGGCGGACGCGCGCCTCAACCGCACCGCCACACCGACCCATCGCGGCCGTGAGGCCGGTCTCCTTAGCGCTTCTTTCCGAGTTCGGCGGCGATGTCCTTCGTGAGGCGTCCCACCTTGCGGTGCGCGGCCGTGATCTGGTCGCGGGTGACGCCCCAGCGCTTCATCCAATATTCGACGGCTTGGCGCTCGGAGAGGTCGAGACGCTCCTTGTCGATGAACCCCCGCTTGTCTTTCAGTCCGGCCATTCACGTTCTCCGCAGCCGGCGTCCAGCCTGGCCATGACGCGCGGGCCTATCGCCGATGGAAGCCCTATCACAGCATCGGGACCGCAGACAGGTTGAGGTGCGGCCGCTGGATGTCGGCCTCTGAGGCGAGCGCCAGGCTCTGCTCCGGGCGCATCGCCGACCCCGCCGTCAGGCTGCGAGTGGCGACGCTGGCAGGCCGCAGCCTCACGCCCTCGCCGCACGCCAGCACGCGGGCGTCGGCCGGCAGGTCTTCCAGGGTCAGCCGCAGGAGGAAGTGCAGCGCGTCGGAGATGGGCGCGAGCGCGCTGTTCCGGCGGTCGTACGCGTCGGCCATTTCCCGGTTGAAGATGCTGCGCACGGCGGTCGTGTCGGATGGCTTCATTGTTATAATATAACAGGCACAGTCCGGCGCGTCACCGCCCAGGCGCACAGCGGTCTTTCAGTTTGTGCCCCGCTGGGTCCTGAAACGCGGTAGGTGAGGCCTTCCCAAGCAAGAGAGATGACCATGCCCGCCTACACCATCGTCACCACCAGCGCGGCGCAAGGCAGCGACGAGGCCGAGATCAACACCCTCGCGGACGATTTCGGCAATGAGAGCGAAGCCATCGGGTACGCGCGCCGGATGGCCGACGAGATGCTGGGCCTCGCCGCACAGCTGTCCCTGGACTTCGACTACAGCAACGTCAGCCTCTACGAGGGCGACCTGATCGACGAGGAGCTGGATCCGCAGGATCCGTCCTTCCTCGGCATGTGGGTGCTGGACGAGGCCGGCGTCGCCTTCATCGGGGCCGCGGAAGTCCGGGAAGACGGAGGCGAGGCGCCCGCGCCGCAGTAAGGGGCGGCCCGGTTCGCCGGCCGCCGCCGTCGTGATCCTAGGCCTGCCGCTCGTGGTCGTGCTGCGGCTTGTCCAGCGGGCGGAGCCAGGGCTCGCGGCGGACGATCCAGGATTCGTACTGCGGCTCGAGCACGCCGGGCTCATCCAGGCTTCCTAGGGAGACCTCCACCTCATCGCCGTTGCGCGCGATGACCCGCGAGCCGCACTCGCCGCAGAACTGCCGATCATAGCCTTGCGAGCTGAACCAGCTGCGCGGCTCGCCGGTGACTTCCACGGCCTCGGCCTTGAAGACGACGAAGGGGTTGAAGGCGGCGGCATGAGCCTTTCGACAGGTCATGCAGTGGCAAAGCCCGATCCGCAGAGGTTGCGTACGGGCGTGGAACCGGACCGCGCCGCAGGCGCACCCGCCGGAGATAAGCTTGGCATCTGCTCGCATGGACGCGGCAACGCCGGCCCTGGCGGTTCGATCCGCTGCTACTTGGCCCGTTCGCCGCAACGCCAGGCGACGCTTAGCGTGGCCGCCGCGCGGCGGGCGGTTCAGCGGGCGCAGCCGCCAGGGTGAAGCCGGGCGGGGCGCGGCCTTCGTCATGGCCGGGGTGGTACGGATCGATGTGGACCTCGACCGATCCAGGGGCGCGGGCGCCGCAATCGACCTGGTAGGCGTCGGCGATCCGACCGAAGGCCATCTTGCTCGACTGTCCGAGGCGCCGTGAGGCGGGCCGCGAGCCGTCCGCGCACCGCAGCCGGCTGATGTAGATGTAGGAGGCGCGGATGCTGCCGAGGCGGACAGGGTTCTCGGCGCTGCCGAGCGGATGGGCGGCGGCGGCCTTCAGGAGAGCCTGCAGCTCCTCCCCCTCCGGGAACTTCGGCAGCGGGGCGCCGACCAGGTCGGCCAGGGATTGGGCTTCGCTCTGAGCGCTTGCTGGTGCGGGATGGGCCATCAAGGCGAGCAGAGCGGTGAGGCCGGCGATTTGGGCGACGGGCTTGGCACGCAAAGTCATCTTGCTCGCTCGCGTTGTCCCGAGAACGTCCGAGCACCTTACTCCAGAACAAGGACAAGAGAAGCGCCCGCCCGCAAGGCTCCGTTCAGGCCCGGTTCAAGCCCGGCGGCGCAACGGTGGAGGATGCTTCAGCGCGTCGACCAATCGACCTTGCGACAAGCCGCGCGACGGGACCTCGCTTCGTCCTGGGAGGGCGTCGCGGCGGACGTGGCCGAGGTCCTGGCGCGCTGGCCCGCTGCGCCGCCCGGAGCGCGTTTCAGCCCGATCGCCCGCTTCTCGTCGGCCGGCGCCGGGGGCGGGCTGGTGCAGGTTTCGGGGCGCGCCCCCGGCCGGTCCCGGCTGGGCGCCGCGGGCGGGCCCGTGGAGGGCCGCCGCGTCTATGCGATCGGCGACGTCCACGGCTGCTACGATCTGCTTATCGCCTTGCTCCAGCGGCTAGGCGACGACGCGGCGGCGGCCGGACCCCGCGCCACCACCCTGATCCTGCTGGGCGACTATGTGGACCGTGGGCCGGACAGCGCGCGGGTGGTGGAGGCGCTGTGCCTTCTGAAGTCCCAGGCGCCTTTCGAGGTCTGCCTGCTGAAGGGCAACCACGAGGACGCCCTGCTGAGGTTCCTGGATGCGCCGAGCGATGGCGGGCCGTGGCTGGCCTTCGGCGGCGCAGCGACGCTGGCCTTGTATGGCGTGGACCCGCCCGATCCGGAGGACGGGCTGGCTGCCTATGCGACCGCGCGGGACGAGCTGCTGCGCCGGATGCCCGCCGCGCACCTGCGGCTGCTGCAGACCCTCGATCTGATGGCGGTGGTCGGGGACTTCGCCTTCGTGCACGCGGGCGTAGCGCCGGGCGAGCCGCTGCGCGGGCAGAGCGAGCGCGACCTGCTGTGGATCCGCCGCGAATTCCTGGAAGCCCGGGGGCCGTTCGAGAAGGTGATCGTCCACGGCCACACCTGGGACGGCGACCGGCCCGCCGTGACGCCCGCCCGGATCGGCCTGGACACCGGCGCGTACGAGACCGGCGTGCTGAGCGCCATGCGCTTCGAGGACGAGGAGCGCGTCTGGCTGGCGGTGCGGGATGGCCGCGGCGGCCGACCGCCGCTGGACGAGGTCCGATCGTGGGTGCCGGCGAAGCCGCTCGACTTCACGGCGGCGGGGGCCGGGTTCAGGGTGCTGTCGCTCGCCTGAGGCGGATCCGAGCGCGGTCAGCCCGTCGACTTCATCACCTCGGCGCCCCGGAGCAGGACCACCCGGCGATGAGGGTGCGCCAGGACGGCGGCGGCGTAGATCGCCGAGGCGACCTCCAGGCTCGCCGCGCGGCCGATCGTGCGTTCGGGCTTCAAGCGCGCGAGGTCCCAGAGCTGCACCGTGAACACCAGGTCTTCGCCAGCCTGCTCCGGCGGCCTGCCATGAGGCTGTGGTCGGGGCGCGGGCGACTTGCTTCTAACCAATGCCGGCCACGTTCAATGGACCTGCCCCGTCCAGCGGCTCAGAACCAGACCATCGCAAGACAGGGTGATGATGCGGCCAGGGTAGGCGCGGGCGGCTGCATAGTAGGCGGCGTAGCCGACCGAGGAGTTCACCGTCACCGCGATGACGAACTCGGGGGCCGTGCCGCTCTCGTCCCACACTTCGACCTGATAAGGCAGCTCGTCGCCGCGCGGAGCTGTTCGCGAGCCGGGGCGATCTGGACGATCGGGTTTGTCCCCGTCCCCATGCGGCGGCTGCAAATACCTCACAGATAAGTTGATCACGCGCGCTCCACTCCAGCGGCGGCAAAGTCGGCGGTGCGGGCTTCCGTGTCAATTCGGCGCCGCCTGCGCGTCGCCTTGCGCGGAAAGCCGGCGTAGAAGGCCCTCCCCTTCCGTCCTGGACCCGCCGCCCGCCGTGACGCCGAACGCCCGCCTGCTAGCCGCCCTCGAGCTGATGGAAGAGGTCGAGCGCGTCGCACGGCCGGCCGACGCGGTCGTCTCGGCCTGGTTCCGGACGCGGCGGCAGATTCCCGAGTGGGCGCGCGGCGAGATCGCGGAACTGCTCTACGAAGTGCTGCGCCACCGGGCGCGGCTGGACTGGCGCCTGGCGATGCATGGACGGGCGGCCACGCCGCGCAACCGCCTGCTGGCGTGGCTGGCGCTGGGCCAGGGCCGGACGCGCGAGCAGATCCAGCGCCTCTTGGGCGGCCTGGGCGCGGACGAGCGGGCGCTGCTGGGGCAGCTGCAGGGCGGCACGGTCGAGCATCCGGACATGCCCGAGGCGGTGCGGGCGGAATGTCCCGCCTGGGCCGAGGACGCCCTGCGCCAGCGTTTTGGCGACGCGTTCGCCCGCGAGTTGGCGGCGATGCTGACGCCGCCGCCGCTGGACCTGCGGGTCAATCCGCTGAAGGCCAGCCGCGAGGCGGTGCTGACGGACCTGCGCCGGCTGGGGCTGCCGGCCGAGCCGACGCGGATGGCGCCTCTGGGAATCCGGGTGGGCCTGCGCCCCTCGCTCGCGCGCCTGCCCATGCTGAAGACCGGTGCGGCCGAGATCCAGGACGAGGGCTCGCAGCTGGTCGCCCTGCTGGTGGACGCGCGGGCCGGCGAGCGGGTGGTGGACTTCTGCGCCGGCGCGGGCGGCAAGACCCTGGCGATCGCTTCGCAGATGGAGAACCGGGGCCAGGTGGTCGCCTGCGACGTCTCGGAGAGCCGGCTGAAGCGGGCGGCCCAGCGCTTCCGCAACGCCGGGCTGCACAACATCCAGACGCGGCCGCTGACCACCGAACGCGACCCATGGGTGAAGCGGCACAAGGGCGGGTTCGACCGGGTGCTGGTGGATGCGCCCTGCAGCGGCACGGGCACCTGGCGGCGCAATCCAGACGCGCGCTGGCGGGCGCAGGAGACGGGCCTGGAGACGCTGGTCGCGCTGCAGGCGCAGATCCTGGACAGCGCCGCGCGGCTGGTGCGGCCGGGCGGGCGGCTGGTCTACGCCACCTGCTCGCTGCTCCCTGACGAGAACGAGGCGCAGGTGGACGCCTTCCTCGCCGCGCATCCGGACTTCCGGGTCACGCCGCTCGCCGAGGCCGCGCCGGAGCTGAAGGGCTCGGCGCATCCGGACTACCTGTCGCTGACGCCGGCCAGGCATGGGACGGACGGCTTCTTCGCCGCCGTCCTCCAGCGGGTCACTTCCTGATCGGCACGCCCTTGGTGGTGAACTTGGTCCCGGGATGGCGCCGCGGGGGCCCACCGGGCCGGCCGCCGCCCGGCTGGTGCGCCGGGATCAGCTGGTCGGGCCGCGGGCCGATGAGGTCGGCGCGGCCCATGGCGCGCAGCGCGTCGCGCAGCACCGGCCAGTTCTCGGGGTCGTGGTAGCGCAGGAAGGCCTTGTGCAGCCGGCGCTGGCGCAGGCCCTTCACGGTCTCGACCTTCTCGCTCGTCCCGCGGCGGACGCCCTTCAGCGGGTTGACGCCCGAGTGGTACATGGCGGTCGCCGTGGCCATGGGCGAGGGCAGGAAGGTTTGCACCTGGTCGGCGCGGAAGTTGTTCTTCTTCAGCCACAGCGCGAGGTTCATCATGTCCTCGTCGGTCGTGCCCGGGTGCGCGGCGATGAAGTACGGGATCAGGTGGTACTTCTTGCCCGCCTTCTTGGCGGCGGCGTCGAACAGCTCCTTGAAGCGATCGTAGGTCCCGATGCCGGGCTTCATCATCTTGTCGAGCGGCCCCTCTTCGGTGTGCTCGGGGGCGATCTTCAGGAGGCCGCCCACGTGGTGGGTGACCAGCTCCTCGACATATTCGGGGCTTTCGACGGCCAGGTCGTAGCGGACGCCCGAGGCCACCAGCACCTTCTTCACACCCTGCACCTCGCGCACCTTGCGGTAGAGGCGGATCAGGTCGTCGTGCGACGTGTTCAGGTTCGGACAGATCCCGGGGAAGACGCACGATGGCCGGCGGCACGAGGCCTCGACCTTCGGGTCCTTGCAGGCCATGCGGTACATGTTCGCCGTCGGCCCGCCGATGTCGGAGATCACGCCGGTGAAGCCCGGCGTCTTGTCGCGGATGTTCTCGATCTCCTGCAGGATCGAGGCCTCGGACCGGCTCTGGATGATGCGGCCCTCGTGCTCGGTGATCGAGCAGAAGGTGCAGCCGCCGAAGCAGCCGCGCATGATCGTCACCGAGAAGCGGATCATCTCCCAGGCGGGGATCTTGGCGTCGCCGTAGGACGGATGCGGCGCCCGCGCGTACGGCAGGTCGTAGACCGCGTCCATTTCCTCGGTCGTCAGCGGGATCGGCGGCGGGTTCAGCCACAGGTCACGGTCGCCGTGGCGCTGGACCAGCGGCCGGGCGTTGCCGGGATTGCTCTCGCGGTGCAGCACGCGGCTGGCCCGGGCGTAGGCCTCGGAGTCCTTCTCGACCTGCTCGTAGGACGGCAGGCGGATGACCACGTCGCCGGGCTTGCGCGCCGCGCCCTCGTCGGGGGAGTCCAGGTCGTCGGCCGGCAGCTCGACGTAGTGCTCGGGGACCTTGCGGAACAGCGCGACGCCGCGGACGTCGTGGATCTCGCGCGCGTTTTCGCCCGCGGCGATGCGGTTGGCCACCTCGACCACCGCCCGCTCGGCATTGCCGTAGAGCAGGAGGTCGGCCTTGGCGTCGGCCAGGACCGAGCGACGCACCTTCTCGGACCAGTAGTCGAAGTGGGCGATCCGGCGCAGCGAGGCCTCGATGCCCCCCAGGATGATGGGCACGTCCTTGTACGCTTCGCGGCAGCGCTGCGAATAGACGAGCGTGCAGCGGTCCGGCCGCCGCCCACCCTCGCCGCCCGGCGTATAGGCGTCGTCGCTGCGGATCCGACGGTCCGCCGTGTAGCGGTTGACCATCGAGTCCATGTTGCCGCCGGTGACGCCGAAGAACAGCCGCGGCTTGCCCAGCGCCTTGAACGGCTCGGCCGAGTGCCAGTCGGGCTGGGAGATGATGCCGACGCGATAGCCCTGCGCCTCCAGGAGGCGCCCGATGATCGCCATGCCAAAGCTGGGGTGATCGACATAGGCGTCGCCGGTGACGAGCACGACGTCGCAGGCGTCCCAGCCCAGCGCGTCCATCTCGGCCCGGCTCATCGGCAGGAACGGCGCCGCGGGCGCGGAGCGCGATCGCCCGGCGATCACAGGGGGGCGGGCGGGGGCCTCGATGTCCATGATCGCATCCGTATGGGCGCGTAAGCCCGCGAATTCAACCAGACGCTCTGGCCACGCTCGCGTTCAGGACGACGTGTCGCCCTCGCCGCCCTTCTTGCCGGCGATCTTCTCCAGCACCTTGCCGCGGCCTCGGCTGAGCGCGGTGATCACGCCGCGGAACGTGCGGACTTCCTGGTCGGTGAAGCGCGCCTTCCCCAGCGCGGCGCGCAGGTTCTGGATCATGTTCGGCGTCTTCTCGGGCGGGTGGAAGAAGCCGGCGGTCTCGAGCTCGCGCTCGAGGTGTTCGTAGAGACCGAGTAGGGCCTCGCCGGTCGCGGGCGGCGCGGCTTCGCGGAAGTTCGGCGGCGGGCGGTCGGCGGCGGTCGCGCGCCACTCGTACGCATTGATGGCGACGGCCTGGGCCAGGTTCAGCGAACGGAAGCGCGGATCGATGGGGATGGTCACCACCGCCTGGGCGAGCGCGATGTCCTGGGTCTCCAACCCGGCCCGTTCCCCGCCGAAGAGGAGGCCGGTCCGCTGGCCCTGCTCGGCCGCGGCGTGGAGCTCGCCCGCCGCCTGGCGGGGCGTCAGCACCGGCAGCGTCAGCTCGCGCGGGCGGGCCGTCGTGGCGTACACCAGCTGCAGGTCGGCGATGGCCGCGGCGACGCTGTCGAAGACCCGCGCGGCGTTCAGCGGCCAGTCCGCGCCCGAGGCCGAGGCCCAGGCGCGTTCCTGGGGCCAGCCGTCCCGCGGGTTGACGAGGCGCAGCTCCGTGAGGCCGAAGTTCGCCATGACGCGGGCGGCGGCGCCGATGTTCTCGGCCAACTGCGGCGCGTTCAGGATGACGACAGGCGCCGGATAGGATGCTTCGGACATGACGCGTTTAGAGAAGCCCTCCCCGCCGAACGCAAGCCTCTGCCGGCGATCGGTGCTGGCGGCGGGAGCGGCCGTGTGGCTGGTCGGCTGCGGCCCGGGCGAACCGCTGACGGCGTCGGACACGCCGAGGCTGGACATGGACGGCCTGAACGAAGCGATGGCCGAGATCGCCGCCCGAGCCCGGCCGGGCGCCCTGGGCGTGGGGCTGACGAACCTGGAGAGCGGTGAGGTCTTCACCTTCGCCGGCGAGCGGCGGTTCCCGATGCAGAGCGTCTTCAAGATGCTGCTGGGCGCCGCCGTGCTGGCCGAGGTCGACGCCCGGCGCCTGACCCTCGACGAGGAGTTCGTGCTGACCGAGGAGATGCTGTCGCCGCCGTTCTCGCCGATCTCGGCGGCCTGGCCCGGCCGGCGGGACTACACCACCCGGGACTTTCTGGCTGCGGCGGTGTCCATGAGCGACAACACCGCCGCCGACGTGCTGATGAAGCGGATCGGCGGCCCCGGGGCCGTGACCGCGTGGCTGGACGCCAGGCGCATCCTGGAGGTCCGCGTCGACCGCTACGAGCGCGAGCTGCAGACCGAGGCGCACGGCCTGCCCTCGTTCCGGCCCGAGTGGCGGACGGAAG
>NZ_JAPSKZ010000266.1 GCF_031181185.1 Phenylobacterium sp. | reverse complement strand
CTCGACCGATCCGCTGGACTTCATCGAGTGCGTGCCGTTCTCCGAGACGCGCAACTACATCATGCGGGTCATGGAGAACATGCAGGTCTACCGGGCCAAGCTGAACGGCGGCTCGGCGCCGATCACGCTCTCTAGCGACCTGAAGCGCGGCGGCTACGGCTACCCGCAAAGTGTCGCGGTGCAGACAGCGAGCCCCTAGGCCGGTTTCGTCTTCCGCCAGGCGACCGCGAACAGCGCCGCCAGGATAAGGTCCGGCGTGGCGACCACCGCGATGTTGAGCGGCGTGCGGCCGGTCGCGTACAGCGTCCAGACTGCAACCCCGAACGCCAGCTTGGCGAGCATGGCCAGCGGCATCAGCGGCCGAAATCGCTGCGGGTCGCGGCCGATGGTCAGATAGACCAGCTGCCAGACCAGCACCGAGCCAACGAAGCCGTAGTAGGTCTCGGGATAGGCCACGGGGCCGCGGTCGTTTGCAGCGATCCAGCCCTCGAGGAACAGCATCGGACCGACGATCAGCAGGCCCCAGACGCCGCCCAGCGTGAACGTCCACTTCGCAAAGGTCATGGCCGGCCCCCTCGCCGCCTGGCGACCAGCATGGCGCCGTCGGACGCGAGCTCCAACCGCCCGTCGAGCGCGAAGGCCTCGGCCAGCACGGCCGGCGTGAGCGCCTGGGCGGGCGAAGCGTCGGCGACGACGCGTCCGCTCGCCAGCACCAACAGCCGGTCGCAGTAGCGCGCCGCGAGCCCCAGGTCGTGGAGCGTCAGCACCACGGCCGCGCCGCGGTTCGCCTCTTCGCGTAGAAGGTCCAGCGCCAGAAGCTGGGCGTCGGGATCGAGGCCCGCGATCGGCTCGTCGGCCACCATCAGCGGCGCCTCCGTCGCGAGGAGCCGGGCAAGCAGCACGCGCGCGCGTTCTCCGCCCGACATCTCCAGCACGCCCCGATCGCGCAGGTCCAAGAGACCGACGCGGGCGAGCGCGGCGTCGGCGCGCATCCGCGCCTCGGCCGGCCGGGCGTGAAAGGCGCCTAGGCTCGCCACCCGCCAGGCCGTCATGTTCCAGCCCACGTGCCGCTCCTGCGGCAGGTAGCCGACCAACCGCGCCCGCTCGACCTCGGAGAGCCGGCGCACCTCACCGCCGGCAAGCTCGGCCCGGCCAGCGGCCGGTCGGATCAAGCCGAGCGCCGCCCGCAGGAGTGTCGTCTTGCCCGAACCGTTGGCGCCCACGACGCCCAACACCTCACCGGATCGAGCGTCGAGGTTCACGCGATCCAGGACCAGCCCGGCGCCGCGGCGAACCGACACCTCGCGGAGAGCGAGCGCCGGGGTCATCCGCGCCAGCTCCGCGCCGCGCGCCAGGCGATGAGGGCGAACAGGGGCGCGCCGAACAGCGCCGTCACCACGCCTAGCTTCAGCTCCAGATCGGTGGGGATCAGCCGCGCGGCCAGGTCTGCAGCCGCCAACAGCACGGCGCCGGCCAGGGCCGAGGGCAGCAGGACGCGCCCGGGATCGCCGCCCGCCCCCGCGCGCACCAGATGGGGCGCAGCGAGGCCCACGAAGCCCACGATGCCGGCCATCGCGACGGAGGCTCCGGTCAGGAGGGAGGCCCCGGCCACGGCGGCGGCGCGCAACCGCGTCATCGGCAGGCCCGAGAGCGCTGCAGCTTCATCGCCAAGGGTCAGCATGACGAGTCCGCGTGCAGCGTACATGGCAAGGCCAACGCCAACCGCCAGCGCCGGAATCTGCCGCGCGATGTCCATCCAGTCGCGGTTCGCCACCGAGCCCAGCAGCCAGCCCAGCACCTCGGCCAAGGTCACCGGCGAGGACGAGAAGTTGAAGACCAGCGAGGTCAGCGCGCCCAGGAAGGCGGACAGCGCCACGCCGAACAGGATCAGCGTCTCCGGCTCGCGGAAACGCGCGGCCAGACCCGTCAGCACCAGACCCACCAGCAGGGCCGCGGCGAGCGCCGCCGCTTCGATCGCGCCGGGCGCGCCGGCGAGGCCGAGCGAGATGGCCAGCGCCGCGCCCAGGCCGGCGCCGCCCGAGACGCCCAGGACGCCGGGGTCGGCGAGCGGGTTGCGCAGCAGGCCCTGCATCACCGCGCCGGCGAGCCCCAGGGCGCCGCCCACGACCAGGGCCGCCGCTGTCCGCGGCAGGCGGATCTCGAACAGCACGACGCCCGGCCCTGACGCCGGGTCGGCGAAACCCTCCGCGATCTGTGCGCCCGACAGCTGGATCTCGCCGAGGAACAGGCCCGCGCCGGCCATCGCGAGCGCCGCGAGCGTCAGCAAGAGGTTTATCGCCAGCGGCCTCATCGCGGGGCCTCCGAAGCCAGCAGCAACGCCGCCTCGGCCGCGCCGACGTCGGGGCAGCCCAACAGGGCGCCGGGAAGGCTGGCGACGGAGCGCGTCTCCGCGATCCGCTGCAGCACCCGATGGCGGCCCGCGCCCCAGCTGTCGCCCGCGAGCTGGAAGGTGTCGAAGAAGCCCAGCACCACCGTCTTCGGCGGCGTCAGCGCCATTTGCTCGAGCGAGACGGTCTGGTAGCCCGGTCGCGTCTCGGCGTTGGTCATCCCCGCCGCGCGCAGAACCGCGTCCATCAGGGTCCCCGGACCTGCGGTGAGCCCGCCGGGGGTGAGGTAGAGGGCGCGAGCGCCCTTCCAGGCGCCCGCAGCGCCAGCGAGCTGAGTGTCCATGCGGACGATGGCGGCTTCGCCGCGGGCCGGCTGGCCGATCGCCGCGGCGACCTTGCGCACCGTGGCGCGCACGTCCGCGAAGCTGGTGGCGTCCGGAATGGTCACGACCCGGACGCCGCGGCGCTGCAAGGCGGCGATCAGCCGGGGTTCGCCGCCCCAGTAGCGGACGACGACGTCCGGCCGCACGGACAGCACGGTCTCAAGGTCGATCCGGCGCATCGGCAGACCGCGGGCCAGGTGGCGCAGGCGGGAATCGGCGTCGTCGGCGCGCGTGGAGAGGCCCACGATGGCCTCGCGCGGAGCCAAGCCCAGGACATACTGGTCGGCGCATGAGTCCAGGGACAGCACCCGCGGCGCGGCCTCGGCGCCCGCGGCGACCGCGAGCGCGAACAACGCGCCCAAAGTCAGTCGATGACCAGCCCGTGCAGCATGCCGTCGAGGCTGACCTTCAGCAGCTCCTCGCGATCGGCCCAGCCGAACGCCGGCCGGGATGTCAGCAGCGCCACCACCCCGTGGCAGCCCATCCAGAGCGCTTGGGCGGCTGAATCCGCCCCGCCCGTCCGCAGACGGCCGAGCGCCGCGATCTCGCGCACCACGCCGGAGAAGATCTCGTAGCATTGTCGGCTCAGGTCCGCCGTGCCCTCGGGCCACGGTTCGGCCGATACCGGACGCGGCGTGCAATAGACAAGCTGATAGG